>JAYVNN010000296.1:0-12452 GCA_043758435.1 Chthoniobacter sp.
GCTCGAAACCGAGCGCGCCAGTCTCGCCGTCGGCCTCGACGAAGACCTGCTCGATACCTTCGACCGCCTCTTCGCGGGCAAAGGCGAAGCGGTCGTCCCGCTCGAACACGAGACCTGCATGGGCTGCCACATGAAGGTGACCACGCAGACCGTGGTGAAGGTGAAAGGCCAGCGCGAGATCGTCCACTGCGAGCAGTGCGGGCGGATTCTTTACCGAGGCGAGTGACGATGAAAAGTGCCGGTGGAAAGCGCGCGGAAAACCCCGACACTTTCCTCCCGTCACTCCTATGAAACGCGTCGCCGGCATCGAAACCGAATACGGCTGCCTCGTCACCGGGGAGGCCGCGCACAGCCCGGACTCGTGGCCGGTGCGGGTGAAAAATTACCTTTTCAAAAAAGCGCACGCGGGGGTGATCGACCTGCACTATCGGGACTACGAGGAGCCGCCGGGCAACGGCGGCTTTTTGCTGAACGGCGGGCGGCTCTATATGGACATGGGGCATCTCGAATACGCGTCGCCGGAATCGCGCACCGTGCGCGACGCCGTGGCCTACGACCTCGCGGGCGACGCCCTGCTGCAGTCCGCGATCGAGGCGCGCGGTGTGAGCGAGGAGGTGGCTTTCATCAAAAACAACATCGACCACCACACCGGCGCGACCTTCGGCTGCCACGAGAATTATTTGATGAAACGCGAGCTGCAATTCACCCCGCGACTGCTCGGTACGCTGCTCTCCTTTCTCGCCACGCGGCAGCTTTTCACCGGCGCGGGCCGCGTCGGGCAGGCCAGTCCGCTGGCCTTCGATTTCGAGCCGGAAAACAATCCCGAGGCCGTGCCCTTTCAACTCAGCCAGCGCGCGGATCACATCGTCAACGACATCTACCAGTGGGTGCAGTTCAACCGCGCGATCATCAACGCGCGCGACGAGCCGCTCGCCGACCACCGCAAATACCGCAGGCTCCACCTGCTCATCGGCGACTCGAACATGTCGCCGTTTGCCAACGCGCTGAAAATCGGCACCACCGCGCTCATCCTCACGCTGCTCGAGGAGGGCGACGTGCCCGAAGATGTGATCCTGCACGACGCCGTCATGGCCACGCGCCAGATTTCCCACGAAGGCACGGGCCGCGGCGTCGTGCCGCTCGAAGACGGCCGCACCCGCGCGGCGCTCGACATCCAGCGCGAGTTCCAAGCCCACGCGCAGCGCGTGCTCGGCGGGCGCGACGCGGAGACGGATTGGATTTTGGAAAACTGGGCCTTCACGCTCGACGCACTTTGCACCAAGCCCGAGCTGCTCCTCGGCGGCGTGGATTGGATTTCCAAAAAGTGGCTGCTCGAAACTTTCCGCGAAAGCGAAGGGCTCGACTGGCAGGACCCGTGGCTGCAAAGCCTCGACCTCGAATACCACAACATCAATCCCGCGCGCGGCCTCTTCCATGCGCTCACTCCGGCGAAGGCCATCGGCGAATTCAACGCCCACGCCGCGCGCTCCGAGGCGACGCGCATCCCGCCCGCGGATACCCGCGCGCATGGCCGCGGGCTGGCCGTCGCGCTTTTCCAAAAACGCCAGCTCCCCTACGTCATCAACTGGGACAGCATCGCCACCGACACCGCGAATCAGCTCGCGATGGCCGACCCTTTTGAAACCTACGAAGCGCAGGTGCGCGAGCTGGCGGGCTGAACCGCGGCGCGAAACGCGCGCAATTTTTTCCGTGACGCGGGTGAAGTCGCTCGGCTATCCAAATCGCCGGTTTCCCAAACAAAATGAAAGTGTCTCCCATGAAACAATCCGGTTTGAGTGTTGTGCGATTGCTGTTCCTGCTGGCGCTGCTTGCCGGGGTCATCCTGGTGACTTACTGGCGAATTCCTGGAGCGAGAGAAATGATGGATCAGAAGATGCCGTTTCTGAAAGACACGCTCGCCCGTTTCGACGCAGCGCCCGCGCCTGCGGACGCGCCCGCCGACGGCGCAGCCACCACGCCCGACGGTGCGCCAGCGCCTGCGGCGATGACTTTCCAAACGCTCGCCGCCGACCCGACCTCGTGGCCGCGCACGGTGCGGCTGAAAAAAGCGGTGCAAATTCCCGCGGTGGTGGGTGGCAAAGAAGTCGGCAAGGTGACGGTCAACGCCGGGACCGAAGTGAACCTCGCGCAGATTCGCGATGGCAAAGTGGGGATCGAGTACCATGGCGGCGGCGCTTGGCTGACGCCGGAGGAAACGGATGTGATGGAGCGCACCCGCCCGTCCGCGCCGAAGCCTGCGCCCGCGCCGTAACGGTCGCTGTCGCCGCGGCAGGGTTTTTGTGAAAGGCTCGTGCGTGTGATGCCTTTCCGCCGTTTTCTTTTCGTCTGTCTCGCATCTTGCGCGCTGCCTTTTTGCGCGCCAGCGCAGCGGCTCAGCGCACTGGGGGAAAAGCCGGACTGGTCGCGGCTGGAGGCATTTCAGGAGACGATCACGCGCGAGGATTTCGCGCGGCTGCTCGACACGGTCTATGCGCCGGGTGGCGTGGCGCGCGGGATGGTGGATGTCGCGGAGGACGCGGCAGTGATTAAAACGACGCTCACGCCCGCGGCGGAATTCCGGCTGCGTTTTGCGCAGGATGCCGCGGCGGCAAAAGCGGTGCCGCGGACGTGGCGGGCCGCGGCGCAACTGCCCGCCGCGCCTGCGAACAAGCCGCTCGCCGGGTTGCGCATCGCGCTCGATCCGGGGCACATCGGCGGCGCGTGGGCGAAGATGGAGGAGCGGTTTTTGCAGGTCGGCGAATCGCGGCCGGTGGTCGAGGGCGAGATGACACTGCGCGTGGCGAAACTCATCGCGCCGAAGCTGCGCGAACTCGGCGCGGAGGTCACCAGCGTGCGCGACGCGCTGGAGCCCGCGACTCCGCTGCGCCCCGAAAAACTGCGCGACGCCGCGCGCGCGGAGCTGCTGCTGCAAGGCGTCGAAAGCCCGCGCGAAAACTACGACGGCCCGAATGACCCCGGTCGCATCCAGACCGTGCAGGCGGAGAGCGAGCTGCTCTTTTACCGCAACGCGGAAATCCGCCAGCGCGCGGCGCTCGTGAACGCGAAGCTCCAGCCCGATCTCGTGCTCTGCCTGCACTTCAACGCCGAGGCGTGGGGCGATCCGCAAAAGCCGGAATTCGTGCCGCGCAATCATCTGCACGTCCTCGTCCACGGCTGCTATGGCGCGGGCGAGCTGCGCTTCGACGACCAGCGCTACGAGATGCTCGTGAAGCTGCTCAACCGCTCGCACGCTGAAGAACTCGCCGCCTCCGAATCCGTCGCCGCCGCGCTCGCGCTCGCGACCAAACTGCCGCCCTACGAATACACCACCGGCAACGCCGTCCGCGCCGGCGCGAGCCCCTACGTCTGGGCGCGCAATCTCCTCGCGAACCGCCTTTACCAAACGCCCGTCATCTTCCTCGAGCCGTACGTGATGAACAGCGAGCCCGTCTGGGAGCGCGTGCAGGCTGGCGACTACGACGGCGAATTTCCCCTCGCCGGCGCACCCCGCCGCAGCATTTACCGCGAGTACGCCGACGCCGTCGTCGAGGGCCTGCGCGAGTACTACACAAAGCTGCGCGCGGAGAAAAAGTAAGCGCCCCACTGCGCGCGGAATTTTGAACATCCCCGCCGTCCGCGTGTCTGCTTTGGCCGCATGTCCTTTGCGTCCGTCCTTCCCAACCCCGGCTCCGTGCTTTGGCCCGCGCCAGCGCAATCACCTTTCCCAACCACCGCGCGGCCTGCTACCAAACCCCGCACGATGCAGGACGAACAGAGCCGCAAACAAGACGACGAACTGATCGCCCGCACCCAGGCTGGCGATGCGGCGGCGTTTGACGAACTCATCGTCAAGTACAGCTCCCGCCTTTACGGCCTCGTCTATAACATGACCTCGAACCACGAGGACACGAACGACCTGCTGCAGGACATTTGGTCGAAAGCGTTTCGCTCAATCACCGGCTTCCGCGGCAAGTCCTCGTTCTACACCTGGATGCACTCCATCGGCGTGAACATGACGATCAACTTTCTGAAAAAGCGCGGACGCCGCTTTCACCTCAGTCTCGATGACATCGACGCGAACATTCAGAACGACAAAGAATTCATCGAGCTGACCGCCGCGAGTACGCCGGTGCGCGACGCGGATTTGGGCGAGCTGCAAAAGCGGTTGAACGAGTCCATGCAAAAGCTGTCCCACGATCACCGCGCGGTCGTGACGATGTTCGACATTCAAGGAATGCCGCACGCGGAGATCGCGAAAATCCTCGGCATTTCCGAGGGCACCGTCCGCTCGCGACTGTTTTACGCGCACCGCCAGTTGCAAAACTTTCTCACCGAATTCCACTAACGAGCCGCCGCCCAACATGACCGACGAACAACTCTCCGCACTCCTCCGGCTGAAGCGCTACGAACAGCCGCCCGCCGGCTATTTCGACGGGCTGCTGAAAGACATCCACCGCCGCCAGCGCACCGAGTTGCTCCGCCGCCCGCTGTGGAAAATCGCCGCCGAGCGCGTGCAGACATTTTTCAGCGAGCACAGCATGGGGCACCTCTCGTATGCGGGCGCGATGGCCGCGGTGCTCATCGTCGGCGTCGGAGCCATCGGGCTGATGACGCCCGGCGGCAGCAGTCCGACTGCGTCCACCATTGCCACAGCGGAGAAAAATCCCGCGCCCATCGCCGAGGAAAAAATCCTCTCCCTGCAAGCCTCCGCCGCCACGCCCAGGCTCGGCACGCCCGCGCTCTCCACCACGCCGCCCGCCTTCGCCCCGGTGGTGCATCAGCCGCGTTACATCATGGATGCACGGCCCGTGAGTTATGAGCCGTCGTCGGCGTTCAATTTCTAAGCGCGGGCCTCTCGCCCTCGCCGCCTGCGGCCTCATCTTCGGAGCGGCGCGGCTTTTTTCCGCCGAGGAAGATGCGGGCAAAATGCTGGACGCCATCCAGCAGCAGGTGCGCGCCATTTATGACAGCAGCGGCGCCGCCGTCGTCCGCATCGAGGCCACCGCAGGCCGCGACCGCGTGGCCGGCACCGGCTTCTTCATCGACCCGAACGGCACGCTCTACACGTCGTACGGCGTGGGCGGCGAATCGCAGGACATCGTCGTCCATTTCCGCGGCGCACGGCATCCCGCCACGCGGCTCATCAGCGATTTGCGCAGCGGCATCGCGCTTTTGAAAATCGAGGCCGAGACGCCCTTCCTCACCTTCGCCAAAGCGCGCGAACTCGCCCTCGCCGCGCCCGTCATCGCGCTCGGCTACCCGCGCGAACTCCCGCTCACCCCGTCCTTCGGCATCGTCGGCGGCTTCGATTTGAAACTCGGCGACCGCTATTTCGCCACCACCCACATCCGCGCCAGCCTCCCCGTCCAGCGCGGCGAAGGCGGCGCCCCGCTGCTCAATCTGAAAGGCGAAGTCGTCGGCATCATCGTCAGCACGCTGGAGGGCGGCGGCGCGTCCTTCGCCCTGCCCATCGAGGCCGCGGAAAAAGTGCGCATGGATTTCACCCGCTTCCGCGAGGCGCACCCCGGCTGGATCGGCGTGCATGTGAAAACGGCGGGCATCGCCATCGCCGGCTCCACCGCGGAAATCGAGGAGGTCCTGCCCGATGCGCCCGCGCAAAAAGCCGGCCTGCGCCCCGGCGATGTCCTCCTGCAAATCGGCACCCGCAAAATCGCCGCCGCCGAGGACATCCTCGACGCCTCCTTTTTCCTCACCGCCGACGACGACGTGCCCGTCCGCATCGCCCGCGCCGGTCAGGAACTGGAAATCAAACTCCAGCCCGGCGACCCGCCCAACGCCCTCCGCACTCTGCTGCCAAAAATCGGCTCGCTGGATGAAGGGCCGAAGGCCGGGCGGTAGGCTCCGAGAGCTTTAAGGGGAAGGTGCCAGCTTCTCCATAAAACTCTGCTGAAAATAGCCCAGCACTTCAGTGCTGGGTCGCGATGCAAAAAAGCGCGCCAGTCCCGCAGGGACGAAAAAAGCGTTCTGCCGTCCCTGCGGGACTGGTTCCATTCTCGCCGAGATACCTAGCACTAAAGTGCTGGGCTATTTTCAGGGACGGCGGAGTTTTTTAGACACCCGCGCCGCCAAACAAGTCCTGCGCTGGTTTTGCGGGCGCGGCCTCGCCGCCGAGCAGCGCGAGGAACTGCGGCTCGTCGAGCACGTTCACGCCAAGCGTGCGAGCCTCGTCGAGTTTTGAGCCAGCACCGGGGCCGGCGACGACGCAGTGCGTTTTGCGGCTGACGGAACCGGAGACGTTGCCGCCGAGGGCGCGGATTTTTTCCGCCGCCTCGTTGCGCGACATTTTTTCGAGCGTCCCGGTAAGGACGAAGGTCTTGCCGGCAAACGGCTGCCCGCCTTTGGCCGTGCCGCCCTGCGGTGCAATACCGAGCGCGTGCAGGCGCGCGAGCACGGCGCGGCCCGTTTCCGATGCGAACCAGTCGAGCGCCGCGCGGGCGATGACCGGGCCGACGACGGAGACGGCATCAGCGTCCGCGGCGGCTTTCTTTTTTGCAGGCTCGGCGAAACTGGCGTCGAGCAGGCGGCGGCCCGCAGCGTTTGCTGCTGCGAGCGATTCCGCGTGTTGCGTGGCGAGTTGCTGCTTATCGAGTTCGGTCGCGTCCTTGTTGTGGCGGGCGCGCGGATTCGCGGCGTCTGCGGCGGCGTGGAGGCGGTCGAGTTCGAGGACATCGCGGAGCAGCGGCGAATCGCGCACGGCTTCGAGCGAGTCGTGGAATTTTGCGAGATCGTGCGCCGTGGTTTCGCCGACCTCGGGAATCGCCAGCGCGTGCAGCCAGCGGGCGAGCGGTTGCGTCCTCGCGCGGGCGATGCCGTCGATGACTTTGCGCGCGTTCTTTTCGCCGAAGACGCGCGGCTCCTCTTCGGTGCCGAGATTGAGCGGGGCGAGTTGCTCCAGCTTCAGGTCGAAAAGATCGAGCGGCTCCTGGACGAGGCCGCGCTCGACGAGCTTGTCGGCGACGATACCGCCGAGGCCGTCGATTTCGAGTGCGCCGCGTTTGGCAAAGTATTCGAGGCGGCGCGTGAGCTGCGCGGGGCAGTTCACGTTTTCGCAGACCCACGCGGCGAAGTTAGGATCGCGTTTCACAGCGCTGCCGCACGCCGGGCACTGACCGCCGAGGTGCGCGAGGAAGTCGAACGGCGGCGCGTCGGGCGGGCGTTTTTCCAAGACCACACGCACGACAGCGGGGATGACCTCGCCGGCTTTTTCGATGACCACGGTGTCGCCGATGCGGATGTCTTTGCGGCGGATTTCGTCCTCATTATGGAGCGTCGCGCGGCTGATCGTGCTGCCGCGCAGAAGCACGGGCTCCAGTTCTGCGACGGGCGTGAGCACGCCGGTGCGGCCGACCTGCACGGTGATCGCGCGCAGCCGCGTCTCGGCCTGCTCGGAAACGTATTTCCAGGCCTTTGCCCACTTCGGTGCGCGGGAGTGAAAGCCGACGCGCTCGCGCTGTTCGAGCGAGTTCAGCTTGATAACCGCGCCGTCGGTTTCAAAACCGAAGGTGTCGCGGATCGCGTCCAGTTCATTGATCGCGGCCATGACTTCATCCGCGTTCGCGCAGATGCGCGTGAACTTTGGCGTGCGCAGGCCGAGCCTCTTCAGCCACGCGAGCATCGCGTCCTGCGTGGGTGGCGGCTCGACGCTCACTTCGCCGAGCCCGTAGAGCACGATGTCCAGCGGGCGCTTCGCCACGAGCGCGGGATCGAGTTGCTTCAGCGTGCCGGCGGCGGTGTTGCGCGCATTGGCAAACGGCTCTTCGCCCGCGGCGACCATCTCCTCGACGATTCGCTGAAATCCGGCGACCGGAAGATAGACTTCTCCGCGCGCCTCCAGCACCTCGGGCGCGTCTTTGCCATGCAAGCGGAGCGGGATGCTGTGGATCGTTTTCAGATTCTTGGTGATGTCGTCTCCGGTATCGCCGTCGCCGCGGGTCGCGCCGGTTTTGAGCAGGCCATTCTCGTAGCGCAGGCACACGGCGAGGCCATCGATCTTTGGCTCGACGAGCCATTCGAGCGGCTCGCCGGGGAGCAGTTTTTCCACGCTCACGATCCATTTGCGCAGGCCGTCGATGCCTTCTTTCGCAAAGAGGTTGTCGAGCGAAAGCATCGGCACCGCGTGGCGCACGCTCTTGAAACCAGCGGTCGCTTTTTCGCCCACGCGACGCGTCGGCGAGTCGGGCGTGATTAGCTCGGGGTGGGCGTCCTCGAGGTCGCGGAGTTCGCGGAAAAGGGCGTCGTATTCCGCGTCGGAAACCGTGGGCGAGGCTTCGTCGTAGTAGCGGCGGTTGTGCTCCTCAAGCTCGCGCCGGAGCCGGGCGAGGTGGGCTGAAATATCGGGCATAGACGAGGGCGGTGAGGAGTGCGCCGGTGAGCGCGCCGAGGGTGTCGGCGGTCCAGTCGTAGGGATCGGCACCGGAGCGGTGCGGGGTGAAAAGCTGGTGAAATTCATCGACCGCGCCGAAGACGGAAACGGCGATGGCCGTGAAAATGACCACGCGTTTCCACGGCCACGCGGTGCTCCAGCAGAGCGCCAGCGCGAGGTTCACGGCACCCGCGCCAAAGGCGGTGAAGTGCTCGGCTTTGTCCCACATTTTGAAAGGGATTTCGTCGAGCTGAACTGGCGTCATCGACGAGAGGGCGATGATGGTGAGCGCCCAAATCCCCACGCCCCACCAGGCGAGTTTGCGGAGCCATTGGGGAGCAGTTCGGTTCACAGGAAGATTGAGTGCGCGGGAAGTTTTCAACGATAGTCCGGGGATGGAAAGTCCAAAGCGCATCCTCGGAATCGAAGGCGGCGGCACCAAGACCGATTGGGTGCTGCTGGCTGGCGAGGCTGATGAACACAAGATTCTCAGCCAGGGCACGCTGCCGGCGTCGAACCTGCGGCTGATCTCGGACGAGGCGCTGGCGCGGCTTTTTTCGGTGCTCCCGGCGGACGCCACGCATGTGGGGGTTTTCCTCGCGGGCTGCGGGACGGAGGAGGATCGCGCGCGGCTGCGCGGGCTGGCGGAAAAAGCGTGGCCGCGCGCGGTGCTCGCGGTGGGGAGTGATCGCGACTCGGGGCTGGCGACGGCGTTTGGCGCGGAGGACGGGATTGCGGTCATCGCGGGCACGGGCGCGGCGGTGCATGGGCGGCGCGGTGAGCGGGTGGAAAAGGCGGGTGGGTGGGGACAACTCCTCGGCGACCGTGGCGGCGGTTACGACCTCGCGATGCAGGGGCTGCGGCTGGTGCTGACGCATTACGATTTGAACCAACGGATCACGCCGCTGGCGGAGGAAATCCTGCGCACGCTCGCGCTGAACCGGCTGCAGGACTTGTCCGGCTGGGCGATGCAAGCCGACAAGATGAGCGTGGCCCGGCTCGCGCCCGCGATTTTCCACGCAGCGAAACACGGCGAGCCGGAGATGCTGGCGACGGTGCAGGCGGGCGCAGGCGTGCTGGCGGATTTCACGCGCGCGGTGGCGCAGCGGCTGGGCTTTGCAAATGCGCCGGTGAAATTGATCGGCGGGCTTTTTACGCATCACGAGGAGTACGCGGCGCTGTTCAAATACCGGCTGAGCATTCTTCTGCCGGATGCGGTGGTGAGTGTGTGTGAGGAAAGCGGGGCGCTCGGGGCAGCATGGCTGGCGGGGAAAGGCGGAAGGCGGAAGGCGGAAGGCGGAAGAGAAGTGGTGGGATTGGTTTCGACGGAAGAGGCGGCCGATCTTGCGACGGCGACGACGGAGCAGGCGAATCCGCGCGCGGTGAATTTAGAGGAGCGGACGACAGCGGAGTTGGTGGAACTTTTCACGACGGAGGAGGAAAACGTGGCGCGGGCGCTGGTGGCGTGCCGGGCGGAGTTGATCGCGGCAGTCGATTTGGTGGGCGCGGCGCTCGGTGCGGGCGGGCGGCTTTTCTACATCGGCGCAGGAACGAGTGGACGGCTGGGAGTGCTGGATGCGAGCGAAATTCCGCCGACGTTCGGAGCGCTGCCGGAGCTGGTGCAGGGGATCATCGCCGGCGGCGCGGCGGCGCTGCATCGCGCGGTCGAGGGCGCGGAAGATCAGCCGGACGCGGGTGCGCTGGCGGTACTCGAGCGCGGGGTGCGCGCGGGCGATGTGTTGTGCGGTATCGCCGCGAGCGGGCGCACGCCTTTCGTGTTCGGCGCATTGGCGCGGGCGCGGGAGATGGGCGCGCAGACGATCCTGCTGACGTGCAATCCCGCGCGGAAGCGGGCGGTGCAGCCGTGGGATGTGGAGATCGATCTGCCGGTCGGGCCGGAGATCATCACCGGCTCCACGCGGCTGAAAGCGGGCACGGCGACGAAGGTGACGCTGAACCTCCTCTCGACCTGCGCGATGATCCGCCTCGGCCGCGTGCGCGGCAACGCGATGGTCGATCTGCACATCTCCAACGCCAAGCTGCGCGACCGCGGCGTGCGGCTCGTGAGCGCCGCGCTCGGCCTCGGCTACGCGGAGGCGCAGACCCGGCTGGAGCGCGCCGGTTGGAACGTGCGGGCGTGTTTGGAGGCGAAGTAGCGCGTGAGGAAAAACCGCTGCCACTTTTTGCCGCCGGATTTAGACACGCTGGCTAAATCCGCGCACCGCTCGCGGACTTGGAAAATCACGCAAACCACTGCCGACGATTTCTTTTCCTCTGACTCGCGAAGATTTTTGGACGTGAAAATGGGGTTGGTACGACCGGTGCTAAATGGGGTTTCGTTCGCTGAAAATGCGAACCATGAAGATTCAAATAGGGGAGCAGCTCGACTGGATGGGTATGGTTTAGCGGATCGGGGGAACCGCTGAACTAGGCCGGTCGAGCTGCATTTTCCCGGAGGAAAATTTCGCCCATGGAATTGGCGAAGCCTCGCAGCTGCGACGACGCCCACAACACTCCGACCTACATCTCCTTTTCCAGCCGCTCACTCAGCCACTGCTTGATCATGCTCTGGTAGTTCAGATACCGCGAGCGGGCGATGCGCTTGATGCGCGCAAGCAGCCGCGGGTCGAAGCGCAGGGTGATGGTGGTCGATTCGCGGGTGTCGGCCTTGAGGAGAGAGGCGTTCATCAGGCGCACTTCGAGGCGCGTCTCGGCCCAAAAGGCGGCCTCGTCTTCCTCGTTGTCGAAATGCGGAACGTCCGCCCAGGTGGTGATGACTTTCATCGTGCGTCAGTAGCCGAGTTCCGAGTTTTTGCGTTCGTAGAAAGTGTTCTCCTCGGGCGTCATGTCGCGCGAGAGGATGGCGCGGTAGCGTTTCCCGTCGGTCCAGAAGACGGTGAAAATCCCGCGGTCGTTGATCGACTTGCCGAGGTTGAAATAGCGCGCCTTTTCATCGTCGCCCACGCCGTCGGGCAGGAGGCGCATGCTGAAAGGATCCTCGAAGGATTCCTCGATTTCCTTGGGCATGATCTTGCGGAGATCAAAGGGGGCGTCGAGCCAGTCAAAGTCCATGTCGGTTTATTGCGCGCGCTGAATGAGTTCGATCTCGTAGCCTTCCGGCGCGTCGATGAAAGCGATGATGCTGCCGGAGCCGGTGGGCGTGGGGCCGTCGGAGAGTGGGTAGCCTTTAGCGGCGGCATGTTTGGCGAAGGCGTCGAGGTCATCGACGGCAAAGGCGAGGTGCGTGATGTCGTGGCCCACATTGACCGGGCCGCTGCCGTCGAATTTGCAAATCTCGATCTCCTCCTCACTGCCGGGCGCTTTGAAAAAGACGAGCTGCGAGCCGCGCGGCGAGGTGTGGCGGCGGGTCTCCTCGAGGCCGAGCACCTCTTTGTAAAAGTGCGCAGTCTTCTCCAGGTCGGTCACGCGGTAGCGGGTGTGGAGGAGCTTGGTGAGCATGCGGAAATTTCAGATTTCAGATTTCAGATTTCAGATTTAGCCTCAGCGCCCGTTGATTGGCGACAGCTATTCCTTACTCCAATCTGAAATCTGAAATCTTCCATCTGAAATCCTCATGATCGCCCTCGGCATCGACAGCGGTACGCAAAGCACCAAGACCATCGCGCTCGATCTCGAGTCCGGCGAAATCCTCGCCTCGGCGTCGGAAAGCTACGGGCTCATCGAAGGGCTGCCGCCGGGCCATCTCGAGCAGGAGCCGCAGACGTGGATCGACGCGGTGGACGCCACGGTGCGCGCGGTTTTGCAAAAGCTCGGCAAGCGCAAGGACGACGTGAAAGCCATCGGCGTGAGCGGGCAGCAGCACGGCTTTGTCCCGCTCGATAAAAAGAGCCGTGTGATCCGCCCGGCAAAGCTGTGGTGCGACACCTCGACGGTGGAGCAGTGCAAGCAGTTCGAGGAGGAATTCGGCGACGCCGCGGGGCTCATCAAACTCTCGGGCAACGCGATGCTGCCCGGCTACACCGCGCCGAAAATCCTGTGGCTGAAACAGCACGAGCCGAAGAATTACAAGGCGCTCACGACCGTGCTGCTGCCGCACGACTACATCAAT
>JAYVNN010000297.1:0-4088 GCA_043758435.1 Chthoniobacter sp.
TAGATGGCGGCTTCGCGGATGTGCCACGGGGTGTCGAAGTCGGGCTCGCCGACGCCGAGGGAGATGACTTCCTTTTCCTGCGCCACGATGTCGAAGAACTCGCGGATGCCGGACTTGGGGATGTCGCGAATATGGTTCGCGATGTGTTTTTTGAGGAGCATGGGGAATTTAGGATTTCAGATTTCGGATTTCAGATTGGAAAAACAGCGGAGCGCCGCGCGCACAGCCCAAGGCCGAAGCCGAGGGCGAAGAGCGCGGCTAGCGTGCTCGCGCGAAAATCTGAAATCTGAAATCTGAAATCATAAATCCCCTCATGGCGTGACCGCGAGGCGGTGTGGCTTGGCGTCGCGGGTGAGGGAGACGCCGTTTTCCTTGTAGCTTTTCAGCCGGAAGCGCGTGGCGGTGGAGATGACGCCTTTGATGGTGCTGAGCTTTTCGGAGATAAAGGCGGCGATGTCCTGAAGCGTGTTGCCCTCGACGACCACGAGCAGGTCGTAGCCGCCGCTGATGAGGTAGCAGCTTTGCACTTCGTCGAACCTCGCGATGCGCGCCGCGAGCCGGTCGAAGCCGCCGCCGCGCTCGGGTGTGATCCGCACCTCGACGACCGCGGTCACGAGACCGGCCTGCACTTTCTGCTGATCCACGATGGGCTGGTAGCCGAGCACGATGCCCTCGGCCTCGAGCAGCGCGAGGCGGTCCGTGACGATGGCGGGCGTGACGCTGAGTTCCTTCGCGAGATCCTCGACGGAGGTGCGGGCGTTCTGGCGGAGGAGCGTGATGAGTGGATCCATGAGGGTGAAAGTGGGCGCGCAGCATACACGGGTGGGCGGTGCGGTCAGCGGAAAAATTCCCGAGGGTTTCGGGCAAAGTGTCACCGCGGTGGTTGCAAATCGTGACGCGGTGTCGCGGCGGGTGTTCGCAGGCTGACAGGTGTGTTGTTTCCGACGGCTGTTGCGCGAACAATTCATTGGCAGATGGCATCTATTACCGGCGTGAAGCCGTATCCAATAACAACTTGGCACATCGGCTGCTTAGACAGTCATCGTCAGTCAAAATCAACCACCCAAGAATATGAAAAAGCACCTCAAAACCGCGAGCCGCGTCAACTACAGCCTCGGCGATCTCATCCTCGCCGTGAGCTCGTTCAGCAAGAACAACAGCGAAACTGTCGCCGCCGTGGCCGACCTGCTCGACAGCGGTCGTGTCCGCCTGAGCAGCCAGGGCCGCAAGGTTCGCGCCCGCGTTTACTAAACCGCAGCGCAAGCTGTGGCGAACGGGCGGCCCATTGCCGCCCTTCGCTTAAACTTTTCCAGCCCCGTCGCAGCTCCCCCGGCTGCTTCGGGGCAAGTTTTTGCCCGGATGCGGCGGTTTCGCGAAACACGCCGCTTCCCAAAATCCACGGACGCCCCTAGCATCCGCCGGGTGATCGAACGATATACCCGACCCGAAATGGCCGCCGTCTGGGCGGATCAACGCAAATACGAAATCTGGCTCGAAATCGAGACGCTGGCCTGCGAGGCGCAGGCAGAAATCGGCGTGGTGCCGAAGGCGGACGCGGAGGAAATCCGCGCGAAGGCGAAGTTTGATCTGTCGGAGATCATGGAGATCGAAAAGCGGACGAACCATGACGTGATCGCCTTTTTGGAAAACGTGGCGAGCTACGTCGGGCCGGCGTGCCGATGGATGCACCAGGGGATGACGTCGAGCGATGTGCTCGACACGACGCTGGCGGTGCAGATGGCGGAGGCGTCCGACATGATTTTGCAAGACCTGCGGGAACTGCGCGAGGTCGTAGCGCGGCGGGCGCGGGAGTTCAAGACGACGCCGATGATCGGGCGCAGCCACGGCATCCACGCGGAGCCGGTGACCTTCGGGCTGAAGCTCGCACTGATGTACGATGAGTTTGGCCGGGCGCTCGCGCGGTTGGAAGATGCGCAGCCGCGTATCCGGGTGGGCAAACTGAGCGGTGCGGTCGGCACGCACGCGCATCTTGATCCGCGGGTTGAGGAGCGGGTTTGTGAAAAGCTGGGACTCAAAGCAGCCGCGCTTTCCACTCAGGTCATCCAGCGCGACCGGCACGCGGAATTTCAAACCGTGCTCGCGATCATCGCCTCGTCCATCGACCGCTGGGCCACGGAATTCCGCCACCTCCAGCGGACCGAAGTACTCGAAGTGGAGGAGTATTTTTCCGCCGGGCAAAAGGGCAGCTCGGCGATGCCGCACAAGCGCAACCCGATCACCGGCGAAAAGCTCAGCGGCCTCGCCCGCGTCGTCCGTGGCAACGCCATGGCCGCGCTGGAAAACGTCGCCCTCTGGCATGAGCGCGATATTTCCCACTCGTCCGTCGAGCGCATCATCATGCCCGACTCGTGCATCCTCGTGGACTACATGCTCGTCTCGCTGCGCAAGCTCGTGGACCGCCTCCTCGTGTATCCCGAAAACATGGAGCGCAACCTGCGCATCACCAAGGGGCTCTACTTTTCCCAGACCATCCTCCTCCAGCTCACTGCCAGCGGACTCGAACGCAAAGCCGCCTACGAAGCCGTCCAGCGCGCCGCGATGAAAACGTGGCAGGGCGACATCTCGCTCCAGGAAAATCTCGCCGCCGAGCCGGATGTTGCCGCCGTCCTTTCGCGCGCCGAAATCGACCACTTGTGCTCGCTCGACATCCATTTCGCGCACGTCGATGCCACTTTCCGCAAACTCGGCCTCGAGCCCTGACGCCAACAGCCGCGCGCGGTTCGCGCTTTCCATGCGCGCGGCAAAAGGTATCGTCGCGGCCTTCACCTCGGACCCTCTTTTTATGACCCGGAAAATCGCCCTCGTCCTCCTCGCCACCGCGCTGCCTTTCACCGGCTGCAAAAAGCTCGGGGAAAAGATTCCCTTTTTGCAAAAAAAGACCGTCGCCGTCGCCACACCCGCGCCGGTCGTCGCCGCGGCCCCACTCGCGCCCGAGACGAAACCCGCCGCGCCCGCCGCACTCGAGGTCAATACGAAGGCCGCCGTCATGGCGCTCTGCTACCACCGTTTCGAGGATCGTCCCAAGGACTCGCTCGCCATCAATCCCGCGGAGTTTGAAAAGCAGATGCAGGCGCTCAAGGACAACGGCTTCACCGTCATCAAGCTGGCGGACTTCCTCGCCTGGCGGCGCGGCGAAAAAAACATCCCCGACAAATGCTGCCTCATCGGCATCGATGACGGCTACCGCTCCGGCTACGACGTGGCGTGGCCGATTTTGAAAAAATACGGCTACCCGTTCACCATGTTCATCTACACGAACTACGTGAAGGGCCAGCCCAACGCCGGCGGCCAGTCCATGTCCTGGGAGGAGCTCGCCGAAATGCGCGACGCCGGCGTGGACATCGAGAGCCACACCATTTCCCACTCCGACCTCAAAGCGAAAAACGGCAAGTGGCAGAAGCTCCAGCCGACTTACGAGGCGTGGCTCACGCACGAGATGGTCGATTCCAAAAAGATGCTCGAGCAGAACCTCGGCATCTCGGTGAAAGCGCTCGCCTACCCCTACGGCAACCACAACGAGGAAGTCCGCCGCATCGCCATGGAGGCCGGCTACGAGGCCGCCTTCACCGTCTATGGCCAGCGCCTCACCCACACCAGCGCGCCGGACCAGCTCGGGCGCTACGCCATCGAATCCATGCACCCGAAGGTTTTCGAGGACGCCATCCGCATGATCGGCGGCGGTGGCGGCGGCGCGGCGAGCGGGCCGTACATCGCCGCGGCGGCGGCCAGTTCCATGGTCACGGAGCCGGCGAATAATGCCGTCGTCACCGACCCTCTCCCCACGATCAAGGCCAACCTCGCCACCTTCGGCGAAGTCGATCCTGCGAGCGTGGAAATGCGGGTCAGCGGCTTTGGCCCAGTGCCTGCGAAATACGACGCCGCGACCAAGACCGTGGAGTACAAAGTCGCGCAAAAACTCCGCGAGCCCAGTTACTCCGTTTTCCTTTCGGCCAAAGTCGGCGGCGTTAAAAAAGAGGTGAAGTGGAGCTTCACCTTCGACCCCACCGGCTCCGGCGCACCCGTGCCCGAGGATGCCGCGCTGCCTGCGCGCGCGACCCCCGTGCCGG
>JAYVNN010000298.1:0-12409 GCA_043758435.1 Chthoniobacter sp.
GAGCTGCAAAAAATCGTCCGCCGCAGCGCCGGGCTCATCGGCCTGCCCATTGATGACGCCGGCGCGCTCGAAGTCGCCGCCCGCAGCCGCGGCACCCCGCGCATCGCCAACAACCTGCTCCGCTGGGTGCGCGATTTTGCCCAGGTCCGCGCCGGCAACCGCGTGGATCGCGACGTCGCCGACCAGGCGCTCACCATGCTCGACATTGACGCCGACGGTTTCGACGAAATGGACAAGCGCCTCCTCGAAGCCCTGATCCACAAATTCAACGGCGGCCCCGTCGGGCTGAACTCCCTCGCCGTGGCCGTCGGCGACGACCCCGGCACGCTCGAAGACGTGCATGAGCCCTACCTCATCATGCAGGGCTACATCAAACGCACTCCGCAAGGCCGCGTGGCCATGCCCCTCGCGTATAAAAAACTCGGCGTCGCGGTGCCGAAGCGCGACGGCGAGCTTTTTCAATAAACGCGCGCCGCACTGGCGCAATCCGCCGGGGCTGTGCGAGCGTATCCACCACAGTCGCCCGCGTGAAAAACATCGCCGACCAACGCCTCAACCTCCCCGCTTACGCGCCTGTCATGGTGCTGCCGGGCGCGTCGCTTTTTCCGCACTCACTGCTGCCGCTGCGCATCTTCGAGCCGCGCTACCGGGCGATGCTGACGTGGAGCCTGGAGCAGGAGCGGATGTTTTGCGTGGCGCAGATGAAGCCCGGCGTCTCGGAAGCGCGGACGGTGAATGACTTTCACCACATCGTCGGCCTCGGGCTTGTGCGCGCGTGCGTCGGGCACGAGGACGGCACCTCGCACCTCATGCTCCAGGGACTGGCCCGCGTGCGGCTCACCGGCTTTTTGCAGGACACGCCATTCCACATCGCTGAAATGCGCGAACTCCGTCCCACACCCGCCGAGCCGCACGAGTGCGAACTGCTCGGCGCGAAGCTGCTCGAGGTCTGTGCATGGATGAAAGCGGGCGGCCTGCAGGTGCCCGAGGGTTTGGAAAAACAGCTCGCGCAAATCGAAGACACCGCGGTCCTCGGCGATGTGATTGCGCACACCTTTCTCCGCGAGCCGCAGCATCGCCAGGATGTGCTGGAGGAACTGCGCGTAGGCGAGCGACTGCGGCTGCTCATCCGGCATCTCACGGCGGAAATGCTGTGAGCGCGCGCACGATGTGTGTCCACGATTCGTTCGCAGCGCGACTCTAGGGGACGCTGTCAGCTTTCCCTACAGTCGCGCGCAGCTTAGGCGAAAATGCCCGTCACCGGTTTCCCATCCGAGATCGTCACCGGCCGGTTGCCCGTCGTGCGCATCTCGGTGTGCGGGTCGATGCCGAGCGCGTAGTAAATCGTCGCCGCGAGGTCGTCGGGGCGCACAGGGTCTTCGGCGGGATACGAGCCAGTCTTGTCGCTCGCGCCATAGACGAAGCCGCGCTTCACGCCGCCGCCCGCGAGGAGCGTGGTGTAGCACTGCGGCCAGTGGTCGCGGCTCACGTTTTTGTTGATGCTCGGCGTGCGACCAAACTCGCCCATCCAGACGACGAGCGTGGTGTCGAGCAGGCCGCGCTGGTCGAGGTCGTTGAGCAAAGTCGGGAGCGTCTGCTCGGTGATGGGCAGATGGTATTTTTCCACGATGGGAAACATCCGCGTGTCGTTGAAACCGTGCGTGTCCCAGCCGCCGCCGTCCGTGCGCTGACCGCCGATCTGCTCGGAAAAATAGACGGTCACAAATTTTGTCCCCGCCTCCACGAGCCGCCGCGCGAGCAGGCAGCTCTGCCCGTAACTCGTGCGCCCATAAGCCTCGCGCATGACCTCGGGCTCGGCGGAAAGATTGAAGGCTTCGCGCAGTTTCGGCGATTGCAGCATGCCGATGGCGCGCTCGTAATACGAGTCGAGGCCGCGGGCCTGCGCGGAGAAATCGAGCATGCGCGTCTGCTGGTCGATGAGTTGCTGGAGCCCGCGCCGCGCTTGCAGCCGCTCAAAGGGCAAGCCCTCCGGCAGGCTCAGCTCCGGCAGCGCAAAGGCGGGAGAGTTTGGATCCTGGATGACCGTGAGCGGGTCGTGCGCTTTGCCGAGGAAACTCGCGTGCTGGCCGGGCGTGACCGAGCCGTCGCCGATGACGTACGGATACGAAATCGCCGTCGGCATTTCGCCGGGGAGCGGGGCGAACTTGTCCACGATGGAAGCGTAGCCGGGGAAAAGATCGAGCGAATCGCGCAGGCGCTGATCGTCCGTCGGCGGCGCGTGGCCGGTGAGGGCGTAGTAGCCGGCGGAGTTGTGATTCTTCATCGTGTGCGTCATCGAGCGGATGAGCGTCACCTTGTCCATGATCTTGGCCGTCTTCGGCAGATGCTCGGAAACCTGGATGCCGTCGGCCTTGCTGCTGATCGGTTTGTGCGGCCCGCGGATGCCCTCCGGCGCGTCGGGTTTCATGTCGAACATGTCGATGTGCGACGGCCCGCCCCATTGGAAAAGGAAGATCACTGACTTCGCGCGGGCCTTGAGTTTGGTGGCGGTCGCGAGTGCTTCCGCACGAAGCATCTGCGGCATCGCGAGCCCGAGCAGACCGAGGCCACCGACCTTGAGCGCGTGCCGGCGGGTGAGCGCGCGGTGGAAGTCAGAGCAGGCGAAGTCGTGCATGGTTGCCAATGTTAATTCACCGGATCATCACGGCTTAGATGCCGCGCGCGCCTCACTCACGCGAGCACGCCCGGCACCGCTTTGCTCGCATCGGACCCTTGCACGAGCACGCGCTTGAGCTGCCGCTTGCCGTCTTTCATTTCCACGAGGATTTCAAAAGCGGCGACGTCGCCTTCCATCTCGGTCGTCCACGTTTTGCCCGCGATTTTCTCCGCGTTTTGGGTGAACCATTTTTCCAAATCCGCCTCGCTCACCGCCGTCTCGCGCCAGTAATCCAGCCGCGCAAACGGCAGTTCCTGAAAGCGCGCGATGACGTATTCCCGGTCGAGAAACGCGAGCAGATTGCCCGCCTTCGGTCCGGCCTCGCGGTCAAGCAGGACGCGGTAAATCGCCTTGAACGCCACCGACTGCTCGATGGGCGTGAGCCGCGCCGTCTCGAAAACTTTCGCCTGCAAAGCATCGTCCTCCCACGCCGTCTCCGGCAGCGCCGCCGCGAGCCGGTGCAGGAACGCCCGCTGCGCCGCGCCGAGTTCATGCGCCCGTGCGGGCAGCGTTTCCTGCAGCCGCGTCTTCTCCTCCTCGCTCGCGTAATTTTCCACCCACAGCCGCGCCGACGCGATCCGCCGGTCGAGATGACGCCTCTCGACATCCGTGAGCGGCGAACCTTTGCGCCGCGTGATCTCTTTCGCCGGATCGAGATGCGGCATCTGCACGAGCGCGGAGACGAGCTGGAAGTTCGCGTTGAAGTAATCGCCCTCCGGCGTCAGCTCGCAGAGCCGATTGACACAGGCTTCGTCGGGCGTTGCGTTTTTCTCGTGGTTCACGCGCGTGTGCGCGCGGTCGAACTCGTTGAAAAGTTTCACGATCCCCTCCTCGCGCACATCGAAATTCACCGGCGAGTTCGGCTTCGTGCGGATCATCAGGAAACGCAGCACCTCCGCCGGCAGCAGATCCGCCATGTCCCGCGCACTCGCGCCCACCCCGCGCGACGACGACATCTTCGCCCCGCCGACGAGGAAAAATTCATACGGCACCCGCAGCGGCGGCTCCGTGCCATAGATCGCGCGCAGGCAAGCCTCGCTCACATCGCGCGAGCCGCCCTTCGTCGAATGATCCTTCCCCGCGCCCTCGATCGTCACCGGGAACGCCACCCATTTCGCGACCCATTCCAGCTTCCACGGCAGCTTCCCGCTCCCGTCGAACGGCGACATCTTTCCCTCATGCCCGCAGCCGCGCCCGAGGTTCAGCTTCGTGTTCACGACCTTCGTCGTCAGGCAGCGGTACGAGACGAGCGCACCGTCGTAGTCGTGGACCTCCGTCGTCCCGATGCACCCGCACTTTTCGCAAATCACCTGGAACGGATACCAATGCGCGGGCCGGTCGCTGTTCGACACTTGCTTGTAAACGCGCCGCACTTTTTCCGCGTTGCGCAGGATCATGTCGATGGCCGTGTTGAATTGTCCGCTGCGGTAAATGTCGCGCATCCGGTAGGGCTCCACCTTCACCCCGAGGTCCGCGAAGACCTGCCAGAACTCGCGCATGTAATGCTCCGCCATGTCCCCCTCGCCACCGCACGGCGCGGGCGTGTTGCACAGCGGCCAGCCGAGATATTTGCCAAAGTGCTCGTCCTCGCCCTTGGGGATTTCATCCACCGGATCGAAGTCATCCACGCCGAAAAGATAGCGCGCCTCAATGCCCTTCTCCCGCAGCGTGCGGAAGATCGCATCGTGAATCAGCACCCCGCGCAGCGCACCCACATGCACGCGGCCCGAGGGCGTTTTCGAGTCATTGATGATCTGCGCACCGGTGACTTTCGCGGCGATTTCTTCGGTCCAAAACATAGGGCCGGGAGAGATAGCCACGCCTTGCACGAAGTCGAGCAGTTTGCGGAAACGCACCATCCGCGCCAATCTCCCGCGCGCTCCCGATTTGAAAACTCCACTCTCCATCGCCCTAGCCGCGCTCGTCGCTTTGGGAAATGTCGCGCGCAGCGAGGAGCCGGCCGCGCTCCCGCTCGCTCAGGCGCTCACGCGAGCCGACGTGAAATGTGCATGGAGCGGCAACGGACGCGACCAGCTTTCGCTCGCCATCAGCAATTCGTCCGCGACACCAATCAGCATTACGATTCCCGCCGGCTTCATCGCGGCGAGTCGCACGGGTGGCGACAAACTCATCGTCCTCCGCACCGCGCCGATCACCATCGCCGCGCGCGCCTCTGCGGATGTCGCGCTGCCTGTCATCGCGCTCGCGGCAAAGAACGCCAACATCGCGCAGCCCTATCAGGCGACGAACGACACCGAGCCCCGCCTCACCGACCTCCTGAAATTTCTCGCCGACAAACCCGACAAACCCGACGCCCCGCGCGCCACCGCGCAGCTCGCCGCGCTCGCCATTTTGGAAGACCTCACCTTTCCACAATGGCTGCAAATCCTTTCCCAGCCCCGCCCCGGCGAACCGCCCGATCCCAACCACCCGACGCCCGCCGAAATCACACAGGCCATCGACGCCCTCGGCATTCTCCGCACCATCGCGCCCGCAAAAAACTTTGCCCTCGCCACCGACGGCGAACTCAAACTCCGCGCCCTCCGCAATCCGTGGTGCCGCGTGAAAGCCATGCAACTCTACGGTATCACCCTGCCCACCAGCGACGGTGCCGTGCCGCCCGACCTCGGCCAACTCCTCCACACCAAAGTCGGCGACAACTGCCCCATCTGCCGCCAGCGCGCCCAAATGCAAGCCGGGCCCGGCGACCTGTAAGCGCCGCTTTACGCCCCGCCCGCGCCTCACTAAAAGAATCGCCGGCATGTTCCGCCCTCCATTTCTCCACGTCTGCGCCGCGCTCCTCGCACACGCTTTCGCGCTCGCGCTCCACGCTGCGGATGCTGATTTCAAACCCATCTTCAACGGACGCGACCTCACCGGTTGGGACGGCGAAGCGCGCTTTTGGTCGGTGCGCGATGGCGTCCTCCGCGGCGAGACTTCGCTCGGTGCGATGGCCGTGCAAAACACCTTTCTCATCTGGCGCGGCGGCACGCTGAAGGACTTCCAACTCAAGCTCAAAGTCCGCCTGCGCAACGGCAACTCAGGCGTGCAGTACCGCTCGCACGACCTCGGCAAATGGATCGTCGCCGGCTACCAGGCGGAGATCGACAACGCGGGCGGCAAGAGCGGATTTCTCTACGAGGAACGCGGGCGCAAATTCCTCGCGCTCGTCGGCGAGAAAGTGGAAATCGATGCCGCCGGAAAGCCGCGCGTCGCCGGCCAGCTCGCGCTCAAAAAAGAACTGCTCGCCCGCGGTTATTACAAGCCGCGCGAGTGGAATGACTACCTCATCACCGCGAAAGGGAATCACCTCGAACATTTTCTCAACGGCACGAAGGTCATCGACGTGACCGACAGCGACCCGAAGGCCCGTGCGCTCGACGGCCTGCTCGCGCTGCAAATCCACGCCGGGCCGCCGATGCTCGTGGAATTCAAAGACATCCTCCTCCAAACTCCGTAACGAATCCGCCAACCAACCACCACGAATTATGACCACCCGACGCGACGCCCTCAAAACCATCGCCCTCACTACCGGCGCACTCACCCTCAGCTCCCATATTTTGCACGCGCAGGCTCCCGCTGCGGAAGCGCCCGCCGTCTTCAAACTTCCGCCGCTCGGCTACGATTACGACGCGCTCGAACCCTACATCGACGCCGAGACGATGAAGATTCATCACGACAAACATCACGCCGCCTACGTCAGTAAACTCAACCAGGCCATCGCCGGTGCTCCCGGATTCGAGAGCAAGCCCATCGAGGAAATCCTCGCCAAACTCGACACCGTGCCCGAAGCCGTGCGCAAGGACATCCGCAACCAGGGCGGCGGCCACGCCAACCATTCGCTTTTCTGGCAGACGCTGAAGAAAAACGAAAACAGCAAACCCGCTGGCGAACTCGCCAAAGTCATAGACAACAGTTTCGGCGGCTTCGCGAAATTTCAGGACGACTTCGCCACTGCGGCTACGAAAGTTTTCGGCAGCGGCTGGGCGTGGCTCGTGTGGAAAGGCGGCAAGCTGAGCATCGAATCCGACCCGAATCAGGACAGCCCCTACTCGACCGGCGGCGTGCCGCTGCTCGGCATCGACGTGTGGGAGCACGCTTACTATCTCAAATACCAAAACAAGCGCGCCGACTACATCAAGGCCTTCCAAAACGTGATCAACTGGGACTTCGTGAGCGAGCGCTTCGCGAAGGCCGCGAAGGGGTGAGCGTCCACGACAGCCTCGCCCGCCCGCTGCGCGACCTGCGGCTGTCGGTCACGGATCGGTGCAATTTTCGCTGCACGTACTGCATGCCGAAGGAGGTCTTCGGACGTGGGTATGATTTTCTGCCAAAGGACGCGATCCTGACCTTCGAGGAGTATGCGCGGCTGGCGCGCGTCTTCATTTCGCTCGGCGTGGAAAAGGTGCGGCTCACCGGCGGCGAACCGCTTCTCAGGCGTAATCTCGACCGGCTCGTGGCGCAGCTCGCGGGCCTCGACGGGCTGCACGATCTGACGCTGACGACGAACGGCTCGCGGCTCGTGGAGCAAGCGCCCGCCTTGCGCGCCGCCGGGTTGCGACGGCTGACGGTGAGCGTGGATTCGCTCGACGACGCGACCTTTCGCGCGATGAACGACGTGGATTTTCCCGTGCATCGCGTGCTCCGTGGAATCGACGCGGCGCTGGCCGCGGGGTTTGCGCCGATCAAGATCAACATGGTCGTGAAGCGCGGTGTGAACGATCACGAGATCGCGGCGATGGCGGAGCGTTTCGGCGGGCACGATTTCATCCTGCGCTTCATCGAATTCATGGACGTGGGCAACACGAACGGCTGGCGGCTGGATGACGTGGTGCCCGCGGCGGAGATCATCGCGCGGCTCGGTGAAACGGTGCCGCTGGAACCCATCGCGCCGAATTATGTCGGCGAAGTCGCGCGCCGTTTCCGGCAGCGCGGCGGCGGCGAGATCGGTGTCATCACGTCCGTCACGCAGCCATTCTGCGGCGACTGCACGCGCGCACGGCTCTCGGCGGACGGCCAGCTTTACACCTGCCTTTTCGCCAGCCACGGCCACGACCTCCGCACCCCGCTCCGCGCGGGCGCGAGCGATGCGGAAATGGCCGCGATCATTGGCGCGGTGTGGCGGGTGCGGGATGACCGCTATTCCGAAATCCGGGCCACAGTGCAGCCGCGCGCACCGAAAGCCGAGATGTCGCTGCTCGGCGGCTAAGCCTCCGGCTGCTGATGCTGCGAGCGTTTGCGGAGCGTGATGCGCTTGAGCCGCGCGTCGTCCGGCGGGCTCCAGCTCTGGATCTCCGGGTCGTTCGCGAAGGCATTATGCACGATACGCCGCTCGTAGGCGTTCATCGGCTCGAGCTGATATGGCCGTCCCGACTGCCGTACGATCTCCGCGATCTGCCGCACGCGATGCGCGAGGCCGTCGTCCTTAATCTCACGCCAGTGCTCGATGTCCACCTGCACTTTTGCGGCGGTCTTGTCCTTCGCCTGGAGCACGCGGTTGAGGAGGAGTTGGAGGTCGTCGAGGAGCGCGCCGTTGCGTCCGATGAGGCGGTCCTTTTCCGCCGTATAAACCATCAGCGTGAGGCCGTGATCGTGCGGAAATTCCTTGATCTCGCAGATGAAGCCGAGGTGCCCCAACATCGTGTCCAACGTATCTTTTGGGTTCAGGCTCATAGGAAAAAAGGGCGCGCTATTTTCGCTTCGGCGGCGCGGCGATTTTTTGCAGCACAGGTGCCGCCTGGTTCCGCGTCGCGTAAAGTTGCGCGACAGAAAACAGGTTCTGCACCGTCCAGTAAAGCGCCAAGGCGGAGGCGTAGTTGTAGCAGAACGCGATGAAGATGAGCGGCATGAACATCATCATGCGCTGCTGCATCGGATCCCCGCTTTTCGGGGAAAGCGACATCTGCCAGAGCATCGTCGCCGCCATCACGATGGGGAGCACATTGACCGGAAAGCCGAGGCTGGGGAGATGGAAAATCGTGTCTGGCTGCGAGAGGTCATGCACCCAGAGGAATTTGCTGTTCCGCAATTCGACCGCTTTTCCGAGCATCCCGAAGAAGCCGAAGAAGATCGGCATCTGGATGAGCATCGGCAGGCAGCCGCTCATCGGATTCACGCCGTAGTCTTTGTAGAGCTTCATCACCTCGGTGTTCATCCGCGTCGGGTCGTCCTTGTACTTTTCGCGAATCTCCGCCTGCTTCGGCTGGAGAAGCTGCATGCGCTTCATCGACTGCGTGGATTTGTTTTGCATCGGCCAGAGCAGGCACTTGATGCAGAGCGTGAGGACGATGATCGCGAGCGCGTAGCTGCCGCTGGGGAAAAACGTGTCGAACCGCGCGTGCAGCCAGTTCATCGAGTTGAGCAGGGTTTTGCTGACGATGGCAAACGTGCCGAAGTCCATGATGTCGGACTGCCCGTCCGGCATCAGCCGCAGCCGTCCGTATTCACGCGGGCCGGCGTAGATGCGAAAGGACTGCGTGATGGATTTGCCGGGTTCGAGCGTGAAGGCGGGCATGCCGAGGGCGCCGTCGAGCCCGTAGCGGACGGCGGCGCTGCCCTCGATGGAACGGCCCGCATTTTTCCAGGCCTCGTCGCTGATGACGAAGCGCTGCGCCCACGCCGTGGAGCCGCCATGCACCACCGGCAGCGCCCCGGCCACAGGGGCCGGATACTGCGGCGTGACCAGCGTGGTGAAGTACTGGTTGACCACCCCGGCCCACGCGATGCCCGGCTGCGCAACCGTGAAAACCGGGCGCGCGGGATGAAACCAGCCGGAATCGAAATAGGTCGCGTCGATCAGTTTTCCGCCGTCGCTTTTGAAGCCCGTGTAGGTGGCCATGTCCTTTTGATGCACGGGCGCAGACGAGCCGGTGTGGACGAAATAACCCGGCAGCGTGAGCGGCTGCGCGCTGCGGTTGGTAAAAGTCACGTCGAGCGTGACGGTGTAGTCCTCGCGCAAGTCAGCGGACTTCGGGACGGTGAATTTTTTCGTGAGCTGAAGTTGCCGCGCGTCGGTGCGGTCAAAGGTCACGCTGCCGTCTTCGACCTTGGTTTCAAAAGGCATGCGCGTCCCCTCGCCCGCCGCATCCGTGATTGCGCCGATGGGGATGCTGCCAAATTCATTCAGTGTCATCCGAATCCCGCGCTCCGCCTCGTGCGTCTTCAGCCGCGCCGTGGCGATGCCGCCGCCCAAATTGGAAAACGTATAATCGACCGACTGGCCGCTGAGTTCCTCGCGCTTCTCCCCCGCCGCCGGATTCGCCGGAGTTGTGGGAGCTATCGGCGCGGTTACGGGTGTGCCCGCATCCGGCGCGACGGGCTCCGCCGGCTTGGCCAACATCGCTACTTCCGCCGCCGCAGCCTTCTCTTTGGCCTGCACCGCGGCCACGCGGGCCATTTCCTTGTTATTGAAAATCACCCACGCGATGAGCACTGCGACGGCGAGACTGACGGCTGCGATTCCTTTGCGATCCATAGTATTAAAAATGTGTGGCTCGCGCTCCGAGCACCCGACCCGGCGGCACGGGATCGACCCCATGCCCGCCCCACGGCTGGCAGCGCGCGATCCTTTTCACCCCCAGCCAGCCGCCGCGCCAGACGCCGTGCGTCTCGCAGGCTGCGAGAAAATAGTGCGAGCAAGTCGGCTCGAAACGGCATCCCCCGCCCGGCCCGCACGCCCACGCGAGGATGGGCGCGAGGAGAAACTGGTAACTGCGGATGAACGCGCGAATCAGGAACATGCGGTCAGGATGGAACTGCGCTGCGCCAGTTGTGTCCACTCATCGTGCAGCGCCTGGAACGTCGCCCGCGCCGCCGCCTGCCGCGCGATCAGCGCCAGCCACACACCCGCTTTCAACTGCGGACGCGCCGCCCGCACGATCTCCCGCAGCCGCCGCCGCACCCGGTTGCGCACCACCGCTCCGCCCACGCGGCGCGACGTAATCAAACCAATCCGCGACTCCATTTCCTCGCCCGAGGCGAGCACGCTCAAAACCATCAGCTTGCCGTGAAACGACTGCCCGTCGTGTTTCAGCTTCGCAAACTCCCCGGCGCGGCAGAGGTGCGCGCTTTTCGGAAAACGGAGGCGGGTCGGTGGCATTTATGATTTTCGATTTACGATTGCCGATTCTCAGTCCCGGACCTTTTGCAGCCCGCCCGAAATCCTAAATCCTAAATCTTAAATCCTAAATGAATCAGGCCTGCGTGTGCCGCTTGAAATGAATCTCCACCCCGACCGGGAGAAGGCGCTTGCGGCCCCGCTGGCGGCGGCGCGCGAGAATGGCGCGGCCGTTTTTCGTCTTCATGCGGGCGCGGAATCCGAACTGCTGTTTGCGGGTGCGCTTCGAGGGCTGGTAGGTGCGTTTCATGGTCGTTTGGAAAAAGAGGGCGAAGACTAGCGGCTCGCCCCGGTGTGTCAACCGGGCAGGCAAATTATCTTCCACCAGCACACCGCCGCACCATCCGTGGCATACAGGGACTATGGCCTTGCTTTCAAAAGCCTCGCCGATAATTTGCCGCCCCTTTTTTCACAGCCATGACCGACATCGAACCGAACTACGCCGCCGTCAAACAAGGCCTCATCCCGCTCACGCCGCAGGAAAAGATGAAGCTCGAAAAGGACGGCCTCGATGTCATCCACGACATCTACCGCTACGCGGAAACGGGCTTCGCCTCGATTGATGCGGACGATTTCGACCGGATGAAATGGTACGGCGTCTATCGGCAGAAGCCCAAGGACAGTGGCTATTTCATGATGCGCCTGCGGCTCCCCGGCGGACAGATCACCGCGGCGCAGGCGGCGAAACTCTCCGAGATCGCCGACCGCTTCGGCCACGGCTTCAGCGACATCACCACACGCATGACCATCCAGTACCACTGGCTGCGCATCGAGGACATCCCCACCATCTTCGCCGAACTCGCCACCGTCGGCATCGCCACCAGTGGCGCGTGCGGCGACATCGCACGCAACGTCGTCGCCTGCCCCGTCGCCGGCATCGACCCCGAGGAGATCATCGACGCCACCCCGCAGATGCTCGAAGTCAACGCCGCCCTCGAAGGCAACCGCGACTTCTCCAACCTCCCGCGCAAATACAAGATCAGCGTCTCCGGCTGCTGCATCCACTGCGCCCAGCCCGACATCAACTGCCTCGGCTTTTTCGGCGCAAAACGCACCGTCAACGGCGTCGAGGAGCGCGGCTACGGCATCAAAGTCGGCGGCGGCCTATCGTCCTCCCCGCACCTCGCGCAGATGCTCCCCGTCTTCCTCCAGCCCGAGCAGGTCTGGCCCGTCACCGAAGCCGTCAGCATCATCTACCGCGACCACGGCTACCGGCACCAGCGCCAGCGCGCCCGGCTGAAATTCCTCATCGCCGACTGGGTCAAAAAAGGCGGCGTCGAGTACGTCACCGAGCAGATCGAAAAAGTCCTCGGCTTCCAGCTCGATCGCCACACCGACTTCCCTGTCATCCGCGACCAGGAGACCGACCACATCGGCATCCACAAGCAGAAGCAGGGCGACCTTTACTGGGTCGGCATCTGCTTCCCCGGCGGACGCATCCGCAACGGCACCCTCGCCAAAGTCGGCGCGCTCGCCGCGAAATACTGCGCCCCCGGCCAGGACCAGATCCGCCTCACCAACAAGCAGAACCTCATCATCATCAACATCCCCGAGGCCCAGCTCCCCGCGCTCAAGGCCGACCTCGACGCGCTCGGCCTCGACTACCAGCCCACGAA
>JAYVNN010000299.1:0-4078 GCA_043758435.1 Chthoniobacter sp.
TCCCCTACAGCGGCGGGCCGAGCGCGGCGCTCACAGCAGATGCCCCATCTTCACCCGCTTCGTCTCCAGATATTTCGCGTTGTGCGGATTCGACGGCGACTTGATCGGCACCACCTCCACGATCTTAAGCCCGTAGCCTTCCAGCCCGATGACCTTTTTCGGATTGTTCGTGAGGAAGCGCATCTTCCGCACGCCGAGGTCAAAAAGAATCTGCGCGCCGAGTCCGTAGTCGCGCAGCTCCGCGGGGAAGCCGAGCTTCTCATTCGCCTCCACGGTATCGAGCCCCTGCTCCTGCAGTTTGTAGGCGTGAATCTTCGCGGGCAGCCCGATGCCGCGCCCCTCCTGCCGCATGTAAAGCAGCACGCCATGCCCGGCGGCTTCGATCTGGCTCAGCGCGGTGTGGAGCTGGTTGCCGCAGTCGCAGCGCAGCGAGCCAAAGACATCGCCCGTCAGGCACTCGCTGTGCACGCGGACGAGTGTAGTTTTCTTCGGCGAAATCACGCCCTTCACCAGCGCGAGATGATGCCCGCCATCGACGACCGAGCGGTACATGTGGAGATCGAAATCGCCGTAGGCCGTCGGCAGCTTGATGACCTGCTCGCGCTCCACGAGTTTTTCCTGGCTGCGCCGGTACGCGATGAGGTCGCGGATCGAGCACAATTTCAGTCCGTGCTTTTTGCGAAACTTCAGCAGTTCCGCCAGCCGCGCCATGGTCCCGTCGGCGTTCAGGATTTCGCACAGCACGCCCGCCGGCGCGAGCCCTGCTAGCCGTGCCAGATCCACGCTCGCCTCGGTGTGCCCCGCGCGCCGCAGCACGCCGCCGGGCTTGGCGCGCAGTGGAAAAACGTGGCCGGGCTGCACGAGGTCGAGTGGCTTCGTTTTCGGATCGACGAGGAGCTGGATCGTGCGCGCCCGGTCGTGCGCGCTGATGCCCGTGGTCACGCCGTCCGCGGCGTCGATCGAGACCGTGAAATCCGTGCGGAAGCTCTCCCGATTTTCCGCCACCATCCGCTGCAAGCCGAGTTGTTCCGCGCGTTCCTCGGTGATCGGCGCGCAGATCAGCCCGCGCCCGTGCATCGCCATGAAGTTCACCGCCGCCGGCGTGATCTTCTCCGCCGCCATCACCAGGTCGCCTTCGTTTTCGCGATCCTCGTCGTCGGTGACCACGACCATGCGCCCGGCGCGGATGTCTTTGATGACGGCTTCGATGGAATCAAACTTCGGCGTGGCAGGCATGAGATGGGACGTGAGTGAAGCACGCGCAAGGAGAGAAAGGGAAGGCTTCAAATGGAAACATCCGGACGGTGCCGGATTCAATTTTTTTGCCGGTCAGGGCCGGTTTTTCATGCCAGCGCAACTCGTTCCGAGTCCCATTTTTTAAGCGCCTCGGAGCGAGTTTTCCCGGCTCGATCCGAATTCTTGTGAAAGATGAAAATAAAATTGCTTGAATACGATTGTCCCCGCACTCTGAAACTTCCAATGAAACGCCAATTCCGTACTCCGCACCTCCTCCTCGGCACCTTGCTTGCGCTCGGTGTGAGCGCCTATTTTTGGAGTCGGCCTGCCCCCACTGAGCGGCCACCTGGACTTCCGCCGGGAGTCATGCCAGAGACCTCCACGCTTTCGAGCACGGCATCTGCGCCGGCAGCGCCCGCGACCGTTCTGCCGGCGCCTCCAGGTTTCCCGGCGGCCATCGGTCCCGCTGCCAGTCCGCGAGCCTTGCCGCAACTGCTTATCGCCCTCGGCGACGAGGCGCAAGGCAACCGCTTGCGGCCCGAAGAAATCAACGGCGAAGGGCGTTCGGTGAAGCTCGCCGAGTTGCCCGATTTTGCCGACATTGCCGAGGGCAGCACGCTGCGCATCGTGCTGGTCGGCGGGGAGGAACTCATCGCGCATGTGAATTACAGCCGTCCCGACCCGGGTGCGCCCGGAGTGCGCGCGCTCGCCGCGGGATTTCCTGAAAACAACGGCGGCTTCTCGCTTTATCAAAACCGGGCGAAAGGCACGGTCGCCGGGCGCATTTGGCTGATGGATCAGGAAATCGCATACGTGGTGCAGACCCGAGCCGATGGCGCCGTGTGGGAGACCGAGCGATGGAAGGCGAGCCTCCTTTGCGCCGGCGCACCATTGCCTGAGCCGTTGCCGAAAGGGATGGCTGCAGCCGCGCCGCCGATCCCCGCGGCACCCGAAGTCCCGCCTGCGCTGAGCAGCCGCGCCACGGCGACGGCGGTGCTCTATCTCGACTTCGACGGCGAGCCGAACAGGGTTTACCCCGACTGGCCCGCGAGCAATCCAGGCGGAGTTATTTTTTCCTGCGCCGCAGCCCCGCTCACCGCGGCGCAGATGACTGAGGTGTGGCGGATCGTCGCCGAAGATTACGCGCCATTTGACGTGGACGTGACGACGGTCGCGTCGCGTTACAGCGGTGCGGCTGTGGGCACTCGGATGAGGATCATCATCACCGGTACCGATGCCGTGAGCGCAGGAGCCGGTGTGGCCTGGCTGAATTCATTCGCGCAGGCGGGAATCAGCAGGGCGAGCGACGTCCCATGCTGGATGCCTGCGAGCGCCTACGTGGCAAATGCCAATGTGCCAACCACGAATGCCCATCGGATCATGGGCAGCGCGACCAGCCATGAGCTGGGGCATACCCTCGGCCTGAGCCATGACGGCGCGCTTTCCCAAGGCCCGGCAGGGAACAGCAACTACTATGGCGGACAAGGTACTCCGCCCAATGATTGGTCGCCCATCATGGGTAACTACTGGGGCGTGGGTAACAATGGGCGGGCGGTCGTGCAGTGGAGCAAAGGCGAATACAATGATGCGAATAACTTCGAGAATGACGTCGCCATCATCGCAAATGCGACAAATGGCTTTGGCTATGTGCCTGACGTGAGCACCAGCGTGGGAGATGCGACACCGCTGAATGTCGCAGGCGTCGACGTGTCGGGGGCGGGCCTGACAGAAAAAGCCAGCGATGTCGATTACTTCAGTGTGACGATCCCTGGGGGCGGTACCGTCAGTTTCACGGTGAGCCCATACTCAAATCTGGTAATGACACCCGATCTTTCCGCGCACGTTGAGATTCTCAATTCCGGCGGAACGACAGTCGCAGCCGCCAACGCCGCGGACGTGGCACCGGTCACGGTTTCCTTCAACGCGCCGGCGGCCGGCACTTACTACCTCACCGTCCGCGGTATGGGTCAGCGAAATGTTCTGACCGATGGCTATTCGGCCTACGGCAGCCTCGGCTCTTACGTCATTACGGGCACCATACCGCCGCCGCCGGACACCGTGCCGCCGACCGTCACCATCGGCAATCCGGTGCATAACTCCTTCATTACCTCGATCACGGCTATCAGCGGCACGGCAGCAGATACCGGCGGCAGTGGCATCGCGGGGAACGTTATCAACCTGACCTTGTTTCAAGTCAGCAGCGGAAACTATTGGGACGGCACCAGGTGGGTTTCCACTCCCGCTTCGATCTCTGTGCCGGTCACCGGCAGCACCTGGACCTATGCCGGCGCGCTGCCGGATAACTCGGGCAATAATCTGGCCGGTCAATACGCCCTCAGCGCCAGCACCCACGATAACAGCGGGAATCAATCGCAGTCGCAAAGCGGTGTGAACAGCATCCTTTTCACAGTCGATACGAATCCTCCGGCTGTGGCGATCACTTCGCCCGCCGACGGGTCGCTCATCAACACCGGTTCTTACGTGCTCGCCGGCACCGCAGATGACGCCAATGGCATTCTGCACGTCAATTGTTTCATCCGCCGGCATTCGGACAACGATTACTGGAATGGGTCGGGCTGGGGGATTCCGGCGATCAATTTGGTGACGCACTATGACGCTGGCACGAAGCAGTGGAATTGCACCGACTCACTGCCTCAGCCCGGACCCGCGCTGGCCAACGGCGGCTATAACTTCATTGCCATCGCGACCGATAACGCCGGGAACTTCTTGCAAACTGACTCCGTCGTGACGGTCGATTACCATCCCACCTACACTTGGACCGGCGCAACCTTTCGTGACGCGGACCCAAACAACGACAGCCATTCGTGGGGCACGCCGGGAA
>JAYVNN010000300.1:0-4070 GCA_043758435.1 Chthoniobacter sp.
ACGTGGATGACGAAGACGAATGGAAATGTTGTCTTCGCTCCTAAAGTGAGTGCTTTGTGAGCGCCAGTTTGCGGGTTAGGGCTTCGTGATAGATGGCCCCGTCGCCCGGCTCCAGCGCCTCATCGCCGGTGACGACGGCCACGCCGCTTTCGGCGAGCTGGGTGAGAAAGGCGGAGAGTTCCATGTGCGCTCAGCCCTGGAGCCTGCGGGCCGTCTCGACCAGGCTTTGCGCGAGCGCGGCGACCTGCTTCGCCTTCCGTCCGTCCTTGAGCTGGCCGGCGTCGTCGAAGGCTTCGTGAGCCGTGGAAATGGCGACTTGGTCGGGGAGGACGAGGACGCCGATGTTGCCGAGGATCGAGCGCAGCGTGACGAGGCCGCGCAGGCCGCCGAGCGCGCCGGGTGAGGCGGCAAAAAGCGCGGCGACTTTGCCCCGGTAGGCGGCGAGCGGCGGTTCGTCGTCGGACTCGGCGCGGGAGGCCCAGTCGAGGGCGTTCTTCAGCGCGGCGGTGATGGAGCTGTTGTATTCCGGCGAGGCGATGAGGAAGCCGTCGCTCGCGCGGAGCAGCGCTTTGAATTTTTTCGCGCCCACGGGCAGGCCGCCGGCGTCCTCGAGGTCCTGGTCGAAAAGCGGGAGCGCGAGTTCGCGGAGATCGACGACGGTGACTTCCGCGCCCGCCGCGCGCGCGGCGTCGGCGGCGAGAGCGGCGAGTTTCTTGTTGAATGATCCGGCGCGCAGGCTGCCGGCAAAGGCGGTGATTTTTGGTGTGGGCATAGCGCGATTCTTGAGGGGCGTGCGGAGTGAGGCAAGACAAGGAGCGGCGCGTGTTCTGCGCCGTGGCGGGGGAATACGCGCAGACGAAATCCGCTCCCACCCGCACGCACTATGAAAACCGCCGCCCTTCTCCCCATCGCTTTCGCCACCGTTTCATCCTTCGCCTTCGGCACGACGGCCACGATCCCCGCCGACGCCGACACCACGATTTACGAAAGCGCTGCCGCCAGCAATTTCGGCGCGCGTGCGAGTTTGCAGGCGGGCGCATCCGGCGATGCGAGTGCCCGGGCCCGGGCGTTGCTCAGCTTCAATGTCGGCGCGGCGGTGCCGCCGGGCGCGACGATCCTCGCGGCGCGGCTCACCGTCACCGCGACGGATGCCCCGGCGGTGGCGCAGAGCACGCAGAGCTTTGAGCTGCGGCGCGTCGCGCGTCCGTGGAGCGAAGGCGTGCAGTCCGCCGCGGGCGGCGGCGCGGCGGCGGTGAATGACGCGACGTGGAGCCACCGGCTTTTTCCGAAAAGCGCGTGGAGCGCACCCGGCGGTGCGGCTGGCACCGACATCGCGGCGGCGGTCAGCGCGGTGCTGGCTGTCGGAAACGCGGGCGCGTATCGTACGGCCTCGGGCGCACCGCTGGTCGCCGATGTGCAGGCGTGGCTGGACCGGCCGGAGGACAACTACGGCTGGATGCTGCTCGGCCAGAACGAATCCGCCGCGCTGACGGCGCGCACTTTCGCCTCGCGCGAAGACCCGCTGCGCGCGCCGGCCCTCGAGGTCGAATACACCACCGAGACGCCCGGATTCCGCACGGCCATCACGGCGCTATCCGGTGGCCAGGCGACGCTCGCCTGGACCGGCGGACGGGCGCCTTTCCAAGTTTGCACCCGCTCGGAGATCGGCTCCGGTGCTTGGTCTCCGGTGGGCCCGCGGGTCGCCGGCAACACCGCCACGGTCAGTCTCGCGGGTGGCCGCGGTTTCGTCGCCGTGACGTCGGAGCCGACGGCGGAATACGATGTCACTTTCACTACGACGTGGAGCGCCACGACGCATCCGACTGATTTTCCGCCGGGCGCGCACTGGTCGGGACTCGTCGGCGGATTGCACCACAACGGCGTCGAATTCTGGCATCCGGGCGTGAACTCCAGCACCGGCATGCAGCTCATGGCCGAGCTCGGCGGCAAGACCACGCTGCTCGCGGAGGTGAACGCCGCGGTCGCCGCAGGCACCGCGAACCGCACGCTCTCCGGCAACGGCATTTCGGGCGGGTCGGGCACGACCACGCTGCGCTTCCAGATCGACCGCACACACCCGCTCGTCACGCTCGTGACGATGATCGCGCCCAGTCCCGATTGGTTCGCCGGCGTGCGCGGCCTGCCGCTCATCGAAAACGGGCAGTGGGTGCAGAGCAAAACCGTCGCGCTTTTTCCGTGGGACACCGGCACGGACAGCGGTGCGACCTTTGCCGCGGCGAATTTCGTGAGCAGTCCGCGCGGCGTCATCACGCGCATCGTCACCCCGCCGCTCGGGACGAACGGCTACGCCCCGCCGATGGGGACTTTCACCTTCACGCTCGTCCGCATCGTCCCCGCACCGTGATCCGCGCCCCGCGCCCCTGGATGGCTAGGCCCCGCGTTTGAAGCGGGCCATCATCTGGTAAAAGCGGATGGTGTCGCGCACCGGATGAATCTTGCTTTTTTCGTCGCCGTAAATGGTGCTCACCGGCACCGCGGCGATGGTGCAGCCGCGGCGCGAGGCGATGACGAGCATCTCGGTTTCGTAGTCGAATTTCACCGTCGCGATGGCGGCGAGTGCGGGCGCGAGGTCGCGGTGGATCATGCGGAAACCGCACTGCGAATCCGGCACTTCCTGCCCGCAGATGCGGCTGATTTGCCAGGACATGAAGCGGTTCGTCATGCGCCGCACGAAAGGCATCGTGCGCGTGTCGCTCATGCGCGTGCCGACAAGCATCGGCGCGTGGGTGCGCTCGGCGGCGGCGAGAAAAGCGGGGATCTCCTCGGGCAGATGCTGGCCGTCGCCATCGAGGATGAGCGCGTACTCAATGCCCGCCCGCGCGCTCAGTTCGCGCAGCCCGGTTTTGATGGCCGCGCCTTTGCCCTGATTGACGGCGTGCTTGATGACCTCGACGCCCGCGGCGCGTGCTTCGCCCTCGGTGCCGTCCGTCGAGCCGTCATCAATCACGAGCACCGTGTCGAGCTGCGCGTGCGCCCGCTCGGCCACGTCGCGGATGCGCTTTTCCTCGAAGTAGCACGGGATCAGCGCGGCGACATTCGTGCGGTCAATCGGCACTGGCACCTTTCCCTTTCACCGGCTGGAAATCCGCTGCGTGATACGAACTGCGCACGAGAGGGCCGGAGGCGACATGCTCGAAACCCTTTTTCTCGGCGACGGTTTTGTAGAGCGCGAAAGTGTCGGGATGGACGTACTCGAGCACGGGCAGATGCTGCGCGGTCGGGCGCAGATACTGGCCCATGGTGAGCACCTGCACGCCGGCTTCGCGGAGGTCGTCCATCGTCTGAAAAATCTCCGGCTCCGTCTCGCCGAGGCCGAGCATGAGGCCGCTCTTCGTCACGATGTCGGGCGCGATTTCCTTCATCCGCCGCAGCACCGTGAGCGAGAGCTGGTACTTCGCCCGCGAACGGACGAGAGGCGTGAGGCGCTCGACGGTCTCGACGTTGTGATTGAAAATGTGCGGGCGCGCGGCGGCGACCATGCGCAGGCATTCGTCCTTCGCGTGAAAGTCGGGCGTGAGGACTTCGATGGTGATGCCGGGCTGCGCGGCGCGGATGGCCTCGATGGTGCGCGCGAAATGTTCCGCGCCGCCGTCGCGCAAATCATCGCGCGCCACGGCGGTGACGACGACGTGCTTCAGCCGCATCCGCACGACCGCCTGCGCCACGCGCTCCGGTTCGTCGGCTTCGAGCGGAAAAGGCTTCGCGGTCGTCACCGCGCAGAAGCCGCACGCTCGCGTGCAGCGCTCGCCGGCGAGCATGAAAGTGGCCGTGCCCGCGCTCCAGCATTCCCAGCGGTTCGGGCACTGCGCCTCCTCGCAGACCGTGTGCAGGCGCAGGTCGGAGATCAGCGCCTTGGTGGAAAAAAAGACCGGGTTCGATGGCAGCCGCACTTTGATCCAGTCGGGCTTTTTCGCCAGGTGGAGTGCGGGGTCGATTTTCGTGCAGGACATGGGCGCGGACTTTATGGACTCGGTGCGCGAAAGCAATCGCCTGACTTCGCGAGCGTTTTCCCCACGGCGGCGCGCACGCGCAGCGTGTCGCGAAGCATG
>JAYVNN010000301.1:0-4053 GCA_043758435.1 Chthoniobacter sp.
CGGCGGCGGCTGGAAGATCACCGGCCAGGGCGGCAAGATCGAGCAGACCGGCCTGCCCGCGCTCGACGTGCAGGCGCTCGCGCTGCGCTACCGCGCGCCGTCGCTTTTCGTGAACAACGCCGAGTTTCGCCAGGGCGGCACGGGCTCGGTGAAAGCGACGGGCGAAATCAACTTCGCCGAGCGTCTCGATCTCCAGGTCGCGATCCGCGACGTGAACCTCACGCCCTTCCTCTCCGACGACTGGCGCGTGCGGCTCAAAGCCCAGCTCTCCGGCGACGTGACCATCCGCGGCCCGCTCCCCCTGCCCGCCGCCGGCCCGGAAATCGCCGGCTCCATCAGCCTCGCCCGCGGCGAACTCACGGCGCTCCCGGTGCTCGACGAGATCGCGCTGTTCACCGGCACGCAGCAGTTCCGCCGGCTCTCGCTCAGCCGCGTGTCCGCGGATTTCCGGCAGGACGGGGCAAAGCTGCGCGTCACAAAATTCGTCGCGGAAAGCGAGGGACTGATCCGCATCGAGGGCGATTTCATCGTCGAGAATTCCGCCATCGACGGCACCTTCCAGGTCGGTGTCACGCCCTCCAGCCTCGCCTTCATCCCCGGCTCGCGGGAGAAAGTTTTCACCGAATCCCGCGGCGGCTACCTGTGGGCTCCCATGCGCCTCACCGGCCCGCTGAACAAGCCCACAGAAGACCTCACCGCCCGCCTCAAACAAGCCGTCGGCGACGCCGTGGTGGACACCGCGAAAGGCGCGGTGCAAGACACGATCAAGACCGGCAAAGACACGATCAAAAGCGCGCTCGACCTGCTGCTGCCAGGCGGCAAATAAAACTCAGTTCACGGCGCGACAGCCAGCCCTTCCGCTGCCGCCAGCTCTCTCGGCCGCCGGTCAAAGCTCAGAAACGTTTGCGCTCCCGATTGCAGGGCAGCCGCGACGTGGAGAATGTCCAGTACCCGATGGCCCTCCTGCTCCGACCAGGCCCGGCTCAAACGCAATGCTTCCTGCCACACGCCCGGCCAGTCGCATCCGACTTCCACGATGCGGCCCGCCTGCTCATCCGCCGCCAGCGCGGTGAACGCCGCGGCAGCCTCCGTCTCGGGCATCTCGCCGCGGAATCGCAGGAGACGCACGGCGTTTTCAAACTCCAGCCGGTTCAGCGCCGTGATCAGCATCGGCCCGTCCAAGGTCTGCGCATGCGCCACCGCGGCGGGACTGTTGGAGTCATTGCCGGCGAGCGAAAGGAGAAAGCTGGTATCGGCAAAGATCATGCGCTGCTCGCTGCCTCACTCCCGCACCGCCGCCATCACCGCTGCCGCTGGGAGCCGTGTCTCCGCTGCACGACCGCGCCTCACGGACGCACTCTCTGTCCAATCCACCCGCGCTGACGGCACCGCGTTTGGCGCGTGCGAATCCATCCATCGGCGGATTTCCATCCATTGCGCAGGCGGGAGCTGTCCAATGGCCTTTTCGATTTCGGCGAGCGTGCTCATGCCCGCGAAAGTAGCCGCCTCGCTGCGCGCTGGCAAGGCGGCGCGCGGGTGGAAAGGAGCGGGCGTGTTTGGCCTTTCGCCGGCCCGGCCGCTGGGCTACTTCTCCACAGCAAATGTCGGCGATGTCGCCGCCACAGCCCACCGGCACTTATGAAACTAACGGCCATGCTTTTTCCCCTCGCGCTTACGCTGGAAGGAGCGTGCGTTTTCGCCTTTCGCGCGGCCTGTTTCTCAATTACCCCTGACCTCCATACATCGGCGATGTCGTCAGTTCATCACGCACATCTATGAAACTCCACGCAGTTATTCTCTTGTGCTCCCTCGCACTTTGCAGAGCGCGAGGCGCCGATCCTTTCGGGACACCCACTCCGCCCGTTGCGAACTCAGCGTCTTTGGTCAGCGGTGCGGCAGAGGTGTTGAAGCTTCTCGGTCCGCTAGCGAACAATCTGACCATGGCCCTTTCAATGGACGGCGCAGCGAATGGGAGTGTCGTTTTTTCGCGGCAGCCAATCACGGCAAAATTTTCAGCAGCCGTAGAGTTTGGGCTGAGCGACGGCCGCCAGTCGGCCGTCTTTGGTCGTGGCGATGCCGTGCTACGATTCACTCCACCGATGCAAATCGGGAAGGTTTACACCCTCGCGACATGGATCAAGTTGCCCACGCCTCGCCACGTCGGTGTCGTCTGGCAATGTGAGGACTACAACTGCCCTCTGAGTGTTTTTTGGGGGACGTTCGCCTGCTGGAAGAACTCAAATCACTCATTTTGTCCCGCATCGGTTGTTGGGTGGCATCATGTCGCGGTTGCGAGCGATGGCAACCGGCTGGCTTTCTATCTCGATGGGAAGGAAATGGGCGCTCAAACCGTGCTGGTTGACGCTGCGGTGATTACCGTGGGGAATCATTTTAGAGACGATCTTGCCAAGGATGACTACGTCGATCGCCTTGACGACATGTTCGTGTTCAATCGGGAACTGACCCCGACAGAGATTGCTCAAGTCATGCGGACCCGTCTTCCCATCAACCCCTCGGCCGCAGGTGTGGTCGGAGCCAATTCGCCGCCGCTTGCTGCGGTCACGACTCCCGAAGCCGCAGCTGCAAACCCGGTGGCCAGCGGTCCGGTTTCACGCGATCTCGTAAAGACCTATCGCAACAGCCTCGTCTTCGTCACCGGTGCGGATGGCGCGGGCAGTGGTTTCGTGGCGCGGATGAACGAGGCGAATTTCCTTTTCACCAATGACCATGTGGCGGCGGGGATCAAGGGCGCGGGGTTCAAGACGCTGGATGGGACTAAGGTTACGGGCGGGGCGGCGGCAAGCGCGGTGGGGCACGATATTTTCCGGATGCAGGTCGCGCCGGGCGGCACGCCTTTCGAGGTCATGCTGGGCGTGGATGAAAAGGTGACGATCGACGACGAAGTCGTGGTACTCGGCAACTCGGAAGGCGCGGGCGTGATTAACACCATCAAGGGCAAGGTCGTCGGCGTGGGGCCGCAGCTCGTGGAGGTGGATGCGCCGTTTCAGCCGGGCAACAGCGGGAGCCCGATCATCCATTTGAAAACGGGCAAGGTCATCGGCGTGGCGACTTATCTCACGATCAAGAAGTACGACGCGGCGACGAAGGAGGTGCTGAAGGCGCCGGTCATCCGCCGCTTTGGCTACCGGCTGGACAGCGTGAAGACGTGGCAACCGGTGAACTGGCCGGCGTTTTACGCGCAGGCGGCGGAGATTCAGGCCATCGAGACGCTGACGGGCGACCTCGACGGATTCCTCACCGACCTTTCCAAAAACAAGGGCCGCGTGACCGCGGGCGCGCACACGAATCCGGCGATCAAGACGCGCATCGACCAATGGCTGGCGGAGAAAAAGAAGCGCCTGAATCCGAAGGACGCGGCGACGGTGGATCAGAATTTCCTCTCATTCCTCAAGGTGGCCTGCCGCTCCGACACGATGGCGGCGCAGCCGCGGCTGACCTACGACTATTTCCAGCGCCAGCTCGGCGTGCAGCAGCAGCAGCGCGGGGAAATCGCGGACATTTTCGACAAGATCATCAAGGAGCTGCAGAAGGACCGGTGAGGGTGGAAATTGCGGTCATCGCGTACGTCGCGGCTCGGTTTGAAAAAACCGCGTGTCATCCTGAGCGAAGCGGAGGCGGAAAAGCGGGCGCAGCGCAGTCGAAGGACCCCGGCGGTCCGATAACGTGCTGCGCGTAATCGAACCGCCGAGGTCCTTCGACTCCGTTCCCGCCTCCTTCGCCCGCCGGGAACTCCGCTCAGGATGACAGCGATTTTCGGATTCGTCGCCCCGTCTTCACTCCCACTCGATGGTCGCGGGCGGTTTGCTGCTGATGTCGTAGCAGACGCGGTTGACGCCTTTGACTTCGTTGATGATGCGGGTGGAAATCTTCGCGAGCAGTTCGTAGGGCAGGCGCACCCAGTCGGCGGTCATGCCGTCCTGGGATTCGACGATGCGGAGGGCGATGGTGTTTTCGTAGGTGCGTTCGTCGCCCATGACGCCCACGCTTTTCACCGGCAGCAGCACGGCGAAGCTCTGCCAGACGCGGTAGTAC
>JAYVNN010000302.1:0-4043 GCA_043758435.1 Chthoniobacter sp.
CAATCCTCTGCCCGGATTCTTTGGGCATGCGAGGCGGAGGTGAGAGTCGAACTCACTCGTAGGGCTTTTGCAGAGCCCGGCCTTCCCACTTGGCTACTCCGCCGTTCGCAGTTGCGAGGGCGGAGAGGTAAGCGAACCGCGCCGGGGCGTCAACGGCACTTTTTTAGAAGACAAGCGCGCGCGCTTTCGCCAATACTCCGCGCCCCTCGAATCCGCCCGTTTTTGCGGCCAGCGGACTCGTTGGAAAAAAATCCGCATCAACAACCACTCACCTATCACCTGACCTCCGCATGAAATACGGCCTAAACATCCCCGCGAGCGGTGCCCTGGACTTTGTGTCCCTCGGCGCGCTCATTCACCGCCTCGATCCCGGCATCATCCCGTTCCGCAAAGCCTCGCAGTGCGCCATTCACGTCAGCGGCGGCGAGTTCAACTGCGCGGCAAATCTCGCGGATTGCTTCGGGCTGAAGACGGGCATCGCGAGCGCGATGGTAGATTATCCCATCGGCCACCTCATCGCCGAGCGCGTGCGGGCGATGGGCGTGCAGCCTTTCTACAAGCACTTCAAACACGACGGCGTGCATGGGCCGAACATGGCGACGGTGTACAGCGACCGCGGGCAGGGCGTGCGCGCGCCGGTGGTTTTCTACAACCGCTGCAACGAAGCCGCCGGGCAGCTCAAGCCGGGCGATTTTGACTGGAAGGCGATCTTCGCGGGCGGCGTGCGCTGGTTTCACAGCGGCGGCATTTTCGCGGCGCTCTCGCCGACCACGGCGGAGGTCATCATCGAGGGCATGCAGGCGGCGAAGGCGGCGGGCGCGATTGTGTCGTTCGACCTGAACTACCGCGCGAAACTTTGGAACATCGTGGGTGGGCATGAGCACGCAGTGAAGGTGCTGGATCGCATCGTGAAGAACGTGGATGTGCTGGTCGGGAACGAGGAGGATTTGCAGCTCGGGCTCGGCATTCCGGGCCCGTCGGTCGAGGCGAAATCGAGTGTCGATTCGAGCGCGTTCGTCTCAATGATGGACAACGTGACGAAGAAACATCCGCAGGTGAAAGTCGTGGCGACCACGCTGCGCCATGTGCATTCCACCAATCGCCACACTTGGAGCGCCGTGGCGTGGATTGATGGCCAAGTCTATGAAGCCCCGCAAGCCGAACTCGACGTCATCTGCCGCATCGGCGGCGGCGACGGCTACGCAGCGGGCTTCTTCTACGGCCTGCTCAGCGGCGAAGCGCCCGAGGAAGCGATCAAGCTCGGCTGGGCCCACGGCGCGCTGCTCACCACCTTCCCCGGCGACACCACGATGGCAACCGTCGATCAGGTGCGCGCCTTCGCCAAAGGCGGCTCCGCGCGCGTGCAGCGCTGACCATTTTGCCAGCCACGAAAATGGGCGCGGTCGAAAGGCCGCGCCCTTTTTTGCGTCCGCCACTCCGGCACCGCGGCGCTGTGGGGAAGCTGGCAGCTTCCCCTACAGCGATGGTGCGAGCCGGTAGAAATCCTTCGTCTGTCCCGGCGCCGCGGGATCGAGAAACTCCGACGGCACCCCGCCCGCGTTGCCGGCGGCGGCTCCGATGGTCTGCCAGTTCACGAGCGCGGGGAGGAGCGAGGAGGTGCGCTGGATGCGGTAGCCGCGGGTGAAAAGACCGCTCCAATTTAAGAGCAGCCCGTTCGCGTCGAAGTGGGCGCTGTGCAGGTCGGCGGGCAGGTGCGGGACGAGGTTGTTCACGCGGAAGACGTAGCCGCTGTCGTTGCAGACCACGAGGAGGTCGCCATTCGGCGCGATGGTCACGGCGCGCGGCTGGCTGAGCCATTCCTGGCCGGCATTGGGCGAGACGCCGGTGAGCGGTGGATGCAGGCCGTTGGTGAGGTTGTAGTAATCCTTCGAGCCGCGTCCGTGAATGTAGCGGTGGATGACGTTGGCGGTGTCCACGTACCAAATATCGCCGGCATTCGTGCTGCCGGTGATCGCTTTGTGCGTGCAGAGAAAATACGCGCCGTTGGGCAGAAAGGCGATGCCGCGCGGCTGCTCGATGAAGCTGTTGCCGATGAGCTGCGCGTCGGCGGCGAGCGGCGCGGTGGAAGGCCCGGAAATGCGCGTGCGTGTGTCGGGGCCGTCGATGCGGAAAAGGCCGGTTGCCACTTTCGTCGTGTCCTCCTCGGCGCGGTCGGTGACGTAGAGTTTTCCATCAATGGGATTGACCGCGATATTGCCCGGATTGCGAAAGCCCACGGCCTTGCTGCACACGACCTCAATGCCGCCCGCGGGCGTCCATTTTTTCACCGTCGCGCCCTGCGCAAACCCGCCCACGGTGGCGGGCGCAAACTCATTCGTGTAATAGATCAACTGCCGGTCGGGACTGACCCACAGCGCGCGGCCGGAGGGATACCAGTCGTAGCCATTGTTCGGCGTCTGGCCGGGCTCGGTCGCGGGGTTGGTGACGATGGTCGTCATGATGCCGTCGGTGCCCACGCGGCGGATGCGGCGATTGCCGGGGTCGAGGAGATAGACGGTGCCGTCGGGGAAAACGAAAAGGCCGTTGGGCAGATTGAGCTGGAGCGTGTTGGCGGGGGCCGGCCCATCGCCATTGAAGCCCGCGGTGTGCGTGCCCGCGAAGGTGTGGATGTTCCCGTCCGCCGTGATTTTCAAAATCGCGTGGCTGAATTTGTCGGCGATATAGACGTTGCCGAACGCATCCGCATTGGCGATGTGCGGCCCCGACAGCGCCGCCGCGCTCGCCGGCCCGCCTTCATACGAGGGTTGCCAAAAATTGATGCCGACGCCGTTGGCATCGTTCACGGGAAAATGAAAAGTCCCCATGAGCGTGGTGACGGTTCCCATGTTCGCGGACATGGTGGAAAATTCATCGGCCTGAGCGAAACCGGTGAGCGCGGCGAGCAGCAGTCCGGCGAGAAAGGCGGAGGATCGGAGGCGGGAGGAAGACATGTCCGAGGCTAGATTCGTGCGCGGCACAGTCAACAAACGCACCATGACACTTTGGTAACTCGCAACTGTCCGACAGCCCGTGCGGCGGCTGCTTTCCTAGCTGGCGTGCGGCGCGGCTTTCGCGCAAAGCTCGCGGATGTTTCGTCCCTTGCTGGCCTGCGGCCTCGCGCTCGCGCTACTTTCCCTCCGCGCCTCCGGCGCTCCGATGAATCCCGACCCCTCCACCCCGCGCGTCCGCATTTACCAACTGCTGCCGCGTCTGTTCGGCAACGTGAACGAAACGCGCCAGCCGAACGGCACGCTCGCGGAGAATGGCGTGGGGAAATTCGCCGACATCAATGACGCGGCGCTCACGTCTTTGAAGGCGATGGGTTTCACGCATCTGTGGCTCACGGGCGTGCTACGGCAGGCCACGTCCACGGATTACTCCGCGCTCGGTTTGCCGGCGGATGATCCCGATTTGCTGAAAGGGCTGGCGGGTTCGCCGTTTGCGATCAAGGACTGCTTCGACGTGTGCCCGGACTACGCGGTGCAGCCGGCGGAGCGGCTGGCGGAATTCCGCGCGCTGCTCGCGCGGGTGCATGCTGCGGGGCTGCGGGCGATCATTGACTGCGTGCCGAATCACGTCGCGCGCAGCTACCGCTCGACGGTGCAGCCGGACGCGGATTTCGGCGTGAAGGATGACCGGAAAAAGTTCTTCGATCCGCAGAACAATTTCTTTTACCTCCAGCCGGGCTCGCCCGACGGCGGCCCGCCGCTGCGCCTGCCGACGGTGCGCGACGGGCAGCTCGTGAGCCCGACGTGCAAGGTGCTCGGCAAAGGCGACGGGCGTTTCGACGGCGAGCTGGAGCACGGCAAAGTGACGGGCAACAACGCGGCGACGTGGGCGCCGGGGACGGGCGATTGGTATGAGACGGTGAAGCTGAATTACGGCTTCGATTTCACGACGGGCGCGCGGGAGTATCCGACCGCGGAGCAAGCATCCAAGCCAATCCCCGACACCTGGCTGAAAATGGATCGCGTGCTCGCGTACTGGCAGGCGCTGGGCGTGGATGGCTTCCGCTGCGACATGGCGCACATGGTGCCGCCGGA
>JAYVNN010000303.1:0-4039 GCA_043758435.1 Chthoniobacter sp.
ACGCCGCGCGGCCCGATGGGGTTCACATTGCCCCAGTAGTCCTCGCGCTGCGGATGCACCAGCGGGTCGCCGTAGCACTCGCTGGTGCTGGCGAGGAGAAACGCGGCGCCTTTGTCCTTCGCCAGCCCGAGCGCGTTGTGCGTGCCGAGCGAGCCGACTTTCAGCGTCGGGATCGGATGTTCGAGGTAGTCGATGGGCGACGCGGGCGAGGCGAAGTGGAAAATGAAATCCACATCGTCCGGCAGGAAGATGAAGTTGGAAACGTCGTGCTTGATGAAGCGGTAGTTTTCGTTCCCAGCGAGGTGCTCGATATTCGCCGTCGAGCCGGTGAGAAAGTTGTCAATCGTGATGACGCGATGCCCTTCCGCGAGCAGCCGGTCGGTCAGATGCGAGCCGAGAAATCCGGCCCCGCCGGTGATGACGGAAATGGGCGACGAGGACGTGCGTTTGAACATGGGCGCGGAAGGTGAACGTCCGCGCGCCGCTTGTCCAATCCTACGCTACGTAAAATCGCAAAGCGCCTCGACGTGCGCCGCCGAGCCGTCGCGCAGCCAGCCGTCGAGCTGCGCCTGCTCCTTGAGCTGCTGCCCGCGCAGCCGGGGGACGACGAGAAACTGGCTGGCGATTTCCGGCAGCGCCGTGAGGTCGCCCCACAGTTTTTCAAACTGCGCGACCGGGAAGATGTCTTCCTGCCCGTGACCCCACCGCTTTTTTACGTCCTTGAGCGTGATGTAGGTCGGCACCTTTGCCGCGAGCGCGCGGATGGCGGCGGTGACGCGCGGCTCGTCGTCGAGTTCCCCGCGTGTGAGTCCGAAAGCGGCGAGCAATCCGTCGATGTCGATCCAAGTCGTCAGCGTGTTGTAATAGGTCAGCCCGAATTCCAATTCCTCGCGCGGCATCGCCAGCCCCTCGACCAGCCGCACCCGCCCATCCACCCGCGCCAGCCCGCCGCCGCGGTCTTCGAGCCGCCGCGTGATGACCTCGAAGCTCAACGTCGCGCCGCTTTCGAGATGCTGGCCGAGCAAGGCGGGATCAAGGTTTGCGCCGACCGTGTCGATATTGTGCAGCAGCAAAGTACGGAGCTGCGGGCGCTCGCGGAGCAGTGCGGCGAGCGTGCCGTTGCGGAGCAGGTTTGGGATTTCGTAAAAGTGCCCGACCGGGTGCAGGCATTGCAGCGGGAGATTGTCGCGGTAGTCCGTGGCCTCGCCCGCGCCCTCCGCCCAGCGCAGCAGCGCCGCGCGCAGCGATTCGCGAACTTTCTGCTGCTGCTCGTCGAGCACCTGCTGTGGCATCTCCTCCCACGCGAAGCGCAAATCCCGCGCCGTCGGCACGAACCGCAGCCCCACACTTTTCCCGCGCGAGAGCCGCAGCGGCCCGTCGTAGCCGTAGCTTTTCCGCGCTGCGAGGATGGCCGAGATCGGCCCGTGCGTGAGATAGCTCGTCGTGAAAATGTGCGGCACCGCCATGCCCGCGAGCCGCGCGCTCTGCCGCGACTTCGCGAGATGCGTTTCCAGAAAAGTGCGGTGCCGTCCGCCCAGTTTGCAAAACGGATGCAGCGACTTCACCACGCCCGCGCCCTGCGTCCACCGCGACGCCGCACCCGCGGCGAGCGTCACCACCGCCGCCTCCCCCGCGCGCAGCGCCGCGAGTCCGCGAGCGCGCCCCGCCTCCGGTAGTGGAGCAGGCGCCCCCGCCTGCTGAGTCTCCGCGGGCGCCCCGCCCACGAATCCCAAACCGTAGCCCAACCGAAACTCCTCCCCTCCCAGCCCCGCCCGCTCTCCATTCCGCTCGATGTAAGCCGTGTATTTTTCAAGATGTGCCGCGTCCCTTACGATGTGATCGAAAGATTCATCCTGCCACAGCACGCCATTGCGTCCGGCCAGCCGGTTGATCGTGTGCGCGGAAACCGACTTCCACTTTTGCACAATCTCCGCCAGCGAATGTTCGCCGAGCGGAGTCACCAGCAGATGCACATGGTTTGGCATCACCACAAAGGCACCCAGCAGAAAGTGGCTGCCGTCGTGAAAGCGCAGGGTGCGTTCAAGCTCGGCGGAAACATCGGCGCGCTGGAGCAGGCAGGCACCGTGTCCCTCGTCGAAAATGCGTTCCAGCCTTTCAGTAAAAAGGCTCGTCGCTTTCTCCGTCGCGCCGCGGGTGACGGGCGACAGGAGGGCGGCGAGGTGGGCATCCCGCTCTTCGCGCCAGCGCTCGTAACTGGCGTGAGGGAGTGAATCGGCGAGGCGAAAGGTGATGAAGTAGGTGCTGCCTTCCTGCCGCCAGTGGGGGAGTCGGCGATGGCTGATGGCGGCGGGACGGTCGCGCTCGAAGGGATGGAAAACGAAATGGGGTAGTGGAGCAGGTGCCCCGCTTGCTGAAGTCTGGACGGGCGTCCCGCCGTTCTCCGGCGGGGCGCCGGAGGAGACTATGGCAGGCGGGGCGCCTGCCCCACTACCCTTGCGGGTCGCATCCACGACATCGTCCGCGCGCACATCTTCGATCACGGTGTTCGCGGCGAGACGGTTTTGCGCGAGGCCGATGCGACCGGCTTTCAGGTCGCCGCGGATTTGCGCGTGCGCCTCGGCATCGAAGCCGTTTTCCACGAGCAGTTCGTCGAGCGACTGCGCGCCGGCCTGCTCGTTGCGGCCACGCGGAAGCAGGGCGTCGAAAAGCTCCTGCACCACGCCGCGCAGCTCGGGCTGCGTGCGGCAGGCGGCGGCGAATTTGTCTAGCTCCGCGCGGTCCAGCGCAGGCAGCGATTTCGGATCGAGCCGGAGCAGTGCGGGCGCGCGGAGCAGGTAGTAGCCTTTCGGCATCAGCGCCGTGCCGCCGGGCAGGAGGTCGGCAAAGGTGCCGTTTTCATTGATGCGGAAATCGTACACCACCGGCTCCATTGCGAAGGGCAGCGACGCCGCGAGTTCCTGCTTCGTCGCGCGCATGATCGCGCCGAGCCGCTGCTGCGCCTCCGCTTTGCGCGCGGGCGCAAACATGAAACCCATGCCGCCGCCGCTCATCCCGCCGAGCATCCAGAAGCCGTAAAAATCCGCGCCGAACTCCGCGCGCACCTGCTCGATCAGGCGCTCGGTGTAATGCGTCGAAGCCCACGGGATGATCGTCTGGATCGGCCCGTCGAAATTGCGCGTCGTCGCGCCGCCCACGCGGGCGATGTCGCCGTCGCGGAGTGCGTCGAGGATTTCGTCGAGAAAGCCCAACGCCTCCTGCCGTCCGCGCCACTCCGCGGCGGAGCGGAGCAGATATTTCTCCGTCACCATTTCCAAAATCGGCCCCACGTTTTGCGCCATGCCGCCATGCACCACGACGAGCGAATCCTGCAACGCCTGGCGTGCTTTGTCAGGAATCTCGTCGCGCGAAAAAACGTAATGCTGCGGCATCAGCCGCCCGCGCGAAATGCCGTGCTCGGGATCGCCCGCCTGCGCCGCCACGCCTTCGATCAGCTTGATCCCCGGCCACACGCCCCCCGAGTCCTGCCAGCCGCCGCCGCTGCCGCCGAGCCACTCGCCGAGCAGCGCTCGCGCCAGCACCAGCCGGCGCTCGCCTTCGCCAAGCGGCCCGGTCAGCGACTCCGCCTGCCCCGTCGCGCGCATCAGCACGCCGATGAGCGCGGCCAGCAGATTCGTCGAAACCGCGAGCCGCGAACCTTTCGGAATATCATTCACGCTCGACACCAGCTCGAGCCCGCGCCCCGGCCCGAGCATCACCGCGAGCAGATCACCGAGCGACTGCCCCGAGCCCTCGATCCCCGGCGGCACGATGCCGCTCGCGATGACCGCGGCCTTCAACAAGCCGAGATAGTCCCGCGCAAAATCAAACACCTCGCCGAGTGACGAAATCTCCGCGCTCGCGCCGAGATCGACCGACACGAGGCGCAGCACCGGCTGGTCGATCACGCGCAGCCACGCGCTGACCGGCGGCTGCGGTTCGGCGTCGCGCCCATGCACGCCGAGATCGACGGAAATGTTCAGCACCTTCGCGCCCTCGGGAAAATCCATGCCGAGGAAAAAGATGTCGCTCCACGCCGAGT
>JAYVNN010000304.1:0-12205 GCA_043758435.1 Chthoniobacter sp.
CGCGCCTTCCGCTTCGATGGCGTCGCGATCCACGAAGGCGCCGTTGTAGCCATGCTCCACGCTCCAGCGGCCGGATTCATCCGTGTAACCGATGCCCCAATTCGCCGTCCACGGCATGTAAATCCAACTCGGGAACGCCTGATAAGCCCAAGCCTTGTCCTGCTTAACGGCCCGGAAATCCTCGGACGTGCGCACATACTTTTCGTATGGGTCGGCCGCGGGCGCAGGTGTGCTTGTGGACACGCCGAAGGCGAGCGCAGCGAAAATGGCGGAGGTGGATATGTGGGAAGGCATGAGTGGGATGAAGCGATATACTTTCAGCGTGAACGGGAACGAGAACACCGGGATTGCGAGGTAGTGATAGTCATCGCCAATGAGGCGTGGATTTAGAAAGAGAGCGCGTAGAGAAAGACCTCGGCGGCGTGCCAGGTGTGCGGGGCGGAAAGCTTCTGCCGGGCGTAGATGGGATCGAGGATTTTCAACCCGTCGTAGTTGGCCTGACTCGCGTTTTGCTCCCACGTCAGCGGGTAGTCGCGGTTGCTGATGGGGCTTTTTTTCACGCCGTGAAAGTGGTCGCACGCCCAGCCGAGATACGCATAAGCCCCCCGATCCTCGGTGTCTTTGCCCGGCGTGTAGGCGTCCTTGTAGTCCATCCAGAAAAGCGCCGAGTAACCGTCATTGATGGGCGGCACCGTGTAAGGGTCCGGCAGACCGAGCGCACGCAGGCCGTATTTGAGCCACTTGGTTTGATAGGCTGGACGATCCGCGAAATCTGAGCGTCCCTTGATGTATTTTCCGCCGTCGCCACTCACCTCGAAGCGCGGCACCTCCGCGAGAATTTTCGCAACGAGCGGATGCGTTTTGTCGCCGGTGAGCGAGATCAGGAAGAGCGCCTCGCCGAGATTGTCCGCCTCGGTTTCGCCCGCGTTGTTGCGGTCGAAAGGCTCGCGCAGGTTCGCGATCCATTCGCGGATCGTGTCGAGGTTCCCCGTTTCCTTGAAGGCGAGCGCCATCATCGCGCCGTCGCGATACCACGGCTTCGGATACACGAAAAAATTCGGCACCGGCCCGGCGGGCGTGACGTTCACGAGCAATTCCTGATGCAGCACCCGCAGCACACGCGGGAATTTTTTCCCGGCAAACGCGGGCAGCTTCACCGCCTGCCGGGTGCCTTCGAGCGCAGTGCGCTGGCCGCCTTCCTCGATCCACACGGCCTGTTCGTCCTCACGGATGACGACCGACGCGCCGCTCGCGGTTTGCAGCGCCACTTCGTAATCGGGCGGCACGATCGTATCGCTGGCGATGCGCCACTCGCGCACGACCGCGCCGGTGCGGGCATCGAGCAGTTTGCCGTCGCGGTAGACGAACTTCGCGCGCTGCCCCATGCCGAAAAGAAAGAAGCGCACATCGGGCAAATCGCGCGTCCCACCGAACGTGCTGCGAAAGGTGTCCAGCTCCGCGCGATAGGTGGCAAGCCGCGCGGCGACCGATTCGTCCGCATGGCAACTCGGCCACGGCACTGTGAGCGCGAGCAGAATGGCGAGTGCGGAAAGAGGCAGCGGGTTCATTTGGAAAGTGGAATGTCGGATGCCCAAGCCGTGAAGGAAATGACGAGCGCGGGAAGACGGGGACTAACGGATTTCTCGGCGGAACGCGACAGGCCGACAAACGAAAAGATTTCATGAATGCAGTGCTAGTACCATGATTGATCTTCGCATGCGAAATCCCGCTCCTTCGCTTTCTTCATTTGGCCATTGGAACATGGCGGCTTTTTTCCTCGCCGGAACGCTGTGGCTCGCCGGGCCTTGCGCCGCCGTCGAAGAGGCCGCGCCTGTCGTGAAATTCGCGCCGCCGTTTGGGCTGGCGCGGGGGCCTGTGGTGATTGATGGCGATCCCGTGGAATGGGGCGGGATGCACGATGTCTCGGGTGGCACGCTGACCTTCAAGTCGGCGCACAAGGAATTCTGGAATGGCACGCTGCGCGAGGATTTCACGGCGACGATCTCGGTCTACGATACGCGGGGCGCGGTGATCGCGAATGGTCGGCTCGCTTACGACGAGAAAAATCTCTACTGCGCGGTGATCGTCCCGCGGGCGCCGTTGCTCAATAACAGCTCGTCGGCGCAGGAGCTGATTTATGGCGGCGACTCGATTGGCATTTGCGTGGGGCCGAGCGGCGGGAAGGGCGCGAATCAGCGGTTCATCTGCGGGCTGTATGCGGGAAAGCCGGCGGTCGTCGCGATGCGCGAGCAGTGGCCGGTGGCGAAGCCTTACACGTATTTCACCGAGGCGGGCGGAAAGGTGACGCTGCCGTTTGTCGCGCCGGTCGAAACAGCGCAGTGCGGCTTTTCGCGGATTCCGCCGAGTTTCAAATCGGCGGGTTATTTCGTCGAGGTCGCGATCCCGTGGAAGGAGATCGGCTGGACGCCGGTGGATGGCGCGACGTTTCCGTTCGATCTGCAAATCATCCGCGGCAATCCATCGGGCACGGGTATCGGGGATACGGCCTGGTGGCACAGCACGGGGAGCGGGCCGCCGGCGATCTATGATCTGCCGACTTTCGCGCGGCTTTATCCGGAAGGCGTGGGGTGTGGCGAAATTCGAGGTGACCGATCCGGTCACGCACACGCCGCCGCCGGCGCAGTCGGCGACCGATCAGGCGATTTTCAACGGGCCGGGCGATCCGGTTACTTTCACGCTGCCACGCGCGGCGCGGGCGAGTCTGATCATCCGGCGCGACGACGGCTGGGTCGTGCGCGAGCTGCTGCGCGCGCGGCCGATGGAAAAAGGGGAGCACACGGTTTTTTGGGACGGCAAGGATCGGGATGGACGGCTGATGCCGCCGGGCAAATACACGGCGCGGCTGGGTTACTTCGATGGCATCAAATCGATGCTCGCGGGGAGTGCGGGGAGTTCGGCCACGCCGCCTTACATCACCGAGAACGGGCTGGGCGCTATCGGCGGAATGCACAATGGGCCGTGGGGCGTCGGCGCGGATGCGGGCGGGATTTATCTGCTCAATTCGGGCGAGGAAAACTTCCCGTGCGTCTCCAAGATTGACGTGAGTGGCAAGACTCTGTGGAAGGTCAGCGCCGGTGTTTTCGGCGGCGGACGCGCGGTCGCCTCGGACGGGACGACGGCGTTCATCCTCTTGCACAATGGGATCGTGCTCGCGGTGGACGCCAAGACCGGCGCGCGGGTGAAGGCGTTCGGCGACAAAGACGCTCTCGGACTCGGCGCGATCTACGACGACAAAAATCCGCAAGCCTCGCTGTTGACGTTTAGCGAGGGGCTTGTGCTGGTCGGAAAGTCGCTGTTCTACAACACCAATGCGAAGCAGTCCCTCGGGCGCGTGGACATTGCGACCGGCGCAAACGATCCCGATGCCATCCCGCTCAGCGACTTCGCTTACGGCCTTTGCGCGCTCGATGCGAACCGGCTCCTGACGTGCATCGACGGACGTGTCGTGCAGGTCGATCTCACGACGAAAAAAGTTACGCCTTTCATCACCAGCGATCTCGTCCACGCCACCGCGATCACGCGCGACGCGCAAGGTGCGCTCTACGTTTCGGACAACGGCCTCGGGGTGGATCAGATCAAGAAATTCAGCGCCGCTGGGAAGCTGCTCGCGACCTTCGGTGTGAAGGGCGGCAACGATCCGACGCACATCCTGGCGCCGACGTCGCAGGTTTATGACCCGATGAAATTCGGCAACGTCACCGGCCTCGCCATCGCCCCGGACGGGCTGCTCTGGGCGGTGAGCAAGGGGGTTTCGCCGCGTCGTTACTTCGCGCTCACGACGGATGGAAAATGGGTTCGCGATTTCTTCGGTCCGCCGCGCACGCCGGCGTGCGGTTTTGATCAGGACGACCTCAGCCGCATCTATTTCGCCAGCCAGGGCTATGACCCCAGCTACGTGCAGGCCAAGATCGATTTCGCGCGCTACGCCGCGGACAAGACCGACTCCCGCAACGGTTGGAAAGTCGAAGCGTTGCACCTGCTCACGCAAAACGGCCGCGACTACTCGGCCTCGCCGGATCTGTTCAAGGGCAAGATCACCCCGACCGGCCTGAACCGCATTCAGGTCTTGAGCTATCAAGGTGCGGAAGCGAACGGCAAGGGCCGCCGTTACCTCTTCTGTCCCGGCGCACCGCTCTGCGGGCTGATGACGTGGGACACCGCCGAGGCGCGCTGGAAGTCGGTCGCCGCGATCAATGGACGGCAGTTTGAAACCGGCGACGTGCAGTCGTGGTATGACCGCAACGGAGACGGACTCGTGCAGCCGGAGGAAATGGTCGCCAGCACGATGGGCAGCGAGTGGTATTGGATCGACAAAGATCTCACGCTTTGGGGCCGGCAAGGCTCGATGCAGGTCGCCTCGATTGACGCGAACGGCGTGCCTTTCTACGACGAGAAAAAGTTCCGCTATCACATCGCACCCGACCAGCCGCCGCTGCACTTTCTCGGCAACACCGACGCGCAAAATACGCTCGGCAAGGCGATGCCGGGCGAGAACGGCGCGGTTTACGCCTACCTCAATCTCGGCCCCGGCGGAGCCGATGGCTTCCATGACCATTCGCGGGATAATCTGTGCGTGCGGATCGTCAACGGGCGCATCGAGTGGATCGTCGGCCATCACGACGGCAAAGCGCGCACCGACGGCAGCGTCGTGACAGAATACACGGGCATTGCCGGCGAAGTGGACGGCGTGGTGCTGCTGGCCGAATGGTCTGCGACTTTCGAGGCCTACAGCTCCGACGGGCTGACGCTGGGCTGGGTCAACCAGATGTCGCGCTACCAGGACAATTCGCTCTGCGGCGAGAATTTCGCGCCGGGCACGTTCATGAAAGATCCCGTGACCGGCAAGCGGCTGCTCATCGCGACGTCCGATCTCGATGTGCGCGTGCTCGAAGTCAGCGGCGTTTTTGGCAACGACATCACGCGCGTCGATACGCCCGTCGTTTTGAAATCGGCGACGGCGAATGCCATTCAGCTCAAGAAGCACATCGAGATTCCCGCGAGCACCTGGAGCTTCGCGAGCGATCCGCGCGGCACGCAAAACCAGACGTCGGATTATTACTGGCCGCGCAACGTGCCGGAAATCGGCGTGCCGAATCAGCAGCCGATGCAGGCGACCATCCGGCTGCGGCGCGATGCCGGGCAGCTCTGCATTTTCGCCAATGTGCTCGATCCCAATCCGTTTCCGAAAGGCGCCGGTGTGAAGGACGGCAAGCTCGGCGGACAGACCGGCATCGAGCTGGATTTCGGCCCCGCCGCGCCGGTGAAGCGCACCGCGCCGGTCGCAGGCGACACGCGCTTTTTTCTCACCGTGCAAACCGGTCCCGAGGAGCGCGATGGCGGCAGGTTCAAAGGCCGCGCCTTGATGTGCCGGCCCGCGTCCGCGCCGCTCGCGCCGTCGCCGTTCATGCGCTCGCTCGTGCAGTCGCCGCTCGGCGATGCGCCCGATGGCGCGATGGGAACCTACGGCGCACCCGCGCCGAAAGAGCCGCTCGACTGCCGCACTGGCTTGGTCGCCGCGCCCGGCAGTTGGTGCGTCGCGCGCCGGCGTCCCGATGGTCTGGGCTACACCCTGCAAGCCGAAATTCCCCTCGCGCTGCTGCCCGAAATCACCGCGCTCGGCGAAGTCACCTATCAGCGCAAAGGCGAGACGACCACCGACCGCCGCCCCGATCTCGTCGGTCCGTTCCGCTTCAACGCCGCCCTCTGGCGCCTCGCCGCCGACGGCACCGCCACGCGCACGCCGTGGGTTGAGGACGGCTTCACCGGCGACGATTCCACGAAGATGAATCCCTCCGCGTGGGGTTCGGCGAATGGCGAAATTCCTGCAAAGGCCACCGTCACCATCCGCTCCCCACAGCCCGGCGCGCTGCTCGCCGCGGGCGGCAATCTCGCCATCGTCGCCAGCGGCTTCGACCCCGACCGCGAGCTGACGAACATCGACGCCTTCGACGGCCCGAAACTGATCGGACGAGTCACGACCAATCCCGCCACGATCCCGTGGACGCCAGACGCCGCGGGCAGTCGCACGCTCACCGTGCGCGCCATCGTCGGCACGCAGGTCGTCGCCTCGACCGCCATTGCCGTCACCGTCGCCGAAGCACCCACGAAACCCATCGTCAGCGCCAAGGCCGAAAACGCCGCCGTCACGCTGACGTGGCCGCCCGTCAAAACCGCGCGCCATTTCACCGTCGTCCGCGCGAAATACGGCGAACGCGCCGACCAGGGCACCGTCGTCGCCGACAAACTCACCGCGACCACCTACCGCGACACCGGCGCGAAAAACGGCGACACTTTCCAATACTACGTCGTCGCCCGCGGCGAACGGCTGGACGGGCACTCCGACGGCGTCTTCGCCACCCCCACCGACGGCAAGCAGCCCCTCGCCGCCACCTGGCTCGCGCAGAAAGTCCCAACGACGATGACCGCCGGCAAAAGCTATCCGGTCACCATCACCTACCTCAACACCGGCACCTCCACCTGGAACGCCGCCGAGCTCTACCAACTCGGCGCGCAGACCCCCGACAGCAGCAACACCTGGGGCACAGGCCGCGCGCAGTTGGCTGCGAACGTCGCCCCCGGCCAGCAAACGACCTTCACTTTCAACGTCACCGCGCCCGCACCCGGCTCGCACATCTTCCAATGGCGCCCGCTCCGCGAGCAGGTCGCATGGTTCGGCGACTACACGCCGGCTGTCAGCGTTACGGTGACGCCGTGATTTCCTTCACGCCTGCAATCAAGCCCGAACACTCAGAGAACCAGCACCATGAAATTCATTCCATCCGCGAGCTTGTTTCGCCTTCTCGTCCCTCTCGTCGCCGCATCGCTCCCGGCGCTCGCGCAAAACGCGGGCGAGCCGAACGGTCCGAAAGCGGTGCCGCCTGCGTTTGAGCACGTCGGCTTTTACACGCATGGCGGGTGGGTTTTCGATTATCCGTTTGCGCCGCGCGCGTGGCAGCGGGCGGATTACGCGGCGATGTTCGGGCTCTTGCAAAAGATGGGCTACGACACGGCGATGATCTGGCCGCTGCTCGAAGCCATCCCGATGCCGCTCACCGCCGCCGACCGCGCGGAGATCGAAGCCTTTCGCCCGACGCTCCAGGACGCGCGCGACGCCGGCCTGCGCGTCTGGCTCGTGCAGTGCGCGAATCTCACCACGCCGACGGCCCTCGGCTCCGTGCCGTGGCGCAGGCGCAATCCGTATCCCGTGATGCGGACGATCCGTTTCGACGACGCTGCGGAAACCGCCGAGTTTTTCGCGCACCGCGCGGCGATGCTCTCGATCCTCAACAACGCCGACGGCTACGTGACCATCGACGGCGATCCCGGCGGCTACGCGGGTGCAGCGCCGCAGGATTTTGTGAAAATCTTCCTCGCCGACCACGCGACCATCGCCGCGCATGGCACGCACCCCGCGCGGCAGCCCGTCATCCCGTGGGTGTGGTGCGGCTGGGGCACGGGCGGAGTGTGGTCGCAGCCTGTCGAGCCGTTTTTGCGGGCCGAGTTCGAGGCGCTGCGCGGCCAGCTCCCCGAGCCGTGGGAGATGCTCCCCGGCCGCAGCGCGCCCGGCCACGGGAATGGCCGCGTGAACATGGCGCTCACCGCCGAATACGGCCTCGCCCCGCGCTCGACGCTGCTTTTCTACGAAGCCATCGAATACGAGCCGGTGCCGCCCGCGGCGCATCTCCAGTTCGAGCTCATCCGCTCATTTTTCAAAGACGAGAGAGCCCTCCGCGGCCAGGCCCGCGGCGTGATGGGCAACGCGCAGCAGCCCGTCATGGTGCTGCCGAACCTCTTCTTTTTCGCCCGCTGCGCCCGCGACGCCGCCTATCTCGACACCGCCACGGACACGGTGCTCGATGACTTCGCCGCGCTCCTCGGCGGCCCGGCGGAACTCCTGCGCCCCGCGTGGAAATGCCTCACGCTCCCGCTGGCCGAACTGCCCGCCGATTTGCCCGCGCGCCTCCGCGCCGCGCGGCTCACGGGTGAAGCCGCCGCGCTCATCCCCGGCGGCCCCGCGCTCTATCTCGATCTCCTCGCCGCACAGGTGGAAAGCCGCCGCCGGATGCTCGCCGCGATGACGCTGCCGACGGCGACGCCCGCGCAAGCCGCCACCGCCATCGCCGAGGGCACCGCCGCGCTCGTAGCGTGGTGGGAGCGCCATCACTTCGTCGGCAGCAGCGATCCCGGCACGCCGTTCGCGTGGAGCTTCGTGAACAACACCCAATACGATGCGCTGGCCACCTGGGCGCACGCCAGCGTGGCCGACAAAGCCGCCGTCGCGCCGCTCGCCGTGCAGGAGCTAATGCAGCACCGCGTGCTCACCGAGCCGACGGCGACGCAGGTCGTGCGCCAGTTACTCGACGTGCCGACTCCATGAGCCGTTTCAAGATCCGCTAAAGGCGCAAATTGCCGCATAGGTGCGGGCGCGGACGCTAGTGCCGCTGCGCGCGGTGGATGCAGCCTTTGGGGCGCGGCGACGCCGCCGGTCGCGACCTACCCAAGAAAAGTCGCGTGGTTTGGTGATCATACGCCGCAAGTTGCCGTGAAAGTGACGCGGCGATCGCAAGCCGCCTCTTTCCATGAAACTAAGCCACCCCATCGGCGCGCTCGCGCTGTTCCTCACCTCGCTCCGGAGTCCGGCGGCGGAGGAAATGCCGCGCGTGTTTTTCGAGGAGCACTGCTTCGACTGCCACGATGGGGAGAAGAAAAAGGGCGGGCTCGATCTCGATGCACTGAAAACGAATTTCGCGGATGCGGACAACTTCGCACTTTGGGTGAAGGTGCATGACCGCGTGGTGGCGGGCGAGATGCCGCCGAAGAAAAAAGCGCGCCCGCCCGCTGCGGAGAGCGCGGCTTTTCTCGGCTCGCTCGCCAAGGAGCTGACGCTCGCGGAAGCCAGCAAATCAGCGGGTGGCGGGCGCTCGACGGTGCGGCGGATGAACCGCGTGGAGTATGAAAACGCGCTGCGCGATTTGCTCGCGCTGCCGCTGCTGCGCGTGAAGGAAATGCTGCCGGAGGACGGCCAGCAGTTTGGCTTCGATAAAGTGGCGGGCGCGCTGGACATTTCGCACATTCAGATGACGAAGTATTTGCAGACGGCGGACACGGCGCTCCGGCAGGCGGTGGTGCCCGCGGCGGCGCGACCGGAGACGAAGACGTGGCGCGAGCTGGCGATGCAGCAGGACTCGGCGCGCGCGGCCGTCGCGGCGAAATGCAGCGTGCCGCTGAATGGCCGCGAAATCGCGCCGGGCTTGACGAGTCTCGTCGCGGGAAATCCGGTGGAGGACTACGGCAATTCGTATCGCGCGCCGTCGTTTTCCGGCACGGCGGAATCGTGTGCGATGCTCACCGGCGTGATCGGCGCGCACCAGCCGGAGGGGCTGCAAATCGACCACTTCCGCCCGACGGTGCCGGGCTGGTATCGCGTGCGCTTTTCCATCTGGAGCCTGCGCTGGGAGCGCACACACGCGGTGGCGGCGGTGCGCGGGCTGGTGCGGAGCTATACGTCGCTCGGCCCGCCGTATTTCAAGGACGCGAACGGCCACTGGCAGGCGACGCCGCTGTCGCCGGAGCAATTCGCGGCGCAGAACAAGCCGAACGGCGCCGATTGGCGGGAAAATGTGGAGTTCTACGGCGAGGGCGAGGCCACGCACATCATCCGCGCTTCGCTGAAAGGCGAGCCGCTGGGCTACTTCGACGCGCCGTCGCTGAAGCCGAAGAGGCATGAATTCAAAGTGTGGCTCAATCCCGGCGAGCGCGTTTCATTTCACGCGATGACGCTGCCCGCGAGCGCCGCACCGGGCGGTGGCCCCAGCGATGGCATCCTCGACTATGAGGGGCCGGGCGTGGCCTACGATTGGTTCGAGGTGGAAGGGCCGCTTGTGGAGGAATGGCCGCCGGCGAGCCAGCGGCGCTTGTTCGGCGAGGTGCCGACGGCGGCGTATCCGCGCCCGCCGCTCGCGGGTGCGCCGGTGGTGGAGGCGGGCACCACGGCGAAGCTGCCGCTCGCGGACTGCCAAGGCGCAGGGCAGATGCTGGGTGCGGAGCGGCTGCTGAATCAGAACGGCACAACGACGATGACGCTGAACTGCGCGGTGTCGGGCGAATACGAGCTGGCGGTGGCGGCATCCCAAACCAAAGCGGGCGACGAAGCGGCGAAGATGGTGCTGCTGCTCGGCAAAGACGAGATGCCGCACGCCCGGTTTTCCGTGGAGGCGACGCGTGCGGAACCGAAAATTTTCCGCGCGAAATTCCGCGTGGAGAGTGCGGGGCCCGTGATGGTCGGCGTGCAGTTTGCGAACGATTTTTTCGACGAGAAAAATCCCGACGCGAATCTCCGCGACCGCAATCTTTTCCTCGCTGGCCTCGAAGTCACCGCGCCGAAAGCACCCCTCGTCGATGCTTTGGCCGCAAAGCCAGCCGACCATCGCGGCTTGCTGTCAGCTTTCGCGGCGCGGGCGTTTCGTCGCCCTGTGGAGGCGGAGGAAGTCGCGCCCTTCGCGAGCCTCGTCGAGGGGCAGCTTGCGCACGGCACGAGCTTCGAGGATGCGATGCTGGCGGGCTACAAGGCGATTCTTTGCGCGCCGGATTTTCTCTTCATTGGTCTCGAATCCGGCGTGCCGCAGCCGGCGAAAACTGGGGCGGCTCGGCTCGGCGACTACGCGCTGGCCTCGCGGCTGTCGTTCTTTTTTTGGAACTCTCTGCCGGACGCGGCGCTGCTCGAACTCGCGGCGAACCACACGCTCGCGCAACCCGCAGTTTTGCAGGCGCAAGTCGAGCGGATGCTGGCGGACACACGCTCGGAGCGGTTCGTCGAGCACTTCCTGGATGAATGGCTGGAGCTGAAGAAGATTGATTTCACCACGCCCGACCCGGCGCTTTATCCCGAATACGACCCGTGGCTGCACGACTCGATGCTGGCGGAAACGCGCGCGTCATTTCGCCGCTTGCTCACGCAAAACCTCGGCGTGCGCGAAGTCATCGCGTCGGACACGATTTGCATCAATCAGCGGCTCGCCGAGCTGTATGGCATTCGCGGCGTGAACGGCGCGGATTTGCGCGAGATGAAAGTGCCCGCAGGCTCTCCGCGCGGCGGATTTCTCACGCAGGCGGCGGTGTTGAAAGTCACGGCCAACGGCACCGCGACCTCGCCGGTGCTGCGCGGCGTGTGGGTCACGGAACGGCTGCTCGGCATCCCGCGCCAGCCGCCGCCGCCGAACATTCCCGCCGTCGAGCCGGACGCCACGGGTGCAGTGACCATCCGCCAGATGATTGAAAAACATCGCGCCGATGCCTCGTGCGCTGCGTGCCACGCGAAGATGGATCCGCCGGGCATGGCGCTGGAAAATTTCGATGTCATCGGCGGCTGGCGCGACCGCTACCGCCTCGCCGGCACGCCGGGGAAAATCCACACCAGCACCGGCGATGTCGCTGAGCCGACGGTGGAAATCTTCAGCGCCACCAACGTAGGCTACCGCAATCGGATGAAGCTCCGCCTCGGCTCCGAAGTGGACGCCACCGGCGAACTCGCCGATGGCCGGAAATTTGCCGACGTGAACGGTCTCCGCGCCCTCCTGCTCGCCGACGAAGACGCCCTCGCCCGCAACCTCGCGCGCCAGCTCCTCATCTACGCCACCGGCGCAGGCATCCGCTTTTCCGACCGGACCGGCATCGAAGCCATCATCGCCAAAACCAAACCCGCTCACCACGGCCTTCGCTCACTCGTGCAGGAAGTCGTGGCGAGCGAACTTTTCCAAAGCAAATAGCCACACACAACCATGACCCACATCGCCCACACTCCACTCTCCCGCCGCACCTTTCTCCGCGCCACCGGGGCCGCGCTCGCACTGCCGTTTCTCGACGCGATGCGGCCCGTCTTTGGCAAAGAGACCATAGTCGCACCGCGCCGTCTCTTCGCCATCTGCACGAATCTCGGCGTGCTGGAGCGGCACTTTTTTCCCGCTGAAACTGGCCGCGGTTTCGCGCTCACGCCTTATCTCGAAACGCTTGCGGATTTCCGCGACCAGTTCACCGTTTTCTCCGGCACGTCGCATCCGGACGTGACGGGCGGGCACTCGGCGGAGGCGTCGTTCCTCACCGCCGCGCCGCATCCCGGCAGCGCGTCGTTTCGCAACAGCATCTCGCTCGACCAATTCGCCGCCGAGCGCATCGGCATCCAGACGCG
>JAYVNN010000305.1:0-4010 GCA_043758435.1 Chthoniobacter sp.
AGGCACGCCGGCCAGACCTCGCGCATCCCGCGCCAGCCGACCTGCGCGGCCACCAGCCAGAACGGCACGATGAGCGAAAACACCGGCAACTGCCGCCCGACCATCGCGCTCAGCGCGTGCAGGTCGAGGCCGGTCACGCTGTTCAGCGTGGTGAGCGGGATGCCGAGCGAGCCAAACGCCACCGGCGCGGTGTTGCCGATCAGCGCGAGCTTCGCGGCTTCGAGCGGCTTGAAGCCGAGGCCCACCAGCATCGCGCCCGTGATCGCCACCGGCGCACCGAAACCCGCGCAGCCTTCGATGAACGCGCCGAAGCTAAACGCAATGAGCAGCGCCTGAATGCGCCGGTCATCCGCCCGTCCGGCGATCTGCATTTTCAAAGCGGCGAACTGCCCCGTCTGCACCGACAGCTCGTAGATGAACAGCGCGTTCAGCACGATCCAGCCGATGGGAAAAAGCCCGAACGCCGCGCCGAACCCGGCGGACGCCAGCGCGAGCGTCGGCGGCATTTTGAAAGCGAACATCGCCACCGCCAGTGCGCTCGCCAGCCCCGCGAGCGCCGCCCAGTGCGCGCGCCAGTGCGCCAGCCCGAGCAGCCCGAGCAGCACGACGACGGGCACAGCGGCCACGAGCGTGGAAAGCAGCGCGCTGTCGAGGGGGTCGTAGTTTTGCGGCCAGGTCATTTGGGGGAGGAATGACGAATGACGGATGACGAATGACGAGGGAAGCCCGAATGCCGGAGCGGAGCGCCGCTCATTCGGGCTTGGTCATTCTTTCGGCATTCGGCATTAGTCATTCGTCATTCCCCAAATGTCCCGCGTCTCACGTCTCGAACTCATCCTCTTCCTCGCCACGTTTTTTGCGTTCGCGTACTTTCATCAGGGCGGCGGGTGGAACCAGAATTCCCGCTTCGCCGAGGTGCGCGCGATGGTCGAGGAGCACCGTTTTGCGATTGATGATTTCCTCGTCTATCTGCGCGATCCGGCGAAGGACGATCTGGTGCGCGTGCCGGTGGATCACGCGGAATACGACTTCGAGGGCAAGCGCCGCGCGCTCTGCTGGGTGGATGGCTCGTGGACGTTTTTTCCCATCAGCGGACGACCGACGGCGGAGGGCACCGTGGAGGAGCCGATGCACACGGTCTGCGCTTCGGGCGATGTGGCCTACGTCGCGGCGACCGGTCATTTTCATCCGAACAAACCGCCCGGCACCTCGTTCCTCGCGCTGCCCGCGTACTTCACGATCTTCCATCTCGAACGCGCCCTCGGCCTCAATCCCGACCATTGGTGGACGCTGAATCTGAACGCATGGCTGACCACGATTTTCACCGTCGGCCTGCTCTCCGCGCTCGGCTGCGTGCTGTTCTTCCGGCTGGCCTGCGACTTCGCCGGCGGCGCGCAGACGCCCGCGCTGCTGGCCACGCTGGCGCTCGCGTTTGGCACCACATTTTTTCCGTTCGGCACGCTGCTTTTCGATCACAATCTCACCGCCGTCCTGCTCCTCGCGGCCTTCTATTTTCTCCGCGAAAAAACCGCGCATCCCGTGCTCGCGGGCTTTTGCGCGGGCTTCGCGGTGGTCACCAATTACGTCGCCGGCGGCGCGGTCATCGCGCTCGGGCTCTACGCGCTGCTCGCCGCGCGTCCGGCGAACTGGCGGCGCGCGCTCCTTTTCTCCCTCGGCGGACTCGGCCCGGCGCTGCTCCTCGGCTGGTATCATCAGGTGAATTTCGGCTCGCCGTTCGCGCTGAACAACGACTTCCAGAATCCGGTTTTCAAAGATCCGCACGGCTCGCTCGGCATGTTTGCGCTGCCGAAGCCCTACATCGCCGCGCTGCTCGCGGTGTCGCCGTATCGCGGCGTCTTCTGGCTCTGCCCGGTGCTCATTCTCGGCGTCGTCGGCTGGGTCGTGTGGCTGCGCGAAAAGACCTTCTCTGCCGAGGCGCGGCTCGGGCTGGCGATCTTCGGCTGGTTCTTCCTCGTGAATGCGAGTTTCAACGGCTACCACGGCGGCTTTTCCGCCGGGCCGCGCTACCTCGTCCCTGGTCTGCCATTTCTCGCGCTGCCGCTCACCGTCGCCTTTCTGCGGTGGAAAAAAACCGCGCTCGTGCTGCTCGCGCTGTCCTGCGCGCAGCAGTTTCTCCTCACCGCGACCGACGCGCAAAACTCGCTCGCCGTCGGCGGCCACGCGCGCGTGGATGACGCGCACCGCAAGGACGATTTCTTTTGCCGCATCGTCGGCGAATACGCCGCGCCGCTTTTTTTCACCGGCCACATCGGGCCGCTCACCGAGCAGCTTCTCGCGCTGCGCATCGAAAAGGAGGAGCAGCGGCTGACGGATACCATCGCCGACGAGACCGAGCGCGCCCGACTGATCGCGGAAATGCGCCGCGATTTCCGCGCCGCCGTGGATCGCGGCGACCGCGACCCGATCATGCTCGCGGCGATCCGCGGCCCCGTGTCGGTGAATTCCGTGAACGTCTTCGACGGACTGCTCGGTTACGGCATCTGGCCGCTGCACAGCCCGCAGGCGGAGTGGGCGTCGTTCAATGCCGGCGAATTCCTCTGGCCGCGCAGCCGCCGCAGTCTGCTGCCGCTGCTCCTCGTCGCGGGTGCGCTCTGGAGCTGGCTGCTGCTTGCATCGCGGCGGGCCTCGGCTTAGTTGCGCGCCCTTTTCCATGAGCACCGAAACCACTCCCCCGCGCGGCGTCGAGCACGCGCATGTCATCGACATCGTGGCGCACGATGCGCCGTCCGGCTCCGTCGCGCTCATCATGCTGGAGCCACGGGCGTGGGACGGCTCGGAGCTGCGGCTTTTTCAGCTTCAGGAAAAGATCAACGCCTACCTGTCCTTCGCGCTCGATGGGGAAATGGCGGAGGCGTATCCTGCGCTCGTGCATCTGCCGCTACGGCTGCAACTCGACTGCGCCACGCCGCCGGACGCGATGACGGTGAGTTTCCTCAGCCATGTGCGCGAGCAGATTGGGTTTCAGGGCATTGATTTGCAGGTGCGCGTGATGGGCGCGGGCGGCTGCGGGCCGGGTTGCGGGTGTCACCCGAGCGGGGAGTAGTGTTGTGTGGAAAGGCGGCTGGAAATTGCTGTCATCCTGAGCGGAGCGGAGGCTTTGCGCAGCGTAGTCGAAGGACCTCTAATTTTTCGTGGGCGGAGGCAGTCTGGTGAAATGCGCGCCGCTAAGCCTGCCACCTGCGCCCGAGAAATAGTGAGAGATTTGCCGCTGCCCGCCTCCGCCCACGCGGCGTCTCGCAGATTCGACTTTCGACTCCGTTCCCGCCCGCCTGCGCCCGCCGGGAACTTCGCTCAGGATGACAGCGATTTTTACCCGTCGCTCACCATTTCACCGCCGTCCGACCGGACATGGCGCGGGTGAGCGTGAGTTCGTCGGCGTGCTCCAAGCCGCCGCCGGCGGGGAGCCCCTGGGCGAGGCGGGTGACGGTGACGGGGTGTTCGCGGAGCAAGCCGGCCAGATAGTTTGCGGTCGCCTCGCCTTCCACGTCGGAGCCGAGGGCGAGGATGATTTCGGACGGTACTTCGGCGGCGATGCGCTCCATGAGAGCGTCGATGCGCAGGTCTTCGGGGCCGATGTGGTCGAGCGGGGAAATGCGTCCGCCGAGGGCATGGTAGCGTCCGCGAAAAGCACCCGTGCGTTCCAGCGGGAGAATTTCTGTGGGCTGCTCGACGACGCAAATCTGCGCCGGGTCGCGCGAGGGGTCGGCGCAGATTTCGCACAGCGTCTCGGTCGCGAAGAAGCCGCAGCGCGGGCACGCGTGGATGGTCTCATGGACTTCGCGGATGACGCGGGCGAGGTCGAGCGGGCGCGCGTCGCGGGACTGGAGCATCCACAGCGCGATGCGCTCGGCGCTGCGCGGGCCGATGCCGGGAAGGCGCTTGAGTTCCGCGACGAGAGACTGGATCGCGGCGGGATAAGCGACGCGCTTCACAACCGCGCGGCGCTCCAATCCAGCGCCGGCAGACCGCCGCGGAGCTGCTCGATCCGG
>JAYVNN010000306.1:0-3996 GCA_043758435.1 Chthoniobacter sp.
ATCGCACGCAAAAGATGGAGCAATCCATTCTGCGCAAACTGGACGAAAACCCGGAGATGAAGCAGAGCATTCAGAACATGGTGAAAAACATGCCCGAGGAGCAGCGGGAGAAGGCGATGATTTCCATTGCCCGCCAGACGATGAGAGTGACTGCGCCGAAGCAGACTCCCGCGGCGGGTGTGAAGGTCTGACCTTCGACGAGCCACGCCGCGCCCCCGCACAAAGACTTTCACCTTTTCCGCGTCGCGTTCGCTGCCGCGGCTCCGCTCCAAAGGCGAAAGACTTTGCCCCCGCCCGCCACGAGAGCGAATGATGTCGCCGCTCCACGTTGTTGCGCGGCCACATCAGGGAAGGCGGATTTCGCAGGTAAATGTTGCTCCACCGGCGGAGCCGTGAAAGTGCCGCAGTGATTCATGGTTGGCGTCGTGATCCGACGCATTGACAACAGTTCGCGCAAAGCAGCCAGCGAGTTCACACATGCCAATGAGATTCCCGACGATTTCTACCGGCAAAAGTTGAAGGAGGCGCTTGGGGCGGGGGTTGAAGCTCTGAATGATCCTGAAATCGAGACGAAGGTGGAAGCATACTTCTGCGAGAATCCGAGTTTCAGCCGGGATGCGGTGCATGTCGCCGCCATCGCCTGCCGCTTCAAGAAGGAGAAGATCACAGCCAGCCACCGTCACGGCGGGGAGCCTCGGCAAGAATCCTTTTCCCGTGCGATGGGAGTTTGATATGTTGAAGCGCAACGGAAAACCAACGGCGGAGCAGCAACTCAGCCTGTTCGATTTTCTGCCATCCAGAAAGGACACATCCGATGACCACCTACCCACTGACCGGCTACGGCCTGATGGCGAAACGCCACTGGACGGAGTTTCGCCCGCAAATGGTGAAGGAACTGGAGGCGCAGGGGAGATTGGAGGAGGCGCTATACGAGGCGCAGGAAGCGACCAGCGAGGAGATGATGGAACTGCGCAGCAAGCTCCAGAAGGAGCAGAGCTTGACGCCGCAGCAGGCCCACGATCAGGCGTGGGAATTGATCCGGGAGAAATATATTCTCCTTCCGCCGGAAGAAACGGCCAGCGTCTAAACGCGGGTAACTACCGCATTCGGCCGGACGACCGGCTGGGTGAAGGTTCGCTCAAGCAGAAATGCCGCGCCAATTTCGCGGCCATCGAACTCGTCCGCAAACTCGACACGGAAAATCGCGCGGCTACGGACGAGGAGCGAAGTGTTCTCGTGAAGTATGTCGGATGGGGCGGTATCCCGCAGGTCTTTGCACAGCAGGCGTCAGGGGATTGGGAAGATGACCGTCAGAAGCTTGTCAGCTTGTTGACGCAGGAAGAATTCGAGTCGGCCCGCGCATCCACGTTGAACGCGCACTACACTTCGCCCGTTGTCGTCAGTGCGGTTTATGAGGCGGTGACACGGCTCGGCTTCGGGCATGGCCGCGTCCTCGAACCCGCGCTCGGCATCGGGCATTTCTTCGGTCTGATGCCGGAGGAAATGAGGGCGCACTCGCGGCTGACCGGGATCGAGCTTGATCCGATCTCAGCCAGCATCGCGCGCCGTCTTTACCCGGACGCGGACATTCGCAATCAGGGATTCGAGAACGCGAGGCTCGTGGATGGCGGCTTCGACCTCGCGATTTCCAACGTGCCGTTTGGCGATTACAAGCTGCACGACCCGCAGTTCAACGGGCGGAACTTTCTCGTCCACGATTACTTCTTCGCCAAAGGCATGGAGAAGGTGCGGCCCGGCGGGCTGATGGTTTTCATCACGTCGAAGGGGACGCTTGATAAGATTGACTCCCGCCTGCGCGATCATCTCCACGACAAGGCCGATTTTCTCGGCGCAATCCGTCTGCCGAATACCGCGTTCAAGCAGAATGCGAACACCGAAGTCACTGCCGACATTCTTTTTCTGCGGAGGCTGGAGACCGGTGAAACTCCGAGCGGACCGGCGTGGTCGGTGTGGGCCGAGCACAGCAACGCGGAAGGTGTGGTTTTCCAGATCAACGAATACTTCGCAGCCAATCCTCACATGATGCTCGGCACCATGCAGGAAGTTGGCTCGATGTATCGAGGGGATGAACCTGCGCTGGCTCCCGATGCGCGCGACCTGGCGGAGGCGTTGCGCGAGGCAGTTACCAATCTGCCTTCCAACATCTACCGTCAGCTCGCGCGGAAAACGCGGGCCGGCGATGTGGAGAAGGAAGACATCCTTGCACCCGCTTACGTCAAAGAGAACGCCTACACGCTGCACGACGGCCTCATTGCGATGCGTGTCGGCAACGTCTTGCAGTCGCTCGAAAACCTGGGCGAAGACCGCGCGCGGCGCATTCGGGGAATGATCAAATTGCGCGACGCTGTACGCGCAACGCTGCGCACGCAGATCGAAGGCCGCGACGATGAAGCCATTCTGCACGCCCGTCGCATCCTGAATGAACAGTACGACTACTTCACGGCGCGCTTCGGCCCGCTCAATGAAAAGGCGAACCTCAGAGCGTTCGACAGCGACCCCGATTTACCGCTGCTTTTGTCGTTGGAGGATTTTAACGACGAGACGCGGAAGGCGACCAAGACGGCGATCTTCCGGGAGCGGACCATTCAGCAGGCCAAGGCTCCGCGCTTCGCGGAAACTCCGAAGGATGCTTTGGTGCTCGCGCTGAACGCAACCGGGCGGGCGGACTTGGCGACGATGGAGGAGTTGTTGAGCCGGCCGCCGGAGGAATTTCTGCCGGAGTTGAAAGGCATGGTTTATCGGAATCCGCAGAGTGAGCAATGGGAGACCGATGACGAATATCTGTCAGGCGACGTGCGCTCGAAGTTGGTGGACGCGCGGGCCGCGGCGGAGGCGGACGCGCAGTATCGGGAAAACGTGACCGCATTGGAAGCGGTCCAGCCCGCCGACTTGAGCGCATCCGAGGTTGATGCGCGCTTGGGCGCGGTGTGGATTCCGGCGACCGACATTGAGGCTTTCGCGAGGACGCTGCTCGGCAGCGAAGGGATCACGGTGCAGCACGCGGCGGCGATTGGCACTTGGTTTATGAAGGCGGATTTCGCAGCGCGCGGCACCGTGGCGAACACGACGGAATGGGGCACGACGCGGTATTCAGCGATTGAGCTGATTCAGGACGCGCTAAACCTCAAAACGCCGACCGTCTATGACTCCGATCCGAAGACGGATGCGCGAATCATCAACGCGCAGCAGACCGAGGGCGCGCGGGACAAGATGGACAAGATCAAGGATCGCTTCAAAGGGTGGATTTGGGAAGACGACGAGCGCCGCGAAAGGCTGTGCCGCAAATACAACGATGAGTTCAACAGCATACGCTTGCGCGTCTTTAATGGGAGCCATCTAACGCTGCCTTCCAGCAGCCAGCAGATCCAACTGCGTCCGCACCAAAAGAACGCCGTTTGGCGCATCGTCCAAAGCGACAGCACGCTGCTCGCGCATGTCGTCGGCGCGGGGAAAACTTACACGATGGTCGCCGCCGGCATTGAATTGAAGCGGCTCGGGCTTGCAACAAAGCCGATGTTCGTCGTGCCAAATCACATGCTCGGGCAGTTCTCGACCGAACTCCTCATGCTTTACCCGACGGCGAACATCCTCGTCGCTGGTAAGGAGGATTTCGAGGCATCGAAACGTGCGCGGCTTTTCAGCCGCATCGCGACCGGAAATTGGGACGGAGTGATTGTGACCCATGCGAGCTTTGAGAAAATTCCGGTGTCAGTGGAGACACGCCGCGAATTCATCGAGGAACAAATTCACGAAATCAAACAAGCCATTCGCGAGCAGCGCAGCGAGCGGGGCACGCGACTGGTGAAAGAACTGGAGCGCGTGCAAAAACGGCTGACTGCCAGGCTGGAGGGTCTTTCCGCCGAGCACAAAAAGGACAACACACTGACCTTCGAGGAGCTTGGAATTGACCGGCTTTTCATCGACGAGGCGCACAAGTTCAAAAACCTTTTTTACGTGACGAAGATGACGCGCGTT
>JAYVNN010000307.1:0-3989 GCA_043758435.1 Chthoniobacter sp.
CGAAATCTCCGCCAAGCTCGTGCGCCGCCATCCGCACGTCTTCGCCGCCGACCACTGCGCCGACAGCGCCGCCGTGCTCACGCGCTGGGAGGAAATCAAACGCGCCGAAAAAGGAGACGCGCCCCAGAGCGCGCTCGACGGCCTCCCCGGTGGCCTGCCCGCCCTGCTGCACGCGCAGAAGACGCAAAAGAAAGCCGCGCGCGTCGGCTTCGACTGGCCGGACGCCGCGCCGGTCTTCGACAAGCTCCACGAGGAAATCGCCGAGCTGCGCGCCGAGCTCGCCCAGCCCGCCGCGCCGTCCGCCGACATCGAGGACGAACTCGGCGACCTCCTTTTCACCGTCGTCAACCTCGCCCGCAAACTCCACCTCGACGCTGAGACCGCCCTGCACCGCGCCACCCGCAAATTCGCCACCCGCTTCCGCGCCGTCGAGCAGCTCGCCACCGCGCGCGGGCTGGCTTTGGAAAAAATGGTGCTGCCGGAACTCGACCGGCTTTGGGAAGAGGTAAAGAATCAGTCCGTGGTGACAAAAGTTTCTTTGCGGTAGGCTCGTGTCACTTGTCTTGGCAGTTCGCGCCAGTTCCCCGTCGCGGCATACGAAGCACTTGATTCATCGTCTGTATTTGGTGAACCGATAGACTAGTAACATGACGCCGTAGGAAAGGCACAACCAGCCAAGGATAGTCGCCTGTAATCCCGAAGTCCGTTGTCCATGCCACAAAGCATATCCCGATGCGAGTGTAATAATGCCTAGCAAGAGACAAAGAATCCCCGCTAAGAGAGACCACAGCTTAAAATCATCTTTTGGGGGCATTGTTGAGCATCAGTCTCGCGGACGAGGGCGTTATGCGAGGTCGAAAAGCAGGGCCTCGGCTTCTGTAGAGGCATGCAGGGTAAGCGCGCTTTCTTTTTCCACAGCGGCACCGTCACCGGCGGCGAGCGTGTGTCCATTCAGCGTGAGGCTGCCGCGCATAACTTGCAGCCAGGCGGCGCGGGTGGGTGCGAGGGTGTGGGGCATCGCGCCGGAGGCGGGAAGTTTCACCAAAAAGAGGAGCGCGTCCTGGTGGATGGCGGCGGAGTTTTCGCGCCCGTCGGGCGAGGCGAGGAGCGTGCAGACCTTGCTGGCATCAGCCTCGGGAGTCCACTCGGCGTAGCGCGGGGTGTGGCCGGGGCGGTCGGGTAGGAGCCAGATTTGCAGGAGATGCAGGGGGTCGGTGCGCGAGGGATTGAACTCGCTGTGGGTGATGCCGGTGCCGGCGCTCATGGCCTGGAGCTGGCCGACGGTGATCTCGCGGCCGTTGCCCATGCTGTCCTTGTGCGCGAGCCGGCCGGCGAGGATGTAGGTGAGGATTTCCATGTCGCGATGCGGGTGGGTGCCGAAGCCCATGCCGGGCGCGACACGGTCTTCGTTGATGACGCGCAGCGTGCGGAAGCCCATGTGCGCGGGGTCGTGGTAATCGGCGAAGGAGAAGGTGTGGAAGGTGTCGAGCCAGCCGTGGTCGGCGTGGCCGCGGGCGGTGGAAGGGCGCAGGGTAATCATGGCGGGAGATTAGCTGCGGCTGCGCGAAAGCGAAAGTGCGCCGGGGCGCGAGGTGCCGTGAAATCCGTGGTTTATCTCCGCCGCATTTTGCAGTCTCAAAGGCCATGAATATCCGCCTGGTTCTCGCGACGCTTTTTCTCACGCTCGGAGATGTCGGCTGGGCGGCGGATGCCGAGCCACTGGCGGCGGAAGAGCGGGCGCGGATGATCGCGAAATGGCAGGAGCGGGTGGCGACGGTGAAGGGCGATGATCCGCTCAGTGACTTTTCGGAGCGCGGGGACGCGCATTTGTTTCTCGGCGAGTTTCGCGCGGCGGTGGCGGATTTTGAAAAAATGATCGCGCTCGATCCGGCGCAGGATGCACCGCACTGGCGGCTCGGGATCGCGGATTATTTTGCGGGGGATTTCGCGAAGTCGGCGCGGCAGTTTGAGAAATACCACGCGGCGGACGGGCGCGACCGGGAGAACGGGATTTGGAAATTTCTCGCGCAGGCGAAAGCGGATGGTGTGGAGAAGGCGCGGACGGAGATGCTGGTCTATACGCGCTTTGACCGGGAGCCGTTTCCTGCGCTGTACGAGATGTTCGCGGGGAAAAAGACGCCGGAGGAAGTGCTCGCGGAGATCGCGACGAAGGGGCTGTCCAACAATGAAAACGTGATGTTTTTCGCGCACTACTACTGCGGGTTGGGCGAGGAATTGCTCGGTCATCGCGCGCGGGCGCTGGAGCTTTTGCAGCAGGCAGTCGAGAGTCCGCTGCGGCGGCGGGTGGCGGGCGGGCCGGGCTACATGTGGCAGGTCGCGCGGCTGCATTGGGAGCGGTTGCGCGCGGTGGAATTTCCCAACGTGCCGGGCGTCGTCGTGAATCATCTGGCGGCGGGGACGCGGCAGTTCATCGGCTCGCCGAGCATCGCGATTTTGCCCAGCGGAGACTACGTGGCGACGCACGATATTTTCGGCCCCGGCAGCACGCGGGATCGCACGGTCGTTTTCACCTCGCACGACCGCGGCGCGACGTGGCAGCGGCTCGCGGAAATCACCGGGCAATGGTGGTCCACGCTCTTTGTCCACCGCGGTGCGCTTTACCTCATGGGCACGAGCCGGGAGTACGGAGCCGCCGTCATCCGCCGCTCGGAGGACGGCGGCCGGACGTGGACGACGCCCGGCGATGCGGACTCCGGCCTGCTGCTCGGCGATGGCAAATACCACTGCGCCCCGGGGCCTGTGCTCGTGCAAGGCGGGCGCATCTGGCGCGCGATGGAAGACGCGATGGGGCCGGGCGGCTGGGGCAGCCACTTTCGCGCGTTTATGCTCTCCGCGCCCGAGGACGCCGATTTGCTGAAGGCCGCAAGCTGGACCGCGAGCAACCGGCTGGCGCGTGATCCGCAGTGGCTCGGAGGAAAATCCGGCGGCTGGCTCGAAGGCAACGCCGTGGCCGCGCCGGACGGCGGGATCGTGGATCTGCTCCGCGTGGATGACCGGCCCGAGGGCAATACCGCAGCCGTCATCCGCATCAGCGCGGACGGGCTGACGGCCACGTTCGATCCGGCGGATGGCTTCCGCACTTTGCCCGGCGGCTGCAAAAAATTCACCGTCCGCTTTGATCCCGCGAGTCGGCTCTACTGGTCGCTCACGAACTTCGTGCCCGCGCGCCACCGCGGTGGAAATCCCGAGCGCACGCGCAACACGCTCGCACTCGTGGCTTCGCCCGATCTCCGGCAGTGGTCGGTGCGCGCGGTGGTGCTGCATCATCCGGATGGGGAAAAGCACGGCTTTCAATATGCCGACTGGCAGTTCGACGGCGACGACCTCATCGCCGTCAGCCGCACGGCTTTCGACGACGCGGAGGGCGGCGCGGAAAATCAGCACAACGCCAACTTCCTGACCTTTCACCGCATCCGCGGCTTTCGCACGCTCACGCCCGACGCGGAGTGGCGCGAGGAATTGTCGGGCGGCGCGAAGTAGCGCGCTCAGCCCGCCGAAAGCTGCACGTCTTTGCTCAGCATGCGCGCGCCGTCGAACTCGAACCAGGCGCGGAAGCTTTTGCCGGCGAGCATTTCCGGGAGCCAGTGGCGGTCGTCGGCCCACATTTCGTCGTAGGGAATGGCGTCGAGTGCAAACCAGTGCGGCGTTGCTTCGTCGGTCTCGATGAGCGTGCCGGTGAAATCGCGCGCGAGGAAGACGGCGCAGTGCAGGCTGTAGCCGTCGGTGAATTGGAAATGCAAAACGCCGCGCTCCTCCATCTCCAGCGGGGTCACGCCGATCTCCTCCTGCACCTCGCGGATGGCGGACGCGAGCGCGGTCTCGCCGGGGTCGAGCTTGCCGCCGGGGCCGTTGATTTTGCCCGCGCCGAGTCCGCGCTTTTTGCGGATGAGCAGGATGCGCCCGTCTTTGACGATGAAGCAAAGATTCGCGCGCTCGCGGGGCTGCCAGGTGGACCAGTTCATCAATGA
>JAYVNN010000308.1:0-3984 GCA_043758435.1 Chthoniobacter sp.
TAGATCACCGCGCAGATGATGATCGTCGTCATCACCGCCAGGCCGTACTGCCGGGCACCGACCCCGAGTCCGGCAGCCATGGCCAGAAAGATGAAGCCGATGTCGCGCGACTGCGCCACCGAGCGCCGGAAGCGGATGATGGAAAACGCCGCAAACATGCCAAAGGCCGTGGCCGAATCCCCGCGCACGACCATGATGACCACCGAAACCACGGTGCCGAGGATGATCAGCGTATGCACATAATCCTGCGAATAGGCGGAGCCCCGATAGGTCTTTTTATAGACTGCGGAAATCAGACACATGAGCGAAAAGCTCAGGGTTAGGGCGAGGATGATTTCCAGCAGGTGCGGCTGCGGCTGGTCGTAGCCGACAATGCCACGGATGAGTTCGATCAGTTTGTTGATGGGATCCATTGTTGTTATAAAAAATCTCAGGCAATCGCCGCCTCGGTCTCGCCGCCCGGCGTGACATCGACCACCGCTTTGGCCCCCATCATCACGCTGCCATTCCGGTTCCAGCGCAGGGCCGTATCGCCGTCCTCCAGCGCATTGCTGTATTTGCTGTGGCTGGTCAGGATGCACCCCGCTTCGCCGAGCATTTTCGGCAGCCAGTAAGGCACCGAGCCAGTGACTTTCACCTCCATGACCGACTCCCCCTCGCGCAGGAGGTAGCGGGTGAAATTCCGGTCGTCCGGCACGGGCGTCAGGTCGTGCATGCGATAGGCGATGCCCGCATCGAAAGTAATGCGCAGATCGGACGCCGGGTTCACGTCGGCAAAAGCCTGCCGGTCGTAGCGCATGCAGCAGAGCGGGCGAAAGCCGCGGTCATGCACCATCCGGTGGACTTCGGTGACGACTTTCTGGCTGGCGAAATCCAGCGGCACATCCACGTTTTTGCCCTCGCCGACGACAAGTGCCGCCTCCAGCGACATCTGCGCCCGCCGTTTCACCACCCGCCCATCGCACTTGTGCTTCACCTCCATGAACGAAGTCGGCGGCAGTTTCCCATCGAGGCTGCCATAGACGCGCACCCGCATTTTGCGCCGGCTTTTGAGCCCGCGGACTTTTTCCCAGTAGCAGTCCCGGTCGGCGTTGTCGTAGTAGAGGCTGATGATCGGGTAGAAAGCGTTGTCGCCCGCATTGGCATCCGCGCGGAGGTGGGGCATGAGGTGCGGCATGAGGACATCACGCTGTTCACGCGTGATGACGAACTTCATTTCAAAACGATCGAGGCGGTAGCTCAAAGGAGGGATTCGGGGATGGGGTTGGGCAGGTTGGCGGAAAAGCGTGCGGTGTAAATAGGAACCGCGAATAAATTTCGCAACGCTCATTATTGCCAAATCTTAACATTTCGCGCGCCAACTTCACCTGCGCCGGGGGATTTTCTTGGGAAAAGAAAAGGGCGGGCGGCTAGTCGCCCCCGAAGAATTTTTTGAACGAGCGCAGGATGCTTTGCGGCACGGTGCGCTTCGGCTCGCCATCAGCCCCGCGCTCGACCTCGGCCATGACTCCGCCCGCATGCACGCTGCACGTCTCGCGCGGCACGCGGGATTCCGGCAGGTCGGCCGTGTAGGCCGTGCCCGCGCGGTCGCAGCCGGCGGTGGCGAGTTCATTGGAGACGGCGCAGACCGTGGCGCGGCGCAGCGGCACGGGCGGCTGAAAAGGGCGCGCGGGATAGCGCTGCGGGGCCGCGCCGTTCATCACGTCCACCCACACCGGCAGGGCCAGCGCCGCGCCGTAGCCTTTGGGCGCGATGGTCTGCGGCGTGTCCAGCCCCACCCACACGCCGCACGTCAGCGCCGTGGTGTAGCCCACGAACCACGCGTCGTGGTAGTCGTCATTCGTTCCCGTTTTGCCCGCCGCCGGTTTGTTAAAACCCATCGTCTTCGCGCTCGCCGCCGTCCCCCGCTCCAGCACTTTCGTCAGCGCGCCCGTGACCATCCAGCTCACCGCCGGATCGAGCGCCCGCGTCTGAATGTGCGCCGCGCGATAAATCGTCTCCCCGTCCGCGTCGTCGATCCGCTCGATGATGTAGCTCTGCCGTCGCACCCCGTCGTTCGCGAAAACCGAATACGCCGCCGTCACATCCAGCACATTCGCCTCCAGCGCCCCGAGGTAAGCCGCCGGGAACTTCGGCATATTTTCCAAGCCCACCGCCTCCGCCACCTTCGCCACCTCGTCCAGCCCCGCACGCTCGCCCACGCGCACGCTCATCGTATTGCGCGAAAGGATCAGCCCCTCCTCCGCGCGCAGGTTTCCCCGGTACGTCCCGTCGGAATTCCCCGGCGTCCAGTTCGCCGCCCCGCGGATTTCCCCGCGGCCGATCGGCCCGTCATCCACCAGCGCCCCCGGCAGCATCCCGCGCCCAAACGCCGCCGCGTACACGAACGGCTTGAACGTCGAGCACACCTGCCGCGTCCCCGGCGACGCAATCGCGCGATTATATTGGCTCTCCGAAAAATCCCGCCCGCCCACTAGCGCGCGAATGCCCCCCGACGCATTGTCCAGCACCACCAGCGCGCCTTGCAAATACGGCGGAGCCTCCTGCGCCGCCTTCGCCTCCGCCGAAAAATCCGCCTTTTTCGGATGCTTGTAACCCGCCTTGCCCTCGATCTTCCGCAAGTCCGCCTCCAGCGAAACTTCCGCCACTTTCTGCAGCGCCGGATCGATCGTCGCATAAATTTTCATCCCGCCGTTCGCCTTCTGCTCGTCCGTCAGCAGCTCGTCCAGCTCCCGCTGCACCAGATCCATCGCGTAGTTTTCCTGCGCCGCAAAAGGCCGCTTCTTCGCCAGCGCAATCGCCCCCTCCCGCGCCCGCTCCGCCTCGCCCTCGCTGATCTTTCCGAGCTTCGCCATCCGCGCCAGCACCGCGTCCCGCTCCCGCAGCGCACCCTTCAGATTTTTGAAAGGCGAGAAGTGCGACGGCGCGCGAATGATCCCCGCGATCATCGCCGACTCCCCTAGCGAAAGTTCGCCCGCATGCTTCCCAAAATACGTCAGGCTCGCCGTCTCGATCCCATAAACCGTCGAGCCGAAATAAATCCGGTTCACGTATGCTTCGAGGATTTCGTCCTTGGAAAAATTCTGCTCGATCCGCGCCGCCACAAACGCCTCCAGCAGCTTCCGGTGCAGACTTTTCCGCGTCCCCAGCCCGGTCGGGAAACTGTTCCGCGCGAGCTGCTGCGTCAGCGTGCTCGCACCCTCCTTCGCCGAGGAGTGCGTCACGTTTTTCACCACCGCCCGCGCGATGCCGAGCGGGTCCACGCCGTGATGCCCGTAAAACCGCGTGTCCTCCCGCGAAAGCAGCGCCTTCACAAAAAATGGCGACACCTCCGCCAGCTTCACCGTCACCCGGTTCTCTCCCTGCAACCGCGAATAAACTTTCCCGTCCATATCGAAAACCGCCGACCGCTCCGACATCTCCCGCACCTCGTGCATGTCGAAAGTCGAAGCCCAAAACCCGTAGAGCACGCACACCGCGATGACCGTCAGCAGCCCCGCCAGCCCGCCCCACAGCAGCCAGCGGCGCAGACGATTTTTCGGGCGCGATTGGTTTTTAGAAATGCGGGACAACTTGGCCACGGGCGACGGATTTATGATTTAGGATTTCGGATTTCGGATTTACAAACGCCGCGGGCGACGTGCGCCACTACTCCGCTTTCCCACACGCCAGCGCACTTCCTAAATCTGAAATCTGAAATCTGAAATTTTCCCCGTGCTCATCGACATCCTCTCCCTTTTCCCCGCCATCGCCGCCGCCCCGCTCGGCGAGAGCATCATCGGCAAAGCCCAAGAGCGCGGCCTCGTCACCATCCGCTCCCACAACCTCCGCGACTGGGCCACCGACAAACACCGCACCACCGACGACACCCCCTACGGCGGCAGCCCCGGCATGGTCCTCAAATGCGAACCCCTCTTCGCCGCCGTCGAAGAACTCCGCGCCCAATTTTCCCTCTCCCCTCTTCCATCTTCCATTTCCCATCTT
>JAYVNN010000309.1:0-12121 GCA_043758435.1 Chthoniobacter sp.
GCGCCAGCTTTTCTGCGGCGCCGGTTCGCTCGGCGCGAAGGACGCCGGGAATTACGCCGCCTTCATGCGCTTCGGTTTCCGCAGCAGCCTGCGCGCGGGATACACGGTCCACAATCTCGGCTTCCGCTGCGCGAAAAACGCTCCATGAAAACGCTGCTCGCATTCCTGCTTCCGCTCACGCTCTTCGCCGCCGATCCGCTCCCGCCGTGCTGCCGCCCCGCGCTCGCGGCGGGCAAGCCGACGGACACCTCGCTTTACCTGCTCGACTCGAAATGGACTTCCGACGTGGGCCGCGAAATCAAACTCGGCGTGCTGCGCGGACGCCCGCAGATCGTCGCGATGTTTTTCACGCACTGCGAATACGCCTGCCCGATTCTCGTGGAGGAACTCAAGGGCATCGAACGCAGGCTGCCGGCGGAGGTGCTCGCGAAGGTGGACTTCCTCCTCGTGAGCATCGACTCGAAGCGCGACACGCCCGCAGAACTCGCCGCCTTCCGCGCGAAGCGCCAGCTCGCCCGCGAACGCTGGACGCTCCTGCGTGGCGGGGCGGACGACGTGCGCGAACTCGCCGCACTGCTCGGCGTGAATTACGCGGAGGATGCACGCGGGCAATTCGCGCACTCGAACCTCGTCACCGTCCTGAACGCCGAGGGCGAAATCGTCCACCAGCAAGCCGGGCTCAAAGGCGACCCCGCCGCCACGTTGAAAGCCATCGAGGCCGCGGCCGCGGCGGCGAAAGGTTCGCAGTGAAAGCGCTACGCTTTACTGCTTCCAAATGCGAAGCGCTCGCCGGCGCTGAATACACGCTGAACAAACAGCTCTCGCTCGTCGCCCAGTGGCACTCCGAATTCGGCCTCGGCGGCCTCAGCATCCGCTCTTGAAAATCTCCACGAGCACCAAATTGGTGGGTGATTTGCAAATGCAGCGCCTCGGCGTGGTGATGGAACCGGAGCCGGGTAATCCGCTGGAAGCGGAAGGCGTTCTGAATCCAGCCTCCGCCCGTGGTCGTGATGGTCAGCTTTACTTGTTTCCGCGGTTAGTCGCGCAGGGCAATTACTCGCGGATCGGTATCGCGCGAGTCCAGTTCAACGAGATCGGTGATCCGGTCGGAGTCGAGCGGCTTGGAATTGCCCTGGAGCCCGAAGCCGATTACGAGTTGCGCCCCGATGGCAGCGGTGGTTGCGAAGACCCACGCATTACCTTTGTCGAGCCGCTCCAGCGGTATGTGATGACTTATACCGCGCTAACTCCACGCGGGCCGCGCATCGCGTTTGCCCTATCGGAGGACTTGTTTCATTGGGAGCGCATGGGGCTGGCGATCTTCATGCCTTATGAGGGTGTGGACTTCAATGATGTCGCCAACAAGGACGCGCTGCTTTTCCCCGTCGCCATTCCCGATGCGAAGGGCCAGCCGGCGATGGCTCTTATTCATCGCCCGCTCTTTCCGGGTTGTGGTCCGAACGAAACGCTCCACTGCGGCTATCCTCGCGTGGTGGATATTCTCCGGGAGAGCATCTGGATTTCCTATCACTCGTTGGTCAATGAGACTTGCGACAAGCATCATCACCTCTGCCATTTCGATTCGCATGAGCGGTTGGCGACTCCCGTGGCGGCTTGGGAACGGCTCAAGATCGGTGGCGGCACTCCGCCGATTCTAACCCGGCACGGTTGGCTGACTGTCTATCATGGAGTCAGCGAACTTTCGGCATCTTCCGGTTCCGCGCGCGAGTTGTGTTACTCGGCTGGGGTGCTGGTGCTTTCAAAGGAACATCCGCAAGTCATCCGCTATCGTTCGCCGGAACCGGTGCTGACACCGGAGTTGCCGCAGGAACGCCACGGAATCGTCCCCAACGTCGTATTTCCCACCGCCATTGATCGTCGCGACGATCTCGGCTCACCCGATTGTTTCGACGTTTATTATGGGATGGCCGACAAACGAATCGGCGTCGCGAGACTCAAGGTGCCGGAGCACCTGCCGTCCGGTGGACTCGCCGACGCGCCACAGGCGACGGTCTAGTTTTTCAAAGGTCATAGCTCGCGGCTATCCGCCCCGGCGTGCGGCGAGATGCCTTTGCAGTGGGCAGGTGGGCGAGACTCCGCGGCTTCATAGCCGGTGGCTATTAGCGAGGCGCGAACGAGGTATTGGCCGGCTGCATCCTGAAGGAAGATAAATTGTGGTGCGATTACAGCGACCGAAGCGGCCACCGCGATTGCAGTGTGCATCCGCACGACCATGAACGCGCCATCTTCCGACAAACCAATGCTCGAAGTGCTGTCCAAGTCGCAGACCTACCGCGACTACGAACTGGCGTTCACGGAAGGAACGGGACTTCCGCTCTGTCTTCATGGGCCGGAGATGAGACAGGCCATCCGCCACGCGCGCGGGCAGGAGAATCCGTTCTGTGCGCTCCTGGCCAAAACGAATCAATGGCGTGCGCAGTGCGATGCTTTGCAATGCCGGCTCGCAGAAGAGGCGAGGGATGAGGCGAAAACGCTCCAATGCTTCGGTGGGCTATGCGCCACGGCGGTGCCGGTGCGCGTCGGCGGCAGGCTGATTGCCTTTCTCCACACCGGGCAAATCCTGCTCCAGAGGCCCAGCCGGGTGCAGTTTGGCAAAATCGCCGCGGCGCTGATCGAGTGGGGCGCGGAGGTAGATTTTAAGCGGCTCGAAGCGGCCTATTACCAGACGCGCGTCCTAGCCCCCAAACAATACGCATCGCTGATTCGACTGCTCACCATCTTCACCCGGCAGCTCGCGACCTGCGGCAATCTGCTGGCGCTCGAAGGCCGGCCATCCGAGTCCGCCGCGATCACGCGGGCGCGCGGCCATATTCGCGATCACTTTTGCGACGAACTCTCGTTGGAAACCGTCGCGCAGGTGGCGAGCATGAGTGCGAGCTACTTCAGTGAACAGTTCAAGGAATCCACCGGGCTCTGCTTTGTGCAATACGTAGGCCGCGCTCGCGTGGAGGAGGCGCGCCATCTTTTGCTCGACCCGCATCCGCGCATCAGCGAAATCGCGTTTCAAGTCGGCTTTCAATCGCTCTCGGCGTTCAACCGTGTCTTCAAAGAAGTCGTGGGAAAAGCGCCGACTGAATTTCGCGCGGAGCTGGCGGACGTGAACGCGGATCGCGGGCCGAAGTGCGCCCCGGCGAATCGGCGCGCGGCAAGAAGCTGGACGGCGTCGCCCGTCGCTTTCTCCGGGGTGCTGGCCGCCGCGCCGCGAGGGTAGTCTTGGTCCATTTCCTCCACGCGCGACGATCCATCGCGTCCGACGCGGAAGCATTCCCCGGAAAAACGCGCAGTCTTTCCGAACAGATGCGGAGCATGGCTCGGGGGGAATCCGTAGCGTGGTGATGTTCGGGGCGATTCCGTCCCCGACGAAAAACTTCACCGACCACGCTTATGAAATCCATCACGCAACGCATCACACTCAAAGCGGGCCTGCCCGCGATTCTCGCCCTCAGCATCCTCGCTGCATTCGCCGCCGGCCTCTCCGGTTGCGCGAGCGGCGGCGTGTCTTCCGCGGGCAGAACCCACGAAATGGGTCCGCCAAAATCACCATCCAGAATGTCGAACGAATCCATGCCGAATTACCCCGGACGTTAAACGCAACGCTCTTCCGCGCATCCTATGAAAACTACCATGCAATTGTCCTCACACAAAGCGGCGCTGCCCGCGATCCTCGCCGCCGGCATCTTCGCCGCCACGCTGAATGCCGCGCCGCCTGCTACACCACCCGCTAAACCGCCGGTGGACCCGGCGACCCATGCGGCCCACGTCGCGGCGGGCCTCATGCCGCCCGATGCGCCCGCCCCAGCCGACGCTACGAAAGGCGATCCGGCACTTGCCCAACAAGTCTCCGGCTTGCAGGCAAAAATCGCCCAGCTCGAAGCCGCGCTCGCGAAAAATGCGCCGCCAATGGCTGCGGCTCCCGGCGGTGCAGCCATGCCCGGAATGTCGGGCGCAGCACCCGCTGCAGCTCCGGCGATGGGCATGGGTATGGACAAAATGAAGCCCGCTGGTCCGATGGCAGGCATGGGAACACCACCTGTAGGCCCAATGGCCGGCATGGTCAGTCCCGGCGCAGGGGCAGCACCGGCCACCGCAATGCCGGGAATGAGCAGTGGCGGCGTGATGGGCATGATGGATAAGATGATGGGGATGATGGACAAAATGATGGGCATGGGCGGCGGCGCGATGCCCGCGGGTGGAGCACCGATGGCACCCGCAGCACCAGGCGGCATGGGCGGGATGGGTATGGACATGGATATGATGAAGATGGGCGGCATGGGTGGCGGCGCGATGCCCGCCGGAGCACCAGCCGCAGGCATGAGCGGTGGAGGCATGGGCATGATAGCGATGGATAAGATGAAGATGGCCGGAATGATGGGCATGGGCGCAATGGGCGGCGGCGCTCCCGGTGCCATGCCGCAATCCGCGCTCCCCGGTTTCCCCGGCGCATCGCATCTCTATCACCTCGGCGCGACGGGTTTCTTCCTCGATCACCAGGCGCACATCGCCCTCACGACCGAGCAGACGGCCGCACTCAATCAAGCAAAGGAAAAAGCGACTCTCGCGAAGAGCACCGCCGACCGTGTGATCCAGCAGGCCGAGCAGGAGCTGTGGACGCTTACCTCGTCCGATCAGCCCGACATCACCGCCATCGAGGCCAAGGCCGCCGAGATCGGAAAGCTAACGGGCGAAACGCGCGTGGCCTTTATCCGCGCGGTCGGCGAGGCCAGCAAGCTCCTCACCGACGAGCAGCGCAAAATCCTCACCGGCTTCGCCCCACCCGCTCCCGCCGCGCCAATGGCCGCTCCCGCAGCCGCGATGGCTCCGATGAAAGATATGTAAGTGGACGACATGACCGCAAAAGTTAGAGCACACCAACGACAACCAAATAAGAAAACAGCTCTATTATGAACCACAACGACGGATGGATGAATGGGTGGAATGGCTCGCATGGATGGGCGGACGGAGGGATGGGGATTTGGGCCGTGGTCGGCATCCTGATGATCGTTCTGCTCGTCGTCGCTATTATCAAGCTATCCAAGAAATAACTCCGCGTTCGGCACTAGCCACGCACCATTGAGTAATCGAATCAACCAGACAACAAACAAGCAACCAACAAACCCAATGAAAGACACCGCAATGAAAACCACCCTGAAACTCGCGCTCCTTGCCATTGCCTTTACCAGCTTTCCCGTGTTCGCACAGGACAAGCACGAGAAAATGAAGACCACCAAAGAATGCGGCACCTGCTGCAAACAGGGCGGCGACTGCTGCGACAAGTGCGGCCACGATAAGTGCGCGCCTTGCTGCGACAAAAAGAAGGAAGCCCCCAAGAACTAAGCGGTCGAAGGAAAAGAAAATCGCGAACAGAGACGTGCTTATGAACATGAACCTAAACGAGAAATCCCGAATGAATACCCGACCTGCAATCCAAACGATCCGTCTGGTCCTGCTTGCCCTAGCCACGGCGCTCGTCCTTCCACACACCGCCACGGCGGTCCCCAGCTACGCCCGACAGACCGGCATGTCGTGCATTGTGTGCCACACGGAGTTTCCAATACTCACGGAATTCGGCCGGCAGTTCAAACTCAGCGGATACACCCTAGCCGGTGGCCAGACCGAGTTGCCGCCGATCTCTTTCATGCTGCAACCTTCTTTCACCCAGACGAACGCTTCCCAGCCCGGCGGAGCGGCTCCCCACTTTGCCAACAATTCCAATGTGGCGCTCTCCCAAGCCAGCGCGTTTTACGCCGGACGATTGTTCGGCCCGTATGCCGAGGGTCTTTTCGGACCTACGGTGGGAGGTTTTTTGAACAAGATCGGAACCTTCACCCAGGTCACTTATAGCGGAGTCGATCGGACGCTCCAATGGGATAACGCGGAGGTTCGCTACGCCGACACCAAAACGATTTTCAATAAGCCGGTGACCTTTGGCCTTTACGTCAATAACAACCCCGGCATGCAGGATCCATGGAATGCGTCACCCGTCTGGGGGTTTCCATTCAGCAGTTCCAGTCTCGCTCCTACCCCCGGAGCAAGCACACTGATCGACGGAGGACTCGCGCAACAGGTCCTGGGCGTCGGTGCTTATGTGATGATTAACAATTCCTTCTATTTCGACATTGCCGGCTATCGCACTCTGAGCACGCGTTTTCAGCATGCCATGGGCGTTGATCCCACGGGCGAAACCCAATTGGCAGATATTGCTCCCTACTGGCGCTTTGCCTACGAACAATCCTCCGGCAATCACGTCCTTCAGGTGGGCCTTTTCGGGATGGCGGCCCGCAGTTATCCCGGACGCGATAACACCGCCGGAAAAGACCTCACCATCGACTGGGGGCTGGATTCGGAATATCAGGTTTCCTTTGGCAAGAGCGACCTGACCCTGCTGGCCTCGGCGATTTACGAGCGGAATACCTGGAACGCCAGTCAGCAACTCGGAAACACCGACAACCGGACCGATCATCTGTGGACGATGAAGGCCACGGTGGACTATCTCTACGACAAGACATACGGCGGGGCGATCAGCTATTTCGCGGACACCGGCAGTCGTGATGCGACGCTTTACTCCGGAAGCGCGAAAGGCTCTCCCTTGAGCGATGGCTTGGTATTCCAACTGAACTGGATGCCCATGAACAAGGGCGGGGGTCCGGCCTTCTGGCCCAAGAGCAACGTCAAATTCTCTGTCCAATACGTCTTCTATAACCGCTTCAACGGTGCCAGGCACAACTACGACGGCGCGGGCCGCAATGCGAGCGACAACAACACCCTGTATATCGAAGCTTGGTTTGCCTTCTAGCTCCATCCCGCTTCCAGCAACCGCCATTCGGACAACCGCCACGCACTCACCTAAAATCCCCCGGAACGAACCAAGCAAATCAAACCGCAAAACCAAACGACAACAACATAACTCTATGAAACTTAAACAAACTCTTATTGCGTCCCTGCTATTCGCGACCGTCGCCGCCGTCGGACTCAAGGCCGCGTCCCCCGGGGCGAGGACCGTGGTCATCAGCGGTTTCGATACCATGAAATACAGCGTAAACACGATTGCGGCGCATCCCGGTGAAAAGATCACGGTCGAACTCAAAAACGAAGGAACTCTCCCGAAGGAAGCCATGGGCCATAATTGGGTTCTTTTGAAAGCCGGTTCGGATCCCCAAGCCTACGCCAACGCAGCGATTAACGCCAAGTCCGAGGGTTTCCAGCCAAAATCCATGGCCGACAAGGTGCTCGCCTCGATTCGCCTCCTCGGTCCGAAGGAAAGCGCCTCAACTTCCTTTACCGCTCCGGCCGCGCCCGGGAGCTATCCTTACCTTTGCTCCTTCCCAGCTCATTGCCAGGTGGGCATGAAGGGTGTCCTGGTGGTCAAATAAGCTGGGGATGAATACCAAACCCATCGAATTTTCCTGCTACGCTCCCCGCGCACAAAGCGTGTTCGTGGCTGGCACCTTCAATGATTGGAACCCAGAGGTGATCCCGCTCTACCGGGAACCGGACGGACACTGGCGAAACACGCTGCCGCTGACACCCGGCCATCACGAATACAAGTTCATCGTGGATGGCGAATGGTGCTGCGAGCCGGGCTGCGAACATGAATACCAAGGCTGTCCGAAATGCTGCGCCAATGACTTCGGCACGATGAACCGCGTATTGGAGGTCAGCTAAGTATGGAGCGCTCCGAAACCAAATCTGCATGTGGGCGCGCTATGAAAGTCCTAACTGTCGCCGTCATGGGAATAGGACTGCTCCTTGCGGTGATGACCTTCCAATCCTGCTCATCCAAGGCCGAGGCAGGCCCGAACGGAGGCGATGTGGTGACGCTGAATAACGGTCAGGCGAAAGCCGAAGTCATGGCCAACGCCGACACCGGCGAGATGATGGTCCACACTTGGGACCAGAACCTCAAGGCGAGCCAGCCCATTGAAAACAAGCCGTTGACGATGGGGAGTGGCGACCAAACGATCGAGCTTCAACCCCATCCGACCGCCAGCGACCCGAGCGGTTTGTGCAGCCGGTTTTACGGGCAGGCCGATTGGTTGCGGGGAGGTGGAGTGCATCACGGCTGGATGGGCGGCGCGGGCCAAAGCCGGTACGAGTTCGCTTGGAACAACTGCTGGAAAGGTGGTCAAACCCACGGCCCAATGTGGAACGAAATGGGTCAGCATCGCCGTGGAATGATGGGACGCGGCCCCGGTGCTGGGATGGGACACCAATAGCGCGCGATTTTTCTCCTCCCGACGACCATGCTCCTCCGCCAAATCTTCGACCCGCATCTCGCGCAATACGCCTACCTCGTCGGCTGCCAAAAGACGGGCGAGGCGATTCTTATCGACCCGGAGCGCGACATCGACCGCTACCGCGCCATCGCTGCCGACGCGGGGTTGCGCATCACGGCAGTCGCCGAGACGCACATCCACGCGGACTTCGTGAGCGGTGCGCAGGAGTTCGCGGCGAGCGACCCGGCACTGAAAATCTACGTCTCTGGCGAGGGCGGTCCGCAGTGGCAGAGCGTGTGGGCGAAGGGGCACGCGGGGCTGGTGATGTTGCGCGATGGCGACAAATTTCGCGTGGGCAATATCGAGTTCGACGCTGTGCATACGCCGGGGCACACGCCGGAGCACGTCACGTATCTGGTCACCGACCTCGGCGGCGGAGCGGATGAGCCGATGGCCGCGTTGACCGGCGATTTCCTTTTCGTCGGCGACGTGGGCCGGCCCGATTTGCTGGAGCAGGCGGCGGGCATCGCCGGGGCGCAGGAACCGGCGGCGCGGCAGCTCTTCGCGAGTCTGCGAAAGTTCTCGAAATACGATGCCGCACTGCAAATCCTCCCGGCGCACGGCGCGGGTTCAGCCTGCGGGAAGGCGCTCGGCGCGGTGCCGTCGTCCACGCTTGGCTACGAGCGAAAGTTCAACGGCGCGCTGCGGCTCGCGCTCACCGGCGGCGAGGAGGAGTTCGTAAAATTCATCCTTTCCGGCCAGCCCGAGCCGCCGCTTTACTTCGCGCGGATGAAGCAGGTGAATCGCGACGGCATCGCCATCACCGGCGGCGTGCCGCAGCCGCGGAAGACCGACGCCGCGACGTGGCGCGGGCGTGTGCTCGATACGCGCGGCGACCGCGCGGCCTTTGCCAGTGGGCATTTGGCGGGCGCGCTGCATGCGCCGATGCCAGGGCCGTTTTTCTCCATGGCGGCGGGTTCCTACCTCGCGCCGGAGGATGACGTGCTGCTCGTGGTGGAAAATGAGAGCGCGGTGGATGACGCGGCGCGTCAGCTCTACCGCATCGGCTTCGACCGCATCGGCGGCTGGGCGCTCGCCGGCGAACTCGCCGCCGCCGGCTTGCTCACCGCGCGCACGGAGCGCGTCGAGTTCGAGGCATGGGACCGCGAGGCTCTCGACGGCGGCCTCGTGCTCGACGTGCGCAACGCCTCGGAGTTTGCCGCAGGCCATCTCGACGGCGCGGTGAACGTCGCCTACACGCGGCTCAAGGCGCGGCTCGCCGAAGTGCCGCGCGGACGGCGGCTCTTCATCCACTGCGGCTCGGGCAAGCGCGCGTCGCTGGCATCCTCCTTTCTTCTCGCGGAGGGTTTCGACGCCGTGCATGTCGATGGCACCTGCTCCGAATGCGAACGCATAGCGCAAACCCACGCCCTGACGCACTGATGCGCGATGCTCGCTCCACTCATCTATGGCCTCATCGTCGGCGTCTCGCTCGGGCTGACCGGCGGCGGCGGCTCGATCTTCGCCGTGCCGCTGCTCATCTACGGTCTCGGCGTGCCGATGGGCACCGCCGCGGGCCTGAGTCTCGCCGCCGTGGGGCTGACCGCGGGCTTCGGCGCGAGCCTGCGCCACCGCGAACTCGAATGGCGCGCGGGCCTCGTCTTTGCCGTGGCGGGCATGGCGCTCGCCCCGGCGGGCGCAGCCCTCGCGCGGTCACTTGCTCCCGCGCTGGTGCTCTCCGCTTTCGCACTGCTGATGGGCTGCGTGGGCTGGCGAATGTGGACGGGGCAGAGCGGCGACGCGCTCGCCACCGGCCCGTGCGTCGCGCGCGGCGATGGGAAGCTGCAACCCGGATGTTACGCGCGGCTGCTCGGCGCGGGCGCGGCGGCGGGCGTGCTCTCGGGGCTGTTCGGCGTGGGCGGGGGATTCATCATCGTGCCGGCGCTGGTCTTCGTCACCGGCACGGCCATTCACCGTGCGGTCGCCACCTCGCTGCTCGTCATTTTTCTCATCTCGATCTCCGGCGTCGCGGCGCACCTGCTCCACGGCGCGCACTTTCCGCTCGCGCTCAGCGCGCTCTTTGTCGGCGGCGGTTTCGCCGGGATGCTTGCCGGATCGCGCCTGCGCTCGCGGCTCTCGCCCGCGCGGCTGCGCCAAGTCTTCGCCGCCGGGATGTGGATCGTCGGCGCCTACATGCTGTGGCGCAACGTGCTCGCGCTTTTTCACCCATGAACTTGCGCCATCCCATTTATGAACCCACAATACATCGCCGAAACCTCCAAATCCCCGGCCCAAGCCGTGACCGATCTCCAAGCCTCCGTAAAACAGCACGGCTACGGCGTGCTCCACATTTACGACCTGAAAGAAACCCTCGCGAGCAAGGGCTTCGACCTGCCGAATGCCTGCCACATCCTCGAAGTGTGCAATCCCAAGCAAGCCGCTGCCGTGCTCACCGCCGACATGGGAATGAACCTCGCGCTGCCTTGTCGCATTTCCGTTTATCAAGACGGTGGCAAGACCTTGATCGGCATGGTGCGGCCCACGGTTCTGCTGTCATCCCTCTCGAAGTCGGAAGAGTTGAAGGTCATCGCCGAACAGGTGGAGAAGGACACCATCGCCATCATCGAGGCGGCAAAGTAAATTTCTCACCCGCCTGACTTGGGCAACCTTATGATCGCGTCGAGCATCTGGAATCCCATGACGACAATCACCGACAAAAAAATAATGAACACCTCCTCTCCTCAACACTCACCTCAAGAACTTCAGACCGCGCTCGCTGCCCCGGCACCGCCGCTGTTACTCGATGTCCGGGAATATCCCGAATATGCGGCCGGTTATTTGAAAGGTGCGCGGCTCATCCCGCTTGCGGAAATCGAACAACGGGCGGGCGAACTGCCGAAGGACCAACCCATCGTCTGCGTGTGCCGCACCGGGCGGCGCAGTGCTGAGGCTGCATCCACGCTCGCGCGGCTGGGGTTCACGAACATCAGCCAACTGACCGGCGGCGTGATGGCATGGGAACAGGCGGGTCTGCCGCTGGAAAAGGAGGCACACGCGCCGTGGGCGCTGGAGCGGCAGGTGCGGCTTGTTGCGGGTCTGCTCACGGTGCTGGGGCTGGGTCTTTCGCTCGTCTGGCCGGCGGCCATCGTACTCGCGTGGTTCATCCCGCTCGGACTCATCTTCGCCGCTGTCACGGATAGCTGTATGATGGGGATGCTGCTCGCGAAGCTGCCGTGGAACCGCAGCAACAACGCAGCTTGCGCGCTGCCGAAGGGCAACTAATGACGTGTGGCTAACTCCATGCCTTCGACTCCTCACTTAGAAAAGCACTTCACCGCGAGCGATACCGTTCGCGACATTGTCATTGGGATGTCCGATGGCTTGACGGTTCCCTTCGCCCTCGCCGCGGGTTTGACGGGCGCGATTTCCCAGACTCATATCATCGTCACCGCTGGCTTCGCCGAGATTGCAGCCGGTTCCATCGCGATGGGACTCGGTGGCTATCTGGCCGCTCGCGGCGATGCTGAACACTACGCGCACGAACAAGCGCGCGAAGAACGCGAGATAACCACCATTCCCGAGGCGGAAGCGCAGGAGGTGAGCGAGATTTTCCAGACCTACGGCCTATCTCATGGGGAGTGCGCCACCGTGGTCGAGTCGCTCCAGCGGCGGCCCAAGGATTGGGTGAAGTTTATGATGCGCTTCGAGTTAAACCTTGAGGCTCCCGACCCAAGCCGCGCCTGGAAAAGCGCCCTGACCATTGCCGCTGCTTACATCGTCGGGGGCATCATCCCGCTAAGTGCCTACCTGCTTGTTTCCGACGTGCAGCGCGCGCTTCAACTCTCCGTCGCTGTTACCCTGATTGCGCTGGCGGTTTTCGGCGGCAT
>JAYVNN010000310.1:0-3974 GCA_043758435.1 Chthoniobacter sp.
CCGCCTTACTTCTCACCAGCAACGGAATCGAAATCTCCGGGCTGGTCTTCGCACCTTGAGGCACGCACGCTTTATCGCGCTCACCCATGCCTCCAGAAAAAATGAAGACCTCCAGCATCCTCCGCCTTTGTCCGATGGCCGCGATCCTCGCCGCCGTCTGCCTGACCACCTCGCTGACGAAGATCGCCGACGCCGCTCCCGCGAAGCTCGATCCGCCCGTAAAGCCCGCGGTCACCGGCAAGTTCCTCGGCGACGGCAAGCCTGCCGCGATCAAGTATGTCTTCGTCGAGGAGCATGAGGAGTTCGACAGCAAGCCCGCGGTGACGCTGATTTTCACCGAGAAAGATCCCGCCACGTCGAAGAAGCCATCGTGGGATGCGGGCTTCGGGAAACTCGGCAGCGCGCTCATTCTCAGCGTGTTTTACGATGGGCAAATCTTTGGCTGCGAGGTGGCCCACAGCGCGCACAAGAAATCGGGATTCAGCGCGACCGGGGAGATTAAGACGACCGACTTCAAAATCGAGGGCGGCAACGTCACCGGGCACGTGACCACGGGCGGGACGCTGGATGCCTTTGGGCAAAAATGGGAGGTCGATATGACCTTTGCCGCGCCGCTGCCGGAAAAGCTGCGCACCGCGAGCCTCGCCCTGCCCAAACCCGCCGCAAACGTACCGCCGCCGGCCTCCGGCGACACGCCCGACCGACCCGCCAAGGCCGCCGCTACCCCAACTCTCTTCGCCCGCGACCTGCCGCTCCCCAAAGATGCCAAAGACGTGCAATTCAAGGGCCTCGTGGAGCAGATTCACCTGACCAGCGCGCAGCCCGTCACCGCCGTGGCCGACGACCTTTCCGCCCGGCTCAAAAAACAAGGCTGGAAGGACGGCACCGGCGGAGTGCGGGGACCGAAAAGCGCCATCCTCAAACGCGAGCAAGGCGACGCCAGTCTGACGATCATGATCCAGCAGGCACCGGCAGGCAGCACCGTCAAAATCTTCGCCGAGGGCCTCAATTGGGACGGCGTCCCTGAAGGACAAGCACCCGCCGCTGGCAATCCCCCAGCCGACATCGATGCCGCCGAAAAGGAAGCGCAGAAGGCGCTCAAAGACGCGCTCAAGAGCCTGCCGAAAGGTTTCTGAGGCGGCATGATCTTCCGCGGATTCCGTGGAAAGTGAGCGCCTGCTTCTCCGGCGGCTCCTCACGAACGAAAAGCCATCAGCTTTCCGACATCGTAGCCGCAGGCTGCCGCATGGCCTTCGCGGGTTCGCCGGATTTCAGACATAATCTCGTCGTCGTTCAACGCGATCATCGGCAGCGGAGAAGGCAATCACCCTCGCCGGGCTGTCAGGAAGTGCCGCCTAACGCCGATTCGCTTCTGTAACCCCCGATCCGATTCACGGGTGCGGTGCAGATGATCCCGGTGGCAAAAATCATGGTGCCGAGAATGGCAGGACCCATGTGGGTCAGGTCGGTGTAGCCGATGGCAAAATGGATGCCGATGGCGCAGGTGAACCCGACCGTTCCAGCGATGAGGATCGCCTGCCAAAGTGCCGCGTTGATCCGGGTCCTCCAGACGATCAACGCGACCATCAGCCCGCAACTCAGCAGTCCGCCACCAAAGCCGGCGCGATCATGCGCAATCAGCGGCACGAGCCGGGGATTGATCGCGAAAAGGTCGTTCGCGTGAAGTCCCATATATTGCAGATCCTGCGGTACAAAGACCGATGTCATCCCGACCAGCATGATGACACTCCCAGCCCCCATTTTTCCGAGCCCGGTCAGCAGCAGACAAATGCGACCGAAGCCGGGGCGCGTTCTCCAATCCAACGGGGCATGCGGAGCAAATAGTGAACGGAATCCCGCGCGCGGCCGGGCCAGACTCGCGTGGCTTTTCCACATGCCGAGCACATAGAGCGGGAGCAAAGCGAGGGTGGCCGCGCCGTGCCAAGTGTCGAGATAGCCGTAGCCGAGATAGCAGAGAAAACTGGAAAAGCCGGTCAGTCCGGAAATGGCAAAAACCCACCAGGCCCATTCCTCGCCATGCCTGAGCGGAAACTGCGCGAGCCACAGGTAGAGCGTACCGATCGCGATGAGCACTCCGCCGAAAGCCACGCGATCGTGAAACATGAAATGGACGATCCGGCATTCATGGAGAGCACAGAGCTGCTGAGAGGACATTCCGAGAAAGTCCACGTCATGCGGGAGAAACGCGCCGGTCGCGGAGAGGAAAAGTGCGAACGCGCCAGACAGCGCGAGGGCGATGCCGGTCAGTGCGAGCAATGGACGTCCGTCGCCGATGAGCCCGGCCAAAAATCCTTCACTGTCGCGGTGCGCTTCGTCCTGCATCTCAAAAGAACAGCTTGATGGCGCGCACCCCGAGCCGCTCGAAGTGCGGATCGAGTCTGTGCGCAAGTTCCGGCCAGTTGTGATGCGGCACCTGCGGATACAGGTGGTGCTCCAAATGGTAGAGATGCTCGAAGGCGAGCAGCGAGAGCACCCGGCCGCGAAACAAACGTGTCTGCGTCCACTCCTGCCCGCCGCGGGCGTCGTGGGGGATGAGCACCGTCGCGATGGGAAAGACCCAGCTTCCCGCAATCATGAGCGCGCAATAAAGCGCAGGGAGCGGCGTCCACGGCAGACTCGCAAAAGCACCGGTGAACAGGACGAGAGCCGCGAGGCCTTCGCCGATCATCCACGCGCGGTGCGGCCCGCGCTTTTTCAGTGCGAAAAAAAAGAGCCGGTATTGCAGCGTCAGTCCATCGAGCAGCGCCCACCCCAGCGGCAGTCGTGCGGCTTTCGCCTCCAAGTCGTCGTCCGCCGGGAAATGCGCGTGGTGATAAAGGTGGCTGGTCCGATAGGCATGACCGCTGCGCAGGCAGATCAGCTCCGTCGCGCAGAGCAGCGGCTCATTCAGCCACGGCGGCAGGCGCAGAGTGCGATGCACGAGATCGTGAGACGTGGAGCCGTAGGTCAGAAAGCTCAGGGCCACCGGGCAGGCGAGCGCCAAAAGCCACAGCCCGCGCATGGCGAAAACGAAGAAAAGTGCGGCCAGCGCGAATGGAACGGTCAAAGAAACCGCACGGCGAAATCCCGAAACCTGCAGCAGATCGCGGCCGAGTTCGTCTAACGATGGAAAGTTGTTCGCCGCAGCGGTCATGGCGTTCGGATGGATAGCAGGGCTGCTCACACGCGGAAGTTGAAAACGGGAGCCAGCGTGCAGGCACCGATCCAATCCGGTGTCAGCCGCAGGGCCGTGTCCCGTGCCAGCATGAGCGCAGGATGTTCCATTTGAATGAGCCGGCCGACCTGGCGCGACAGCCAGACGGTGAATGAGATCCGACGCTTGCGGAGTTTTTCGTAGCGGAGCAACGCCGTGCCGCCGCAACCGTCCTCCCGCAGACATTCCGCCAGAACCCATGCGTCCTCCAGCGCCATCGCCGCGCCCTGACCGAGATTGGGTGACATCAAATGAGCCGCATCGCCCAGCAGGGTTGCGGACCCGCGATGCCAGGAGCGCAGCGCGCGTTGCTCAGAAATCGGACTGAGCAAGATGTCGTCGTCTTGTGTCGCGGCGATCAAGTCACACACCGGCGCATGCCAGTTTCGGAATCGTTTCAGCAGATGCGCTTTTCTTTTTTCGACGGGCACATTCCACCCCGCCGGTGCATTTTCGGTCGCATACCAATACGTCCGCCCGGCGGCGACCGGAGCGATTCCGAATCGCCCGCCATCGCCCCACGATTCCGAGATGCGCCCGTCGTTCCATTCGATCGGCACCTGGCTCACCAGACCTCGCCAGCCGACGTAACCGAGCACCCGCGGCGTCCGGGCGTCTCCGATGGCGGCGCGAACAACTGAATTTCCACCGTCAGCGCCGACGAGCAAATCCGCCGACAAAGTAACCCCGTGGCCGGAAGTGACGGTCATGCTTTCGTCTGCCGTCGCGCGCTTCATTCCGCACACCTCGTGATTCAGCA
>JAYVNN010000311.1:0-3962 GCA_043758435.1 Chthoniobacter sp.
CGCCCTACGCGGCCAGCGCGCAGGACGGCCAGCCCTACGATGCCTCGCGCGGCTGCAGCAACTCCGGCCTCATCATGCAAGCGCCCGCCGTCTGGCCCGAGCAATCGAAGACCTGGTACGCGGCGTACGTGGAAAGTTTCTGGCAGCACGACTGGCTGGCCGCCGGCTTCCGCGAGTTCCCGCGCGGCGCGGGCACCGATTGGTATTTCGATGTCGATTCCGGCCCCGTAGTTCACGGCTTGGGTTTCGCCGCGTCGGCCTTTGGCCTGGCCACCGCCCGCACCCATGCCGACTACGCGCGCGTGTATCCGCTCACCGCGATGACCCTCGCCTTCAGCGTCCCGCTGGCCAACGGCACCCTTCTCCTGCCCCGCGCACTCTCCAACGCCGCCGACGCCCCGCTGCTCGGCGAAGCCGGCGTCCTCTACTGCCTGACCCGGACGCCGTTTGAAAACACCGCGCCCACCGCGGCCACGGTCAGCCTGTGGAAACTGCCGCTCGTCGTCTGGCTCATCCTCCTCATCGAACTCGGCTACGGCAGCCTGCTAGCGCGCCGCGGCTGGCGCATGCTGCAACCCATCCGCTCATCCCGCCCCCCAAGTCCTCAATCCCCAAAGCCGGAGGCTTGAAAGCCATTAGCCGGTGGTGGAGCGAAGCGGAACCACCGGATCGCGATGAAAAAAAGCGAGCGCGCCCCGAAGGTGGCGCAAGAAGTTGCCGCATGTTTCTCGCGCCGCCTTCGGGGCGCAGCGTTGTTTTCGATTTGATTCCGGTGGTTCCGCTTCGCTCCACCACCGGCTAATTTCTTTCAGCCCTCCGGGCTGGCGCTCCATTGCGCGAGCCGCCATCGGTTTTCCGAAAAAGTGATGCGCAGTGCGGCGCGTTACTCGGGCCGGTCGAGTTCGCCGCCGCCGTCGAGCTGCTCAAACTCGGCGAAGTGATCCGGCCGTAGCGGTTCGCTCACGCGGTATTCCTCACCGAACCATTTGCCGAGATCGATCATCTGGCACCGCGCCGAGCAGAACGGCCCGAGCGGTTCGGCAAAATACTCCGTCGGCTTGCCGCAGGTGGAGCAGGGGATTTCGCGCGGGGTTTTCATGGCAAGTAGATTGTTGATTCATCCCAAGACCTGTCCTCTTATCCAGTTTCTACCGGGCAAACCCAATTTTCACAGCAGCTCGAACCATCCCGGCATACTCCGCGTTTGCATTGGTCAGTTCGGAGAAATGCGCCGCGATTTCCGCAGCTTTCGCAGCTTGCGCGGGGCTGCTACCACCGCACTGCTTGAGGCCCTCCATTGCGTTCCACAGCTTCTGGAGAGTTCGATACTTTGCGCGGCGATGTTCGACCAGAGGCTTCCGCTTGAGACTCAATTCTTTGATCGTCGTCTTGGCGGCGCGGTTCCCTTTGGCCGCGATGGGCATCCACCGATGCCACCCGATTAACTGCTCCGGGTCAGTTACGAGTTCTGCGGGATCGATAAACAGCGGTTGCTCAAAATGGGAGCCCGGCACTCGCGCACGCTGCTCAGCGTCACCGAGGGGAAAGAGATCCCCTTTATTTCGCTGGTTACACTTGATGCAAGCGAGAATGAGATTCGACCAATCGTAGGCGAGCCACCAGTAGCCCGGATAGAAACGCTTTCCCGTCCGGCTCTGTCGCACACGCCCTTTTGGACGGAAATGCTCCACATCTCCATCCGAGATATGCGTCACCTGGGCTTCACAAAATGCGCACTTGCCGTGCTGCATAGCGATCAGCCGTTCCTTCACTTCCGGATGTCCATAAATGGTGCGGTCAAAAACGAGCTTGCGCTTACCGCTTCCGTAGTCCGCGGAATCGCGGCGAACTTTGCGCGCGTTCGCCCGCGTCGCCGCCGCGCCTTCGTTCGCCAACACATTAGGCGCGGGGTTACTGCGCACGATGCGGATCATTTCCGTGCGTTCGGCTGTTTCACTTTTGACGCCTTCTTCGCCAATTTTTTTTCCGCGAGCAGTTCCGCCGCTTGTTTAAAAAGTTCCTCGGCCTTCACGGCTGATCGGGACGAAAATGCGGGCAACGCTTCCAGCGCCGCGTCAATCTCAGCGAGGCGCTTGCGTTCCGCCGCGGTGAGCTTGCTCTTGGCGAGGAGCACGTCGCGCTCACCTTCGAGTTTCTCGGCGTGCTGCGACTCGACGGTCTGGAGGCCAAAAAGATCGCTCGTGAGAATTTGATCCACCCGCCACCGTTTCACGTCATCCAAATCCTGGCGCACGGTCACTCGCATCGGTTGATCCGGCGCACTGGGCAACCGCTCCAGCAAGATGACATTCGCCGCGCGCTGGTTCTGGATGATGAGCGGACTGTGCGCCGTGACGATGAACTGCGTGTTGGGAAAACGCTCGCTCAAGTAATCCATCACCTCCCGCTGCCACCGCGGATGAAGATGCAGGTCGATCTCATCGACGAGCACGATGGCTGGCATCTTGAGCGGATCGGGAGCTTCCGGGTAACGCTCGAACATCCGGCGCGTAAGATCGACCAGCCACGAAACCATCGTCTGGTAGCCGTAGCTGAGCGCCTCGATCGGCAACCAGCCAAACGAAGTGTGAAACTTCGGACGGACTCGGGCGGCCTCTACCGTCTCGACTTCGAATCGTATTTCACTTACGTCCGGCAAGACGTGCGGGAGGATTTCCAGCACGTCACCAAGGCGCTTCTTGGCCAGCTCCTGTTCGGCATGTGGCATCTGAGAGAGTTGATGGAGATCCAGCAGCCACTCCTCGGCGTTTCCGATTTGGGATTCGTTGTCGAAGAGCGTTTCCGTCGCCTCACGGCTGCCGCTTCCGAAGGCCTTGCGGCCGGCGACTGCCATTCGCCGACTCGCCCCGTAGGCGTAAATCACAAGTCCGCCAATGAACGACTCTTCACGCACAGACCAAGTTCTCCTCCAGGCAGCCTTTCCGAGAAGCAAGCCCGCGAACGCCCACTCGTGGTTTCGTGTGATGTCGTTTTTGGTTTGCTCGCCTTGAATCAATTCACCCAGTCGGATTGCCGAGACAATCTTGAGCCAAGGCCATGCTGCATAGGTTGAAAAATCGGTATCCGCACCTTTTTCGACAGGGCCCGCTCCGTGATTCGCACAACGGCTCAAGAACGGCTCGAACGAAGAATCCCGCAGACTCGCGCTGGCCTTCAATTGCTTTGCACTCTCTTCTTTGCCGTCTTCAGCATTGGCAGCATCCACCATCGGAGCAAGCCCCGCGAGCGCCTGTAGAATAGTTGTCTTCCCGACGCCGTTGTCGCCAAGGATGATTGTCCACTGCGCGATCCGGTCGCTTTGATCGGTGAAGCGCAAAGTCACTGCTTCACCAAAACACCGCAGGTTTTGCAGCGTCAGCGATTCAAAATAAACAGGTGCGACTGCGGCTGGTTGGCCGGGCAGTGCGGGCTTTTGGACGATTTCCATAAACGAGGTGCGCCCTTCTACGGGGCCATACCGCAAGGTGCAACTCCGCTTCATGTAAACTGCTACAATTTTTGCCTCTCGTTACGAAGCTTGGGAATTCATAGCGCATCCTCAGGCGGAAAACTGACCTGGCTTGCGTCTAAAGCGCCCAGACCGCCTTGCCACCAACGATGGTGCGGACGGCGCGGCCTTTGATCTCCCAGCCGTGAAAGGGCGTGTTGCGGCTGCGGGAGAAGCTCTGATCTTTGTCCACGGTCCATTCGAGGCCGGGGTCGATGAGGGTGACGTCGGCGGGGGCGCCGGGGCTGAGGGTGCCGCGGTCGAGGCCGAGGAGGCGCGCGGGTTCGGTGGTGAACATCGCGATGAGGCGCGCGAGCGGGATGGCTTTCTTTTTGTGGACGAGGATGTCGAGGAACAGGCCCAGCTCGGTTTCGAGGCCGAGGATGCCGAAGGGCGCGAGGTCGAACTCGACTTCCTTTTCATACGCGCAGTGCGGCGCGTGGTCGCTGGCGAG
>JAYVNN010000312.1:0-3958 GCA_043758435.1 Chthoniobacter sp.
CGCGCTGTTTTTCCCCCTCGTTAACAAACTCCGTTTGGTAACGCGCTTGCGGGCGAAACTCTGTTTCGTGCGGGTGGGGTGTCTGCGGGCGGGCCTGCCGCCGGCTCCGCGCCGCAGACACCCCCGCCGTGGGGAGCAGAGTTCCCCTCCTCATTGCATTACCAAACGGAGTTTGGTAACGAGGGGCTAATGAATCGCACAAGCCACCGCTTTCGAGCACTCAGTTGGGGAGCGGTTGCCCTAGTTCTCACTTCGTGCGACTCGGGCGGAGAATCCCCCTTCCTGCGGAAGCCACCTGATGAACAGCGACTTTGGGGAGTGTATTCGTTGAGCAGCGAGTCGGCGGAACGAATAGCCGCTGCTGGTTACCACGATGCGACGGCGACCGTAGAGATAAGACGTGACGGGACTTTTGTAGCTAGGAGGATACCCTCCTATTGGCTTGACGTCTTTTCCGGTGGGACACTGCAGAAGCCGCGGGAATTATACGACACTTGCTCTGGGACTTGGCTCGTGGAGAAACCCGATCGTGGATCGGTTTACGACATGCTGTTCTACATCGACAGTTTTGCCGATGATTCTGCATATTCCAAGGGGCCGGGCTTCAAGGAGTTCGCGGCTGAGCTCGCGAGACAACATCAAATTGTCGATGGCGGAGTGGGGCGCATTTCACACTTCGGAGAGCCTTGGAGCGTGGGAATTGTCGGACTCACGACAAAGCGCAGTGATTACGGACTCGCGCTGCCTCTTAACCACGGTGATCATGAGTATATCATTTTCGACAAGAGAACGACAGAACAAAGCGGCGAACCTGACGGTGCAGCGAACGGAAGCCAGCCGATCCGCTCAGAGGCAAATTCAACGTCCTCGTCGGCTGGCTCCCATCGCTGACCTTGCGTTAGGCGACTGAGCACTCCTTTCACCAACGAGCAACTAACCCACCATGACGCCACGTTTCATCTCAGCTTTAACCGTCATGCAGTTGTTCGTCATCTTTCTCGGAGTCAGCCTGACTGGCGGTTTTTTGCGCTTCCACAGCGCCGCAGGTATTCCTAATCCAGCTTATCCTGAGTTCATGCGCGATTACGGCTTTTGGTTCGCTCTCTTACCGCTGGGGTGGGCGTTAGCATCCGCTATTTCCGTTCGCACACTCGATACCACGCCCAGTGCAAGCTCGCTCTATTGCGCCGTTGGTTTCACCCTGCTCGCTGGCTTGATGCTCGTTTTCACCATCGCCGCGTTCGTGGCTTTCCGTATTATTACGGGCAGCGACAGCGAAATGCTGCCAATGAAATGAAATGAATCGAGAGTCGCCTAACCAGACGGGCGCGTGCGCTCCTTGAGTCACTCCCAGCGGATGTCGTCGAGGTAGAAGGTGACGGGTGCGCCGGGGCTGGCGAGGGTCCAGACGAAGCCGGTTTTGATGCGGGTGAGGTCCTGGGCGCTGACGTCGATCTCGTAGTGCTGCCAATCTTTGGTGAGCGCCACTTTCTCCAGCTTGCCTTTGCCGGTGTCGAAAAACTTCTTCGGTTTCGCGAGCGTGCCGAACTCGAAGGCGACGGCCTCGCCGCCCTTTTCGCCGCGCGCCCAGAAGGTCAGCTTCTTCGCGCCGGTGAGGTCGTAGCCGCCGCCGCGGTCGCCCCAGTCGCCTTCGGGATTCTGCCAGACCACGCCGCCCCAGCCTTTGTCCGCCTCGAAGTCGCAGCGCATGCAGGTCTTGCCGGTGTGCGGCTGCTCGGTCCACGCGGGGTTCACCTTGATGGCCTTCGCATCGCCCATCCAGCCTGCGGGGATGTAGGTGGGCGCGTCGCTTTCCTCGGCATAGACGGTGAGGGGCAAAGTCGCGCGCGGACTTTTTGCGAGCGTCACCGGCGCGTCCACGCGCAGGGGGATATTGGCGACCGCGCCGCCGCCTTTGTCATCGCGCACGGTGGCGAAAAGGCGGTAGAGCCCGCCGTCAGCGGGGAAGGTGATGGTCGCCGTCTGCTTGTCGGTTTTGGTGATGGCGTCGGGGTAGGTCGGCGGCTTGCCTTCCTTGTCGCCGCCGCTGCCGTACTCGCCGGGATCGCGCTGGAGCGACCAGGCGATTTTCAGCGGGTCGCCCTCGGGGTCGGAGGCTTCGAGGGTGGCGGTGCCGGTGGCGCCTGGTTTGACGCTGTGGGGGCCGTCGAAGGTTAGCGACTTGATGACGGGCACGCGGTTCGCGGGCGCTTTGCCGGTCCACAGTTCGCTCACCGCCTCCGCCGCGCCGAGGCGCGTGCCGTCGTCGAGGAACATGGAAAACCAGGTCGCCGTGACCTCCTGCTTTTGTCCCCAAAGAAACGCGTATGAGCCGAGGCACATGCCGTCCGCGCCGAGCACGGTGGCCTTGTAGGCGCGGCGGTAGGCTTCCGTTTTTTCCGTGCTCGTCAGCTCGGGATACGCGCCGATGGCGTCTTTCTGAATCTCCCAAATTCCGTTCGGCCCGTATTCGGTGAGGATGAACGGTTTCGTCCCGCCGAGTTTTTTGTAGCGCTCCGCCACGCTCGCCGCGCCGCCGTAGGAATTGATCCCGAGCACATCCACATCCGGGCAGAGCGCGGTGAAATTCCGCACCTTGTCGCCGCCGATTTCCGCCACCACCGTCATCGTCGGGTGCGCGGGATCGATCTCCTTGACCATGCGCGCGAGGTTGTTGATCTGCGACCAGACCGCGCCGTTTTTGCCCTGCCCGTCTTCCATCTCATTGCCCAGCGCCCAGCAGAGCAGCGCGGGATGGTTTTTGTATTTCTCCACCACCGCGCGGATGTACTCGCGCTGCTTGATGAGCCCCGCCGCGTCCGTCCAGTCAAAGCCCTGCCGCACCTGCCCGAGCCAGATGCCCGCCGTCACGGTCAGCCCGAGCTTTTGCGCGCGGTCGAGCACGTCACCGAGATGATCGTCGCCCCACAGGCGGATCGAATTCCCGCCCGCCTTCGCCAGCGATTCCAGCGCATTCTCCCCGCCGCCGCCGCCCTTCACGAGAAAGGGCGCACCGTTGCGCTGGAGTTCGTAGCCCGCGCCTTTACGTACGACCTGCACACCCGGCGCGGCGTGGAGTGCGGTGGTGAAAAGCAGCGCGGAGGAGAGGAGCAGGGAGGTTTTCATGGGAGTGGAAAAAGCTGCCACCGTCAGTGCGCAGGCGGGAGCATGACGATGCCGTATTGCGGCGCGAGGGTCAGCAATTTCTCAATCTCCACCGGCGACGGCGGCAGCGGCGGAGCGTCGGGCGAGGGAAGTTCCGTGGCAAACTCTGCCATGAATTTTTCAAAACCCGACGGTACGCACTGAATCAGCATCCGGGCGGGCGCAGTGCTTTGGTTTTTGAAAGCGTGCGGCGTCCCGCGCGGGACTTGCACAAACGTCCCCGGCCCGCCGACCACCGTGTGGCTCTCGACTGTGAAAGTGATCTCACCTTCCATCACGTAAAACGTCTCCTCCTCCCGGGTGTGATAATGCGGCGGCGGGCCGCCGCCCGGCGGCACGGTCGCTTCCGCGAGGCAGTAGGCTTCGCCGGTCTGTTCGCCGGTCGCGAGCATCACGTATTTGTCGCCGACGGCGGAGTAGGTCTTTCCGCGACCGGGTGCATGTTGGATGAATTGGGCGGGTGCAGGCATGCGGCATTGCAACCCGCGGTAGCGCCCGATGACAGGAAAAATCCTTCGCGCTTGTTTTGCGCGCGCCGTTTTGCAATCTCCGCGCCGCCGTGCCGCGCGCGCCATGACACCTGAACCGACCTCCTCACCCATCCGCGACCAGCTCGCCGCCTTGCACCGCGAGTTTTCCGAAATCCACGACGGCACCGTGGCCACCTACATCCCCGAGCTGGGCAAGGCCGATCCCGACTGGTTCGGCATCTGCGTGGTGACGACGAACGGCGGCGTGTACGAGGTCGGCGATTCGCGGCAGGAGTTCACCATCCAGTCGCTCTCGAAGCCCT
>JAYVNN010000313.1:0-3952 GCA_043758435.1 Chthoniobacter sp.
TGCTTTGCGCTCGCCGGGCTTGAGCAATTGCACCTTTGAATCCTCGCCCTTCAGCGAATCGAGCAAGCCCCTCGCCTGTGCCTCCGTCATTTTGCCCTCTTCCGCGGCCAGCATTTCCTCGGCTTCCTGCTGCTGCGCATCGGGTTTCGGCTGCTGACCGTTTTGCGGGTGGATGTCGCCCTCGCGCTTCTTCCCCGGCTGGTCTGGTGAAGGCGCGGACTGCTCACCCTTCTGGCCGTCTTTGTTCTGCGGATCGTTCTTCGCCTGCCCTTGTTTCTGCGGGTCTTTCGAGCCGTCGTTCTTCGCGTCCTTGTTCTCGCCCTTGTCGCCGTTTTGCTCCTTCGAGTCGTCCTGCTTCCCGTCTTTCTTGTCTTCCTTCCCCTGCTGATCGCTCTTCTGCTCGCCGCTCTTGTCCTGATTCTGCGGCTGCGGCTGATCGCCCTGCGATTTCTGATCCTCTTTTTGCTGCTGATCCTTTTGATCCTGCTTCTGCTTGTCTTGCGGATTTTGTTTCTGGTCGCTCTTGTTCTGCCCGTCTTTTGGCTGCTTCTGATCCTCGTTCTTGTTGTCCTTTTTCTGCTCGTCCTTTTTGTCCTGATCCTTCTTGTCGTCGGACTTCGGCGGTTCCTTTTGCAGTTCATCGATGAGCCGCTGCACGAGGTCGCGGTTGTATTTCGCCTCGGCGTTTTTCGGCTGCACGTTGAGCGCCTGGTCGTAGTGCTGGAGCGCATTTTTCCACTCGCGGATTTTCGGCTCCTTGTCCTTCTGTCCCGCGCCGCGCTGGTAAAGCGTGTTGCCCAGATTGTATTCCGCCGCCGCGCGGAGCTGCGGGTCGGGCGAAGTCACCGCCTTCGCAAATGCCTCGAGCGCCTTGCCAAAATCGCCCTGTTTGTACGCCGTCGCGCCTTGGTCGAAATGCAGCGCCTGCGATTCCGGCATGCGCTGGAGCTGCTGCGTGAACTGCTCCGCCGCGCCCTTGTAGTCCTCTCGCTCGTACGCCTCGACACCTGCGTTTTTTGCCCGCGCCGCCGGTGTGAAAAGCGCCGCCGTCAGAACCACCGCTGCCGCCAAAGCCTTGGCCGGCCTTGCTTCCCGCCGCGCCGCGCGTTTCCGCTCGCCAATGAGCATCGACGCCGCGAGCAGCAGCAGACCGCCGCTGAGCGGCCATTGGTAGCGCTCGATGGGGCGGCGCGACATTTTGGCGTCGATGTCTTGTTCTTTCATTTGGCCGAGGCCGTCGCGGACGATTTGCAGCGTCTCCGCCGGGCCGGATGTGAGGTGAACGTAGAAGCCTCCGGTCGCTTCCGCAATTTTCCTCAGCCGGTCTTCGTCGAGCCGCGATTTCACAATCTGCCCGCTCTCGTCTTTCACAAAATCCGTCCCGCCATTCGCGCCCGGCACCGGAATCAGCGAGCCCTCCGCCGAGCCGAGCCCCACGGTGTAGATGCGCACCGCGCCTTCCAGCCCCTCAGCGGCTTTCACCGCGTCCTCATCCAGCTCCTCGCCGTCGGTGAAAATAATCAGCGCCCGGTTGTCGCTCTCACCTTTGCCAAAGGCCTCGACCGCCGTCTCGATCGCCGCCGCGATGTTCGTCCCGCCGCGCGGGATGATGTCCGTGTCGAGTTCCGCGAGCGAGCTGAGCACCGCGCCGTAATCCACCGTCATCGGCGCCTGCAAAAACGCGCTCCCCGCAAACGCAATCAGCCCAGCGCGGTCACCCTGGAGCTGGCCGATGAGATCCTGCGCCGCCAGCTTCGCCCGCCCGAGCCGGCTCGGAGCGACATCCGTCGCCAGCATGCTTTTCGAGCAGTCGATGGCGATGAGCACGTCCCGCCCCTTCCGCGTGCTCTGCTCCCAGGTGTAGCCCATCCGCGGCTGCGCCAGCGCGCCGATCACGCCTGCGAGCCCGAGCAGCACGAGCAGAAAACGAAAGCGCCGTTTGCCTACGCTCACGCTCCCCGCCAGCCGGTCTTGCAAACGCGCGGCAACGAGCTGCCGCAAAAGTTTCACGCGGCGTCCTTCATTGTAAAAAAATAACGCGATCAGCACCGGAAACAGCGCGAACGCCCAAAACCAAAGCGGCTGGCCGAAGGTCATGGCATGCCTCCCAATTCCGGGCGAGCCCCAGTTAAAAAATCATCGCGCCGGTCATCCTGAGCGGAGTTCCGTGCGGGCGCAGGCGGGACGGAACGGAGTCGAAGGACCTCGGCGGTTCGTTCCAGTGCTCGACGTGATTGAACCGCCAAGGTCCTTCGACTGCGCAGCGCCCGCCTTTCCGCCTCCGCTCCGCTCAGGATGACAGTTGCGAGGACGCCACTTCGTGCGTTCACGGAAGCCTCCTTCCCACCGTCTCCGCGAGCACCAGTTGCAGCGCGATCAGCCCAAAGCCCGTCGCCAGAAACCACGGAAACAAATCGCGGTATTGCGTGTACTGGCTCAGTTCCACCGTTGATTTCTCCAGCTTGTCGATCTGCTCGAAAATCTGGTTCAGCGTCTTCGTGTCCGTCGCGCGGTAAAACTTCGCGTTCGTCATGTCGGCGATTTTGGTCAGCGTCGCCTCGTCCACATCCACCTTCACGTTGCGGTAAATTTTGCGCCCAAACATGTCCTGCATCGGCACCGGCGCGTAGCCTTTCGTCCCCGCGCCAACCGTATAAACCTTGATCCCGAGCGCCTTCGCCGCCTCAGCCGCGGTGAGCGGCGGCACTTTGCCCGCGTTGTTGTCGCCGTCCGTGAGCAGCAGCACGATGCGGCTCTTCGCGTCCTTGTCCTTCAGCCGGTTCGCCGCCGATGCGATGGCCGAGCCAATCGCCGTGCCGTCCTCGACGAGCCCGAGTTTCACCCGCTCGAGATTTTTCAAAAGCCAGTCGTGATCGAGCGTGAGCGGGCTCACAAGGTACGGGCGGCCCGCGAAGCAGACCATGCCGATGCGATCATTAGGCCGCGCTTCGATGAATTTCTGCGTGACCTGTTTCACCACCTCGATGCGGCTCGCGCGCTCCCCGCCGATGGTGAAATCCTCCGCGACCATCGAGCCCGAGACATCGAGCGCGAGCATGATGTCGATGCCGCTCGCCTGCACCTTGCTGATCGTCTTGCCCATCTGCGGACGCGCCAGCGCCACGATGAGCGGCGAGAGCGCCAAGAGCAGCAGCGTCGTCATCCGGCCGCCGATGCGCGAGCGGCGCGGCTTGCCGAGAGCATACAGCGGGCGCAGCGAGGAAAAGACCACCGCCGGCGCGGCCCCGCGTCCACCTTGCAAGAGCGCGAGCAGCGGCAGTGCGAGCAGCAGCAGGAGCAGCCAAGGATGGGCGAAGGTGAAGCCGTCGGGGAGAGTCATGACTGTGACGGAGGAAGGAGAAAACGTCGAACGTCGAACGCCGAACGCCAAACTTTGAAGTGCAGAATTTGCTGACGCGTGGCCGCCTCCGCCGTTCGACGTTCGGAGTTTAGCGTTCGACGTTCGGAGTTTTCCGGCTTCCTCACGCGCGTCCTCCCTGCACAAAGGCGATGGCGCTTTCGAGCAGCTTCGCGCTGTCATCGGCGGTGGCGTGGATGCGGGCGAATTTGATCATGTCGCAGTGCTCCAGAAACCCGGCGAGCAGGCTGCGGTCGGCATCGGAAAACTTCGGGGAGCAGGAAATCGCGGCGAGAAATTCGGGCGAGGTCTGCTCCCGCGCATGCAGGCGAAACTGCGCGCCGATGTAGGTGCGCAGGACATCCGAGACGCGAAAGCTGAACGCATACGGCTCCAGCGCCGTCACCTGTGGACGCAGTTTTTCCAGTTCGCTCAGCGCCCGCGCGCGTGGCGTAGGGGGAGGCGGTGCGGGCCGGCGCTTCAGCCAGCGGACGAGCAGCCACGCGGCCAAACCGATCACGACCAGCGTGAGTCCCGCCGCGGTCAGCACCATCCACAGCGGATACGGAAACACATCCACCGGCGGCGCGATGT
>JAYVNN010000314.1:0-3947 GCA_043758435.1 Chthoniobacter sp.
CACTTGGTTGACCACTGCGCCGCTGCCGACGGTCGCGTTATCGTAACTGGTTACCAAGGCCACACGCTCCAAGGTGTCGTAGCCCGTGCCGATGCGCCGCACCGCGTCATTGACGCCGGGGCCGATGGTCGGCACCCCGTCCTGCACGCGCCGGCCGCGCTTGTCGTAGTCGTAGGTGTGAACAGTCCCATTGGCGTCCCTGCTGGTCACCGGCTGGCCAAGCTGGTTGTAAGTATATTCCACCCGGTCGCAGTCGCCCTCGCAATGAACTGAAAGTGGGTTGCCGGCATCGGCGCTGTCGGGATACACCTTCGCCCGCAGGAGCTGGCTGGAAGCCACGCCACTGCCAGGCCGCGTGGTGCCGTATTCCCAGCGCGTGACCTGCGCGCCGGTTTCGCTGTTCTGCAGCGTCAGCAATGCCAAGTGCCCGTCATTGTCGTAACCATACTGGGTGGTGCGGTCACTCGCCGCCGAGGGTAGGCCGGTCACGTAGTTCTCGATCTGTTTTGTCGGCCGGCCCAGGCCGTCAAACGCGCGCCGCGTTTCGATTCCCATCGGGTCGGTCTGCACAGCGGCTTGGCCCGCCACATCGTACGTGGTGCGGCTCACGAGCACGATGTCGCTTGACGACGGAGCCACGTCCGGCCGGCTGACCGGAGCGCCACCGGCCGTGCCGTAATCGGCATCCGCGACTGGACGCCCAAGCGCATCGGGCCAGATGCAGCGGTAATAGATGCGCGCCTGGGGCTGGCTGCCGCTCGGCCCGTTCAGCGCGCCGGGACCGGTGGCATTGTGGAAGCGCAACAGCCCCCGCGCTTCGATCAAGTTGGAAGCACGGTCGAAGACGTTCTCGTTCTGCTCGATGACGATGTCCGCCGTCACGACGTTGGTGTCGCCGTCATCCATGCCGTTCTGCGGCTGGCAAAGGAACGTCGCGAATGCCCGCCCGAGACTGTCGTATTGCGTCTTCGTCCATACTTGGCTGCCAGCGCTCTGGCGCTTGATGGCGTGGCCGGCACCGTCGTACCAAGTGTTGTTCGCCAGTGCCTGTCCGGTGAGTCCGCCTGAGGCGTTCACGCCATAAACTTTGTCGCGATAGACGCGTCCAAGCGGATCGGGAAACGATTCGTTTTTGGCTAAAAGCGATCCGGCGGCATTCCCCACCCGGCGCTCGCTCGCTGTCAGTCGTCCTGGATTGTCGTAAACGCTCGTTTGGTAAAAGCCCAGCTCGCCGCCGTTTCCAATCTGCCGGTCGCGCCAATCATAATTATAGGTAGTCACCCGTGAATCGCTAGCGCTCGCATATTGCGTCTCTTGCGTGAGCAGTCCATTGCCTCCGAATGCACCGTGATCGTACTGGCGGGCGGCCACCTTCACCATGTTGTTGCCGACGGCCCCGCCTCCGCTGGGATCGCTGTCAGTCGCCCCGGTATCATCCGTGCCCACCCACGTCTCGACCACTTCGTCCCGCGCATCAAAGACCATCCGCGTAATGGTGCCGCCACCGCTGCGCACCCGGTTGCGCCGATCCATCGCGTCGTAGCCAAAGTCCGTCTGGTTGTAGTGCGTTCCGTTGAGGCCCGCATCGCCGCCGGTTTGCGGAATCTGAAAATAAACCCGCTCCCAGAGTCGCCGACTCTGGTTGTCATAAGCTGTGCTCGTCCAGCGCAGCCACGCACTCTGCGGGAAGCTCTCCGCAGCGGACAGCCGTCCGGTGCCGCTGCGCGCCGCTTGGATCTGATCGATCACCCGTCCTTCCTTGTCCTTCCGGATGATCGAGACCGGATTCAAAGTCGTATAACCGTAGGTGGGCGCGCTGCCTGTCGCATATCCCTGCGCCGTCCATTCCTGATCGAGATCATCGCGATAGACTGTGAACGCCGCTTGCCGCATCGTGACCGCCACTCCTTGCAGGTCGATCGTGTGGGTAGGCCCCAGGATCTGCGTCTGCCGTCCGAGCAGGTCGTAGCTGTAATCGCTCACCAAATTCTTTCCCGCTCCGGCTGGTGTCATCCAGCCTATGGGCACCCCAGTGGCAGTATTCGTGTCCACGTCCTCGATGAGCTGCTTGAGAGTGCCGCCAGTGCTATCGTACACTCGCCGTGTAATGATCCCCAGCTCGTTGCGGCTCCATGTATTGTAGCCGTCGAGGTCATAAATCTCATTCCGAGTGTAGGTTTGCTCATCGCCATTCTGAGTCGTAGGCACCACCGGCAGCGTCGTTTTGTTGCTGCCCAGTTGCAGTGTGCCCGGCTGCCAGGAGGGGGTGTAGTTCGTCACCACCGGATTGCTGCCGCCCCCCGCTTCGCTGTTGAACACCGTCTCTGTGGCAAGTTGGAAAACGCTGTTTGCGCCCACGGTCTGCGCCGTGTAAGAATATGCGCTCTGCTGAATCACGCCACTTACGCCCCCGGTGCCTCGCTGCACCGCCGTGAAAGCGAGGTAGCCTCGCACCTGGCCAGAGATGGTCGCCGCGTAATAACTCGAAATCCGGACCAGCCCTACGTCGTTCTGGAGCGTGACCAGGCCGGGCGTGCTCTCGTTCACTCCAGCCACCGCCGCACTGGTGGCCGCCAATACCACCTGCCCGTCGTTGTTGAACAAGTTGTATTCAAACCATTGCGCCAACGAAGGTGCCACCCCTTGGCTCAGCACTCTCAACATCGTCAGCAGCTTGAAGTTGCTATAAACCGTCTCCTGCGTGCCATCGGGCCGGGTATGGACGGTTTTCGTCTTCCACGCATTATAGTCGTCGGCAAAAGCGCTACTCGTATAGCTGAAGGTAAACGTCAGCAACCCACCGCTCACGCGCTCCCGCGTCACCCGCCGAAGCGCGTCATACTCAAAGTATTTGTCGGCGTAACCCGCCAGCTGCACGTCGGGCGCCGTCTCCGGGTCGATCCCATCCGCGCTCATCCGCGCCCATGCCTCCGGTCCCGCCACAAACCGCAATCCATGCGCGAACCCGAGGGCATCCCCGCTCTTGTAATAGCGGTAGCTACGCGTGCTCAATGGCTGCCATGCCGCGCCGTCCCATTGCTCGATAAGCACCTTTTTGAGGTCGCGATAGCTGCCGAAGGCTTCCGCCTGCCCATAGTATGAGTACCGAGCCCGCCGCACCGGCACCTCGCTGCCGGCTTTGGTGGAAACCTGGGTCACCGCAGCCAGGCAACCGGCTCCCGCACCCAGCGTAAAGTAATCGTAGGTGAACTTCAGCGCGTTGAGCACCGTTCCATCGGTCACCACCCATTGCGTAATTCTTCCCTGCCCGTCGCGGCTAATATCTGCCACCCTCCCGCCGCCGGATACCACCCGCTTGAGCGTTCCGCGCAAGTACCACGGCACTGAGGCGCTGTTATCGTAGAAAACTTTGGCCAGACCCGAGCCCTCGCTCACCATCTGATATTCAGGAGCGGCACTGTCCTGCCGCAACCCGAGGTGCCAGCCCAGTTGCGGTCGCCAAGTCGTGCCATCGCTGCCGAACCAGACGGTGTCTCCAACCCCCCGCATCGCCGCAATCGTGCCCCCCATCGCCACCAGATATTCCGCCTCACTTACCAGCCAGCTATTGCCATTGAACCCGCCCTCGTTCGATGAAAGTTGGTTGCCGTAGCTCCGCGTGTGCCCCCAGCTCAGTCCGAACGCCGAGCCCGCAAGATCCGTCTCGGTCATCATCACCTCCCCGTCCGCATACCGCACAGGATAATTACTTGAACTCGGCGGCCCGCCGCAAGGCGGCGTCGCCGGTACCACAGGAAGAGACCCAGTGCTGGAAGAACTCATAAAATTGCTTTACATGGCCACGTTATCGTTTTCGTCGCCGCCCATCCAACGCTGTCACCGTCAGCGCCGCAAGCTTTATTTCGGGTGCAGAGCATTTTCTCGACGCGCATGAAAGCGCGTCACCGGAGAAAATCCATGGCAACGGCGGTAACTGCAGGGATCAA
>JAYVNN010000315.1:0-3914 GCA_043758435.1 Chthoniobacter sp.
TTCACCGAGCCGCCCGCGGTGGTCAGTTCCGCCGCGGTGCGCTGGACGAGGCCGGCAAATCCCGCGGCGTTGCCGAGCGGCGTGCCGATCCACGCGAGGCCGTTGTAGCTGCCGGTTTTGCGCACATCGATATTGATCGCAATGCCGCGCACCGGCCCGGTGCGCTGGAGCGGCGAGTCGGCCAGCTCGCTGCCGCGCAACTGCACCGAGAGAATGTTTTCCGTGACCGGCGCGGTGACGTCGATGGAGCCGGCAACATTGACCGTCGCGCCCGCGTCGAAATAAATCTGCCCGCCGGCGTAGATGAAATTCGTCCGCGGACTCGTGCTGCTCGGCAGGAAGCTCCAGACGCCGGCGCTGAGCGCGACATTCGCATTCGGCGCAAAGACCGTGGACTGCGGGGCGAGATGCACGGCCTGGCCCTGCAGATTGATTTGCGAAAGCAGCGGCAGCCGCGTGCCGATGACGATGTCGGTGGTGGAAAGCTCGGGCAGAATCCGCGTCACGCTGCCTGTGCCGAGCGTGACCGTGCCGGCGGAGCGCGGGAGAAAAGGGTACGGGCTGAGATTGCGCACGCCGCCGGAGTTGGCGCTGTTGATCGAGTCGCTGTCCTGGGAATTTGGCGCGGCGTCGAAATCCGCAAGGAGGTCGATGCGCCCGTTCAGCGAGACCGAGGTGGTGCTGTCGATCACGCCGAGCTGGCTGACATTTTTTCCGGCGAGCACCACGCTCGCGCGCGGCGCGTCGATGAAGCCCGCGTTCGTCGCGCTGCCCGAGGGCGGCGGATTGGCGAGCGCGAGATCGGCGACCGCGCCGATGTAGGCATCGAGCCCGCGCAGGCTCGGATCGGTGCCGGGGTGCGCGGCAAAACCGACCTGCTGCCCGGCGGCGAGAATGGTCTGGCCGTCGGGCGTCGAGATGGTGCCGGCGTTATGCACATTCGGGCCGACGAGCGCGATGCGCCCGCCCACATGATCGGGCGTGGTGGGGCTGGTCAGCGACGCGCCTTTTTGCACCACCACATCGCCGCTCTGCCCGCTCGGCGTGAGCGCGGCGGCCGGTGTGAAAGCAGGCGTACCCTTGCTTCCGGCGTTGATGGGCAGTGAGGAAAAAAGAAACTGCGCATCGGGATTGTTGAGCAGGCCGCGGGCGACGAGGTTGTCATTGATCGGCAGCGAGGAGGCGACGAGCGCGTGCGTGTTCACCTGCGACCCGCCGCCGAAAATGATGCCGTTCTGATTGATGACATAGACCTGCCCGTCGGCCCGCAGCGCGCCGAGGATTTGCGTCGGCGAGCCCGTCGGGTCGTTGATTTTGTTGAAGGCGATCCACTGGCCCGCGTTCGCGCCGCCGCCGCTTTGGTCGAAGCGTAGCGTCGTGTCTTTGCCGATGTTGAAAGTCTGCCAGGTGAGCAGCGCCTGCGACGCGGTTTGCTTGATGTTGACCGTGGTGCGCCCGCTGGCGGCGGATTGCACGGGCGTCTGCACGCCCTGCCAGGTGGTCGTGGGATTGGCGACGCCGGGACTGGCGAGGCCGGTGCTCGGCACGAGCCCGCCGGTCGCGAGGCCGTTCGGCACGTTGGGCAAAGTGAAGCCCGGATGATTCGGGTCGGGGCCGAGATTGACGGTGCCACGCGCCGCCGCGCTGGCCGCGGCCTGCATCGCTTTCACGTCCTGCACGGCCTGCGTGGTGCGGGAAAGCACGTCGCGGGCGTTGTTGCGCGCCTGCGTGGTGGCCGCGGGATTCGGGCCGAAAGCGGCAGGCGCACCGTGCGCGCCGGTCGCGCCGCCGCCGCGCAAAATATCGCCCGCCCGCGCACCCGTACCCGCCGCGAGCGTGAAGCAAATCCCCAGCGCCGCCGCCAGCCGGAACGGGCACGGCCGCGCCTCGCCGTGCGCCAATCTCACCGACGGTTTCCGGGCGTGGCGGGACGCTCGCAGCATGCGCTCAGGGCTGCTTCTTTTTGCCGACGGTTTTCTCCGCCGTCGCGGCGGCGGGCGGCTGCGCCTCGGCTTTTATTTTCTGATCGGCGAGCTGATCCGAGTAGTCCTGGATCAGGTTTTCAAACTTCACCTTGGTCGTGCCGACGAAGGGTTCGCGCGAGGTCAGCGCGGTGCCGAGGCCGAATTTTTCGTAGCGGCTCAGCACCTCCGTGCCGGTCTGGTAGAGCGCCGCGTTGCGCGCCCGCTGCTCCACGACCTGCCGGTCGAGCACGATGACGCGCGCCGCGAGTTTCGCCCGCTCGGCTTCCTTCGCATTGCCGATGGCGACGGCTTTCTCATACGCCGCCTTCACCTCCGCGTGCCCCTTTTTCCAACTCGCGAGATCGCGTTTGCCGCCCGCAATCTCCGCGTCCTTCGCGGTGATTTTCGTCTCGAGTTCCGCGAGCGCCTTGTCCGCCGCTTCTTTGTCGGCCACGAACTGCGCCTTGTATTTTTCGACCTGCTCGGTCAGCGCCTTGACCTTTTCCTCGGCGTCAGTCTGCGCGGCCTGCATCGTCGCCTTGTCGTTTTCCGCGGTGCGCAGTTGCAGCGTCAAAGCGCGCACGCTATCGCGCAGCTTGGCTTCGGCGGGACTCGGCGCGTCGGCAGCCGACGTTTTTTCCACCGCACAAAACGCGATGACGAAGATAGAAAACAGGAGGCGTTTCATGGTCAGAATTTCCCGCTCACATCCACCTGGAGCGTATCATTTTTCAGCGGCGGGCCGGCGATTTGGTTGGCGCTCATCCACCGCAGCCCGAGCGAAACCCGCGCACCCAGCGCCAGCGCGCCGCCGAAGGTGTAGCCCTGCACATTCGTCCCGCCGCCGCCGAAATCCGAATCCGCGAACCCGTCCACCACCGCGTCGCTTTCGACGTAGCGGTAATTCATCGTCGCGTTCCAGTCCCAGCGTTTGTCGAGCGTCGGATGGCCGACTTTCACGCCCACGATGAACGCCGTGTTGCCGCCGTCGAACGCACCCGTGCCGCCGAGCGCCGTGTTCGCCGCGCGGTTGTTGATCGCCCGGCTGTTGATGGCCGTGCGGTCGAACGCGAGGTTTTTCAAATACTCGCCGAAGACCGAAACGGTGAACGGCTCGTAGCGCGAATAGTCGAGCCGCCCCGTGAGCCCGAGCACGCGGAAGGGCGTGGCGAGGCCGAAGTATTGGAACTGATTCGTCGTGCCGAAATTGTTGTCGGCCGTAGGCACGATGTTGCGCAGCGCCATGTAGGTGTTGCCCTTTTGCGCAAAGGCCGGGCGGGTGCCGTCGGTGTTGCCCGCGTCCTGCGCGGTGAGCGGCGTGAAAGGATCGGAGAGCCGCCCGGCGATGCGATCGAAGACGTAGTAGGCCGCGGCGAGCTTGACCGCGAAATCCTTGTGCGGCACCCAGTCGAGCCCGAGCTGGCCGGCGTAGAGCCACTTGTCCTCGCTCTTGAATTTGTCCGGTCGGTTCGAGGAAAAATTCAGGTCGGTGTTGAAGATCGGAAACGCGCCGAGGGTGAGGAACGGCGTGAAGCCTTTGGTGACTTCGTAGTTCACCTTGCCGGCGATGCCGTCGAAGCCGACATCGTCATCCCAGATCACGTCCGTGGCGAAAAACGGGTTGTCGAAACGGCCCAGCGTGATTGCGAGTTTGCGCGTCAGCGGCTCGGCGGGCGGCGCGGCGATTTCCTTGCCCGCGGGCTGCGAACGCTGTGCCGGAGCCGCTTCCGAGCCGGTCTCGTATTTCAAAAAGCCGCGGTCGAGCCAGATGGCGTACTTGGAAAAATTGCCACCCTGCCCCGAGCCGGCGCTGCCGAGACTTTGGTTCGTGGTGACCGGCGAATTGTTTTCACCCGTGGCGATGCGCAGCCCGGCGGTGAAGCCCTCGCCGAGATTCGCCTCCGCGCCAAAGCGCAGCCGCAGCCGCAGCCGCGTGCGATCCTGATCCAC
>JAYVNN010000316.1:0-11931 GCA_043758435.1 Chthoniobacter sp.
GCCCGTGGTCACCGAGCCGGTGCTGGTCAGCGTCACCGTCCCGTTGCGCACGTCAAAATTGTCCGAGACCGAATTCGCGCCGCTCAGCGTGAGATTGCCGATGCCGCTTTTCACCAGCCCGAGCCGGATGGTCGCCGGGCTGACCGGGTTGTTTTGAATCGTGCCCGAAAAGCTCGTGTCCGCCGCACTGTTGACAAACAGCCACTTGCTCGCCGTGCCGCCGTTTTCGATCGTCCCACTCCCGCTCAGCCCGCCCACCGTGAAGTCGCTGCCCATCTGCACTTTGCCTCCCTGGATGTCGAGCACGCCATTGATCGTGCTCGTATTCGCCAGCGCCGCCGCGCCCATCATCAGCGTGCCCGCGCCCGTTTTCGTCAGCCCGATACCCGCGCCCGAATTCAGCAGCCCGACCGCCAGCGTGCCGCCCGCCACATTGACCGTGCGCGTGCCCGCCGCACCGCCGAGCGTCGCTGTGCCGAGGTTCAAGCTGAGGTTGTTCGTCCCGGTGAAAGCGAAGTCGCCATTGGCATTCAGCGCCTTCGCCGTCGTCGTCACCACCGCGCCCGCGCCCGTGTTGTCGAGCGTGCCGCCCGTGACCGTCAGCGCGCCCGCGGCCGTATTGCCCAGCGCTCCCGCGCTGTTCACGTTCAGGATTCCGGCGTTGAGAAAAGTCCCGCCGGTGTAGGTATTCACATTGGAAAGCGTGAGCGCACCCGCGCCCGTTTTCGTCAGGCTCGAGCCATTGCTGACCACGCCCGCGACCGCCAGCGTGCCGCCCGCGGCTTGCGTGAAAGTCAGCGGCGAATCGAGAAAGACGCTGCCGCTCAGCGTGTTCGTCCCGCTGGTGTTTTGCGAGTCCACGAGCAGCGCATTCGAGGTGTTGCCCGTGACCGTGTTGAGGTTGCTGCCAAACGTCTGCCCGCCCGTGAGGCCCGTCAGTTGAAAGGTCGCACCCTGCGCGAGATTTTGCGTCAGCGTGGTCCCGAAATCGCCGCCCAGCCGCAGCCCGCTCGTGGTGATGCTGCCGCCGCTGTTCAGCTTCAGCGTGCTCCCATTCATCACGTAGATGTCGCCCAAGGTGAAGGCCGCGCCGACGGCGATGACGTCCGCCGCCGCCGTGGTCGCGAACCATTTGCCCGTCGCGCTGACCGCACCGTTGAACGTCGTCGTGCGGCCCGCGCCAAACATTTTGATCCCCGCCACCGCCGACCCGTTCACCGTCAGCGTCCCGCCGCTCCCAAACGTCAGGTCGCCGTTGACCGCGTTGATTTCCCCCCACGCCGCGCCCGCCGTCGCCGCAAAAGTGATCGGCGCATTGATGGTCACGAGCCCCGTGCTCTGGTTCTCCACTTTCGCCTGCACCCCGCCGTTGTCGAAAAGCGAAATCACCGCCCCGCCCGAGTTGTTCAGCGTCCACGCGCTCGTCCCCGTCCAGAGCAGCTTGTTCATGCTGAGGCTCGCATCCACGATGTTCGTCGTCCGCGTGCTGCCGGCGAAAGTCAGCGTCCCGTAGCCGGGGAAAAGATCGTTGTCCCAGTTCAGCACATCGCTCCAGTTGTCCGTCGTGCCGCCGCCGTCCCACAGATTCGCGGCGTGCCCGGCCGGCCCGGTGCCGAGCGCGCCGAGGAGGAGGAGCGAGGAGATGCTTTGCGAAAGGATGCGCTGGGGTTTCATAGGTTTTGCGGGTGGCGGGAGGACAAGTGACGGAGGATTTTCCGACGTTCAATCCACATTCCCATATCCTGCATTCACCCGAAATGAGAACGCGCGCATTTCGCATGAGAAATCGCGCAGCACGGGTCTTAGGGAAGCACTGATTAAATGCCGGAGGCTCCTCCGGCATTCGACGTTTGAAGTTCAAAGTTCGACGTTCAGCGTTGCGCCCCTGCGAGGGACGGTGCCTCGCGGGGCGGAACGTCGAACGTCGAACGCTGAACTTTGAACGTCGAAGGGCCGGGCGGCATTTAATCAGCGATTCCCTAGAGGATGTACCGGAATTTATTGGCGGGTGTTTTTGAACCACGGATTTCTTGGATTGCACGGATGACGGGGATTTTTTCTGAAAAATCATCCGCGAAATCCGCGTCATCCGTGGTCAAAATTCCGACGCGTTTCGGGGAACTTTATTGACCCACACGCCGCCCCCCGCGTTGTAATCCGCGCGCCCTTTTTCCCCGGACGATCATGCTCAAAAACCTCCTCATCCTCGGCGCGGGCAGCGCCGGCCTGATCGCCGCCATCACACTGCGGCGCAAGCTGCCGCAGCTCACCGTCCGCGTGGTGCGCAGCCCGGAGATCGGCGTCATCGGTGTGGGGGAAGGCACGACGCCGAATTTCCCGAAGCACGTCTTCGAGTTTCTCGGCATCAGCCGGGCGCGCTTTCACGCGCTGGCCGAGCCGACGTGGAAGCTCGGCATCCGCTTTCTCTGGGGGCCGCGCGGACGCTTCGACTACACTTTTGACCAGCAGCTCGACTGCCACTGGAACGACCTGCCGATGCCCAACGGCTACTACTGCGACGAGGATTTCCGCTCGATCAGCGTGCCGAGCGCGCTCATGCGGCACGGCAAGGTCTTCCCGCGCCAGCCCGACGGCTGCCCCGACATCAAGGGCTGGCACGCGTTTCACATCGAAAACAAAAAGTTCGTCGAGGTGCTCGAAATGGTCGCGCGGGAGAATGGCGTGGAGTTCATCGACGGCACGGTCACGGGCAGCGACCGGCTGCCGGAGGGTGGCATCGCCGCGGTGCATTTGGAAGACGGGCGCCGGATCAAGGCGGACTTTTTCATCGATGCGAGCGGCTTTCGCAGCGAGCTGCTCGGGCGCGCGTTGGCTGAGCCGTTCGTGAGTTTCGACCGCTCGCTCTTTTGCGACCGCGCGGTGGTCGGCGGCTGGGAGCGCACGGACGAGCCGATCCTGCCCTACACCACCGCCGAGACGATGGACGCCGGGTGGGCGTGGCAGATCGAGCACGAGCACCACGTCAACCGGGGCTACGTGTACTCGTCGCAGGCGATCTCGGACGACGAGGCCGCGGCGGAGTTTCTGCGCAAAAATCCGAAGGCTCCGGCGTCGCCGCGCGTCGTGCGCTTCCGCTCGGGCTGCCACCGCCGGCAGTGGGTGGAAAACGTCGTCGCCATCGGCAATGCGGGCGGTTTCGTCGAGCCGCTTGAAGCGACCGCGCTGATGCTCGTCTGCGCGCAGACGCAGACGCTCGTGGAGATGCTGAACCGCAGCGCGCTCACGCCCACGCCGACGTGGCGCGCGCTCTTCAACGACCTGGCCGCGCAAGGCTGGACCGACATCCGCGATTTCCTCGCCCTGCACTACAAGCTGAACACCGCGCTCGACACGCCTTTCTGGCGGCACTGCGTGGCCGACACCGATGTCTCGAACATCGCCGGCCTGCTCGAATTCTACGCCGAGAACGGCCCCACCGGGTTCTGCCGCTACCGGCTCCCGCGGACGGAGAATGATTTCGGCGTCGAGGGCTTCCTCGTCATGCTCGTGGGCAACCGCGCGCCCTACGCCGCCCGGCACACGCCCACCGCCGCCGAGCGCGCGACCTGGGAGCGCCACCGCGCCGAATTCGACGCCACCGCCCAGACCGCCCTCGACGTGCGCGAGACGCTCGCCTTCATCCGCCACCCCGGCTGGACCTGGAACGCCGACACGCCCGAAGGCGCGGCCGTCGCCGCTCATCAGGGCCGCTAGGGAAAGCGCTGATTAAATGCTGCCAGGCCCTTCGACGTTTGAAGTTCAGCGTTCGACGTTCAACGTTCCGCCCCGCGAGGCTTGGTCCCTCGCAGGGGCGCAACGTTGAACGTCGAACGCTGAACTTTGAACATCGAATCCCGGAGGGCCTCTGGCATTTAATCAGCGCTTCCCTAGGGGTGGCCGCTTCCCCTACAGACGCCCGCCCCGCCCGCGGCCCTGCGGCTGATGCTCCTGCCGGTAGGCGCTCGGCGGCAGGCCGATCTCGCGTTTGAAAACCACGCTCAGATATTCCGTGTGCTTGAAACCCGCGCGCTCCGCGATCTGCGCCAGCGCGAGGTCCGTGCCGCTCAGCAGCTCCTTCACCCGGTTGAGCTGCACGCGCTGGATTTCCTCGTGCGGCGTGCGCCCGAGCAGCGCCTTCATCCGCGCCTCCAGCGCCCGCCGCGCCATCGGGCACTGCCGCAGCACGTCGGCCACGCCGATGCCCTCGCAGTCATGCTCGCGGATGTAGCGCAGCGCCCGCGCCACCTGCGGATCGTCCACCGCCAGCACCTCCGTGCTTTGCCGCACGGCCACCCCCAGCGGCGGCACGAGCAGCGGTCCCGGCGCGACCTTCCCGCCTTTCATCAGCACCGCGAGCAGTGCCGCCGCCTCCCAGCCCGCGCGCTGCGTATTCGGGATGATGCTCGAAAGCGGCGGCGGTGTCAGCGCGCAGAGCAGCTCGTCATTGTCCACCCCGAGCACCGCCACCTCCTCCGGCACCGCGAGGCCCGCGCGCCGGCACGCATCCAGCACCCGCTGCCCGCGCGCATCGTAGCAGGCGAAAATCGCGACCGGCTTCGGCAGCCCGCGCAGCCACCGCGCGATGCCGTCCGTCTCCGCATCGCCGCCCGTCCGCGCCTTTTCCGCCGCATAAACCGCGCACGTCCCGCCGCTCCCGCGGATGAACAGGCTGAAGTATTCCCCCCGCGCCGCCGACCACGCAAACCGCGCATCCCCGCAGTACGCGAAATGCCGGAACCCGCGCTCCGTGAAATGCTGCGCCGCCAGCCGCGCCATCGCCGCATTGTCCGTGGTCACCACCGGCACTCCCGGCAGCAGCCGACCCGCGCTCAGGTCCACCACCGGCAGCCGCACTCCCGCCAGCGCCCGCGCGATCCGCCGGTTCTCCACGCGCGCGATGATCCCGTCGCCGTCCCACTTGGCCAGCCAGTCCGGCGGCCGGTCCCCGCGCCCCTGCTCGCCCACGGACAAACTCCACGGCCCATGCCCCAGCACGTAATCCCCGATCCCCGCCAGCAGCCCCCGCGCATACGCATTCGACGTCTCGATGAGCAGCGCCACCTTCGGCGGCTGCCGTCGCGGCACAGGGCGGGCGGCTTTGCGGGGCATGCGCCCAAAGCTGGCGGCGGAGCGACACCCGCCGCAAGCGGGAAAGCGCGCGCGAGCCGGTCAGGAATGAGGAATGACGAACTGCGCAGGAATGACTAAGAGCATGTGCCGAAAGTCGGAAAACCACGGGGAACACGGGGAAAACAGCTTTGAAAATCCCCCGTGCTCCCCGTGTCCCCCGTGGTTAAAAACACTTTCAGTCCACCCTCTAATGACTTCCCACCATGCGCACCCGCCGTTCGTTTTTGCAGACCTCGCTCGCGGCCACTTCGGCGCTGCTGGCGGATGCGCTGGGCGCGGAAAAGGCCGCGTCGCCCGCGGCGGACGGGGTCGCTTTTCTCGCGCCCGAGGATGCCGGTTTTGCGGAAGCGCGGGCGCTGTACAACGGGGGCATCGCCACGCAGCCGAAATGGATCGCGCGGTGCGAAACGGAAGCCGGGGTGCGGATGGCGGTGCGGCGCGCGCTGGAAAAGGCGTGGCCGGTGGCGGTGAAGGCGGGCGGGCATTCGTTCGAGGGGCTGTCGCTGAATGATGACGGGCTGGTGGTGAATGTGGCGGCGCTGAACACGCTGCGGCTCGACGCTAGGACCGGCGTGCTCACTGCGGGCGCGGGCTGCCGGCTCGCGGACGTGAACCGCTTTCTCATGGCGCGCGGACGCTTTCTCCCGGCGGGTTCGTGCGAGACGGTCGGGCTCGCGGGGCTCACGCTCGGCGGCGGCTACGGGTTGTTTTCGCGAAAGTGGGGGCTGACGTGCGACCACCTGCGCGCAGTGCGGATGGTCGCGGGCACGGGCGAACTGCACGACTCGCGCGACGAGCCGGATTTGCTGTGGGCGTGCCGCGGCGGGGGCAATGGCAACTTCGGCGTGGTCACGCAGCTCACTTTCCAGACGCGCGTCGCGCCGCGGAGTTTTTCGTTGTGGAAATTCCGCGCGTTCAATCTCAATGCGCGCGAGGCGGCGGCGCTGCTCGCGGTCTGGTTCGAGGCGACGACGGCGCTGCCGCGCGAGGCTTTCTCCGCGTGGGTGATGAATGGCCGACAGGTGACGATCCTGCTGACCACGATCGGCTCGCCGGCAGAAAAAGGATTCACCGCTTTCCACGAAACGATGAAAGCCCACATGGACAAGGCGGGCGACGCCGGGACGGTGCCGCTGGCGAAGGCGCTGCCACGCTACTACGGCGAGCCGGGGCCGCAGTTTTTCAAAAATTGCAGCGCGGGTTTTTACCAGGGGTTCGCGGATCTCGAAGCGGCGCTGCCCGCGGTTTTCGCGGAGGTGCTGCATGAGCCGGGGATGATCTTCCAGGTGAACACGCTCGGCGGCGCCATCGCCGACGGCCCGGCGGGCGCGTACGCGCATCGCGAGTGCGGCTACCTCGGCGAGCAGCAGGCGTTTTGGGAAAATCCCGCGCACGCGCCGGCGCGCATCGCTGCCGCGGGGCGCATCCGCGGGCACCTCGCCGCGGCGGGCATCCGGCGGCATTACGTGAACTACCCGGACCTCGCTTTCCACGATTGGGAGACGGCGTATTTCGGCGTGGAAAACTACCGCCGCCTGCAAGGGCTGAAGCGCCTTTACGATCCGCAGAACCTCATCCGCCACGCGCAAAGCGTGCGCCTCCCCGCATGAAAAAACCCGCGCTCCTCAAAGCGATCATCGCGCGCCTCGACGCCGAACTCGCGCTCAGCCTCCACGCCGCCCGCACCGCCGCCGCCGGGGCCACGGACGAGCAGAACAAAGCCGAAAACAAATACGACACGCGCGGCCTGGAACTCTCCTACCTCGCCGCCGGCCAGGGCCGAAAGATCGCCGACGCCGAAGCCACGCTCGCCCAATTCCGCACCCTCGCGCTCCGCGATTTCGGCCCGCTCGATCCCATCGATCTCAGCGCGCTCATCACCCTCGAAAGCCGGGCCGCGGAAGCCCAGCCGCTCTACTTTCTCGCCCCGCGCGGCGGCGGCACCGAGGTCCGCCATGCGGGTCGCGATGTCCTCGTCATCACACCGCAATCGCCCCTCGGCCAGCAGCTCCTCGGCCGTCGGAAAGGCGACCGCATTTCCTTCGGACGCGACGCCACCGAGCATCGCATCGCCAGCGTCTGCTGAGCGGGTGCAGGGAAAACTTCCCTAGCGTGTCATCCTGAGCGGAGCGGAGGCGGAAAGGCGGGCGCAGTGCAGTCGAAAGTCGAGTCCGCGAGACGCCGGTGGGTTTCGTGGCAGGCGGTAAACCCCGGCGGTTCGTTCCAGTGCCGGACATTATCGAACCGCCGGGATCCTTCGACTCCGTTTCGCCCCCGCCTTTCCACGGCGAAACTCCGCTCAGGATGACACGCTGTGGAATTTCGGTCCACCCTCTGAAACCCAAAACCCCGCAGCGGCGCGGGCCGCTGCGGGGTGAATTTGCGAGGCGGGAACGCCGCCGGATTTACTGCCCTTCCTTGGGCGGGCGCGGCGGTTTCGTGCCGTCGCCGTCCGTGCGATCGCCGGGAGGCCGGTCGCCGGGTGGCCGGTCGCCGGGCGGGCGGCCCATGTATTCGCCGGGCCCGAGCTGGCCGTCGTCGTTTTTGTCCAGGGTCAGCAGCGCCTTCGCGGCGTCGGCGATTTCGTCGGCGGAAATCACGCCGTCACGATCCGCATCGAGCGCGCCGACGAGGGGCGGCGGCGGGCGCTGCGGCTTGCCCTCGCCGTCCTTCGGCCCGGCAGGTTTCGGGTCGCCGTCGCGCGGCGGTTTCTGGCCGGGGAAAGGACGCTCGGCGGGTTTCTTGTCCCCGTCTTTCGGGCCGCCGGGCGGCGGGCCGTCGGGCCGCATGAATCCGAACTCGTCCGGCGTCAGCTTGCCGTCCTTGTTTTTGTCGAGCGTCTTGAGTGTCTCCGGCGCGGCTTTGATTTCCGCGGCGGAAATGATCCCGTCGTGATCGCTGTCGAGCGCGTTGATGAGCGGTGGAACGGGCGGCCTGTCCGGCCTGTCGCCGTTGTCCTTCGGCTCCTTCGGCGGACGGTTGCCGTGCGGGTGGCGCGGGTCGCCGCCCTGCTGCTGCTCGGGAGGCGGCGGCGGGCCACCGGGAGGCAGCGGGCCACCACCGGGGCGCTGGGCGAAAGTGAGGCTCGCGGGCAGAGCGAGCGCAACCGTGAGGGCGAGGGTTTTTTTGTTCATGCGGATGGTTTTTTGGTTTTTGCGTTGGTGAAATCTGCGGACTCAGTTGCCGGGCTGCTTCGCGGGAAAGAGCAGCCGCCAGGCTTCTTCGGTCAGCCGCGCGACGGTGCCCGCACCACGGCCACCGAGGCCAGACGAAGGCGCAAGGCTGGCCCCGCTGAGGCTGCCGGTTTTGAGCGCGGTGGAAAGCGGCAGCTTCGCCGCGGGTGCGGAAGCGGACGGCGCCGCAGGCTGGGGCGCGGGTGGAGGGACAGCAGAAGCCGGCGCGGGTTCGTCGGGCGCGCTGGATTCCGCGGAGGCGGATTGCGCGACGATCTTATTGAGCAGCGCCATCAGCGCCTGGCCGTCCGCCGCGGACGGCGGCGGGTCAGCCGCCTGCGCCGTGAAACTCGTGAGCAGGCCCGCGAGGAGCAGGGAGCAAAATGTGCGGGAGGTTTTCATGGAGCTTGCACGGACGTCTGTTTCTGAATGTCCGGCAAAGTCGCGCCGTCGCGTAAAGGCCATGTGAGCATGGCAGCGGAATTTTGTTAAGGGCGTGTAAATGTCGCGCGCAGCAGGGCGCAGTCTGGTTATTCTCGCCGCACCCGCCGCCCATGCACCCCTCGCCTGCCACGCCTGCCCGCCCACGCCTCCTCGTCATCGACGACGACCGCAAGCTCTGCCGCCTCATCGCCGATTACCTCGCGCCGCTCGGCTACGATGTGGAGGCCGTCCACACCGGCCCCGAGGGCGTGGAGCGCGCGCTCGCCGGCCCGTGGAGCGCGGTCATTCTCGACCTCATGCTGCCGGGGCTCGACGGCTTCGAGGTGCTGAAACAAATCCGCCACACCAGCGACGTGCCGGTGCTCATGCTCACCGCGCGCGGCGACGAGGCGGACCGCATCGTGGGCCTCGAAATCGGCGCGGACGACTACCTGCCGAAAACCTTTTCCACCCGCGAACTCCTCGCCCGCATTCGCGCCGTGACGCGCCGCAACTCGCGCGTCGTTTCCGCGCAGGCGGCGGACAAAGAGATCGTCGTCGCCACGCTGCGCATCCGCCCCGGCGCGCGCACCGCGGTGCTCGGCGACGTGCCGCTCACGCTCACGCCGGTCGAGTTCGAGCTGCTGCTTTCGCTCGCCCGCGCGAAGGGCCGCGTGAAGACGCGCGACCATCTCCTCGAAGAAATCCGCGACCGCGACTACGAGGTCTTCGACCGCTCGATCGACGTCCACATTTCCGCCCTGCGGAAAAAACTCGGCGACGACCCGAAGACGCCGCGCTTCATCCGCACGCTGCGCTCGTCGGGCTACATGCTGATCGATCCCGATGCCGAATAAACCCGTGCGCCGCGTGCGCTTCCCGCTCTCGCTGAAGATCGTCGCGTGGTTCTTCGTGAACGTCGCCTTCCTCGGCGTGGCCGCGTGGATTTTCATCCGCGCGCAGCTCGGGCCGGGGCTCGATGTGCTGCTCGCCGGGCCCGCGGGCGACCGGCTGCAGAGCATGGCGCAGCTCGTGGCGGATGAGTTGAAAGACCGTCCGCAGAGCGAATGGCCCGCCGCCCTCGCGCGGATGAAGACGGCCTACCGCGTGCCCGTCGCGCTTTTCCGCAATGACGGAAAAATGCTCGCCGGGGAAATCGCCACGCCGCCTAACGAACTGCTCGCACGCGTGACCGAGCGCCCGCCGCAGCAGCAGCGCCCGCCGCCGCGCGGGCCCGAGGACGGACCGCCGCGCGAACGCCCGGATGGTCCGCCGCCCTTTGACTTCCGGCCCGGTGAACGCCCGCCGCAAGACCGCCCCGGCCCGCCGCCGGCGCTCGTCGGTTTGTTTCCGAAGTTCATCATCCGCGCCGGCTCGCCGCGCCAGTACTGGGTCGGCATCCGCCTGCCGCTCATGGATCGCGCCGCGCGTCCGCCGATGCCCACGACGCTCGTGCTCGCCACGCCCAGTTTGCGCGGCGGGCTGTTCCTCGACTTCACGCCGTGGCTCGTCGGCGGCGCAGCGGTGCTCGCGCTCTCAGCGCTGCTTTGGCTGCCGCTCGTCCGCGGCATCACCCGCGCGCTCCGGCAGATGACCGGCGCGGCGGAAGCCATCGCGCACGGGCATTTCGAGACGAACGTCGAGAGCGCCCGCACCGACGAGCTGGGCCGCCTCGCCACCGCGCTCAACGACATGGCCGCGCGCCTGCGCGAGTTCTTCAGCGGACAAAAGCGTTTCCTCGGCGACATCGCCCACGAGCTTTGCTCCCCGCTCGCCCGTATGGAAATGGCCCTCGGCATCCTCGAGCACCGCGCCGCCGACGAGGCTGCGCGCGGCTACGTGGCCGACGTGCGCGAGGAGGCCCGCCACATGTCCGCGCTCGTCACGGAGCTGCTCTCCTTTTCCAAAGCCGGCCTCGGCGGGCGAAATGTGGAACTCCAGCCCGTGCTCGTCGCCGAAATCGCCGCGCGTCTCGTCGCCCGCGAAGCCCGCGAGCACGGCACCATCGCGCTCGACGTGCCCGCCGCGCTCACCGTCCTCGCCGAGCCCGACCTCTTCGCGCGCGCCCTCGGCAATGTCATCCGCAACGCCGTACGCTACGCCGCGCCGGTCGGCACCGCCGCGGAAAGCGCGCACTCCTTTCGCCCGCTCCAGCACCCGGACGGACGGCCCACCGGCCCCATCGTCGTCGCCGCGCGGAGCGACGGGGCGCACGCGATCGTCACCGTTACCGACTCCGGCCCCGGCGTCCCCGAGGCCGCGCTGCACCGGCTTTTCGACCCGTTTTTCCGCCCCGAAGCCGCGCGCAGCCGCGAGACCGGCGGCACCGGCCTCGGCCTCGCGATTGTGAAAAGCTGCATCGAAGCCTGCGGCGGCACCGTCGCCGTGCGCAACGTCCAGCCGACCGGATTGCAGGTCGAGTTCACCCTCCAGCGCGCGCCCGGCTAGCGCCGGAAAGGCCGTGCGCCATCCGCCACGGAACGGCCTTTCCTTTTGGCATCATCTTTGCATATTCCCCGCGCATGCCGAAACCATCCTCACCCGTCCAGACCAGCCTCCTCGCGATCACGCAGACCGCCGTGGGCTGCGGCATCGGCCTGCTCATCGCCGGCAAACTCGGACGCCCCGCGCAGAAAACCACGGCCACGACGATGATCTCCGTGGGCGCGCTGCTCGCGCTGCCGGTGCTCGTGGTCGCCATCGTCCGCGCGGTGAACCACCCCACTTCCGCCCGCGGCATGCGCCGCCGGCTGGATTCGATCCGCCAGGATTCCGGGTTCCCGGACGAGGCCGAGATTTTATAAAAAGGCCGCGCACGCCCCGGCACGGGCGATGCTAATTCTCCCCAGTAACTATGAAGCTCCCCCACTTCCACCGCCCCAAAGTCGATCTCCACTCCATCGCCTTTCAAACCTCGCTCGAACTCGCTGCCGGCGGCGTGCTCACCGCGCTGCTCATCCGCTGGGTGCAGATGTGAGTCGGCAGCCCGGCGCGCTGTAGGGGATGCTGTCTGCTTCCCCTACAGCGCGCGGGCGCTCTACGCGCCGATGCGGATGCTCATGCCCATCGCCTGAAAAATGGCGTCGCGCTTTTGCAAATAGCCGGGCGAGTCGAGGTCGCGCGGGCGGGGCAGGTCGATGTCGATGACGGTCTGGATGGTCGCCGGGCGGTGGCTCATCACGAGCACGCGGTCGGCGAGCTGCAC
>JAYVNN010000317.1:0-3902 GCA_043758435.1 Chthoniobacter sp.
CCTCGACCTCCCCGAAGTCTCCCTCGTCTGCATCCTCGACGCCGACAAAGAAGGCTACCTCCGCTCGCAAACCTCCCTCATCCAAACCGCCGGCCGCGCGGCCCGCCACATCAACGGCGAAGTCTATCTCTTCGCCGACATCGTCACGAAAAGCATGCAGGCGCTCATGGCCATCACCGAGTACCGCCGCGCCCGCCAGATCGCCTACAACGAAAAGCACGGCATCACCCCCCGCAGCGTCCAGCGCGCCGTGCAGGAAAGTCTCCACACACTTTTGAAAGCGCGGCAGATCGAGGAAGGCGTCATCCGCGAAGGCGGCGGCAACTTCTCCCTCTCCGAGACCCTGCACGAACTCCAGGCCGAAATGCTCACCGCCTCCGCCAATCTCGAGTACGAAAAAGCCGCCCTCCTCCGCGACCAAATCGCCGAACTCAAAGCCGGCGCCGGCCTTTCCAAAATCGAACCCAAACGCCAGCCCGTGAAATACGGCGCGAAGAAAAAGACGCGCACTTCATCCGCGAAATAAAAGCCCATGTATCTCCGCGCCATCACCGTCTCCCTCGTCGTCGGCACCGCGCTGAATCTCATCAACAGCGGCGACGCGCTGCTCGCCGGACACCTCCCGCCGCACGCCTGGAAAATCCCGCTGACGTATCTGGTGCCGATCGCGGTCTCGCTCTACTCCAGTGCGGCGGAGCGGCGAAAGCGGTGATGAGCGTGGAGGAAAAACCGCTGTCATCCTGAGCGGAGCGGAGGCTTTGCGGAGCGCAGTCGAAGGACCTCTAACTTTTCGAGGAGGAGGAGGTGGGTGAAGCGGCGCACATCTCACCGCCACCTTTCCGAAGAAATAGTTAGAGGTCCTTCGACTCCGTTCAGGATGACAGGTTTTTTACCGCCGCGGCGGCGGCACGAGCACCCACTGCATCCCCGCCGCCGTCGCCGCGGCGATGCCCGTGGACGTGTCCTCAAACACGAGGCAGCGCTCCGGTGGCACGTCCAGCCGGTGCGCCGCTTCGAGAAAAGGATCGGGCGACGGCTTGCCGCGCTGGTAGTCCTCGGAGCACACGATGACGCCGAAAAGGTCCGCGATGCCGAGCGCACGCAACGTGTTCATGACGATCCGCCGATGCCCGCCCGAGGCCACCGCGAGCGGTTTCACGCCGTGATATTTCCGCGCCAGCGCGACCACCGGCTCGATGGCCGCGATCTCGTGGCTCATGGAAAGAAACAGCGCCTCCTTGTGCTCGACGGTCGCGGCCACCGGCATCGCGTAGCCGTGGCGCTCATTGAGGATCTCCACGATGCGCGCCGTGGGCACGCCGCCGAGTTCGTAAAACATCGCCTCGGGAAACTCGCGCGCGTTTTCGCCGAGCGCGGCGAGCCACGCCTTGTAGTGCGTGGGCATGGTGTCCGCGAGGGTGCCGTCGCAGTCGAAAATGTAGGCGTCGAAATCGCCGGGCGGGATGGTGAGGATGGGTGCGGGAGCGGTGGCGGCGGACACGGCGCGGGAAAGTGCGCGGGAGCCGGGGCCGCGGCAAGCGGCAAGTGCCGCCGCTACGTGCCGGGCGCGGTTTTTTCGCCGGCCTTTTTCCACCCGGCGATGCCCGCCGGGAAGTGCTTCACGTTCGTGTAGCCGAGTTCGCGCGCCTTCTCCGCGGCAAAGGCAAACGCCCCGCAGTTTTCGTCCGCGCAGTAGGCCACGATGAGCGCGCCTTTGTCCGCGGGGAGTTTCGCCGCGAGCCCGTCCTCGGCGGTTTCAAAATCGAGCGCACCGGGAATGTGGCCCGCCTTGTAGGTTTCCGAGCCGTTCACATCGAGCAGCGTCACGCGCTGTTCCGCGATGGCTTTTTTCAAATCGGCGAGGCTGATGTCCGGGAACTTTTCCCCGGCCAGCGCGGTCAGCGCGGCGAGGAGCAGCAGGCAGAGGAAAGCGGCGGCTTTTTTCATGGAGCTGCTTTCTTTAGCTGCGGTTGCCCCGGATTCAACCGCCCGCCGGATTTTCTTTTGCGCCCCCCGCTTTCCGCTGGTAGCTACAGGCTCCGCGCGGCGCGCGACCTGCCTCCTTCTCACCCCACCCACCCGCTTATGGCCGACATCAAGTTTCACTGCCCCGAATGCGAGCAGAAAATCCTCGTGGACGACACCGCCGCCGGCATGCAGATCGACTGCCCGAGCTGCCGCAGCGCGCTCCTCATCCCCGCCGAATCAGGCGCGTCCGCACAAATCGTCACGCGCCGGCAGCAGCTCGTGGGTGCAGGCGCGGCGGGCAGCGCCTACGAGGAACTGGACCGCAAGCAGCGCGACCTGACCGCCGCGCTCGACGAGGCGGCGCAGCTCCGCAGCGAAAGCGAACGCGCCAAAACCGAGGTCAGCCGACTGCGCGACGATCTCGCGGCGACCGCACGCGAGCGCGACGGACTGCGCGCGACCGGCCTGGAATTCAACCGGCTCAAGGACGAGGAGGATCGCTTTAAGACCGAGCTGGAAAAGACCCGCGAAGAACTCACCCGCGAGCGCACCCAGCGCGAGACGCTCGCCAGCCAGCTCGCCGCGCGCGAAACCGCACCGCCGCTGACCGGCGCGGCGGAGCCGGAATTGGCGGCCCTGCGCGCCCAGCTTTCCGCGGAGCGCGATACCGTGCAGACACGGCTCGCTGAAATGCAGCGGCAGGTTTCGCAGACGCAGGATCAGCTCACCGCGCTGACCGCCGAGCGCGACAGCCTGCGCGCCCATTTCGTGCTGACCGGCAGCGAGACCGAAGCCCTGCGCGCGAGCCTCGCCGAGGCGCAGCAGGCCGCCGAACTCGAGCGCGCCAAAGCGGCGAAACACGCCGAACGCGTGACCGCCGCCGAGCGCGAGCGCGAGGAACTCCGCGACCACCTCACCGCGGCCGGCGAGTCCGCGGAAAACCTCGGCGCTTTGCAAAACGACCTCGCCAAACTGCGCGGCGAACTCGACGCCACGGCCAGGGCGCTCGTCACCGCCAAGACCGAGGCAGACCAGGCTGCGCAAAACCTCGCCGGGATGCGCCAGAATCTGGAGGCCGTCACCATCGAGCGCGACGAGGCCCGCAAGCAGGTCGCTGACCGCGAAGCGGCTCTGCAAAAAGCTTCGCTGACCATGGAGGCCGCGAAAAACGAACTCGCCCGGCTGAAACAGGACGTCGCCGAAGCCACCGCCGAACACGAGCGGACGAAGGGCGCGCACACCGAGGCAAACGAGGAGGCCAAGGATCTCCAAGCCCGCGTGGACAGCCTGCTCGACAGCCTGCACCAGCGCGAGCGCGAGGTCGCCGACGCCGCCCAGGCGCTCACCGCCACCCAGGCCGCCAGCACCGAATTGCGCGGGCAACTCACGGCAAAGGACGCCGCCCTAACCTCCGCGCAGCAAAACCACCAGGCGCTGCAAACCGCGCTCGACGCCTCCACCAAAACCCGTGAGCTACTTGACGCCACCGTCGGCGAGGCGCAGGCCCGCACCACCACGCTGACCGCCGAACTGGAAGCCGCGCAGAAGGAACTCGCCGACCTGCGCCAGACCGCGCAGACCGCGGGCGGCGAGCGCGAGAAAATCGCCGCGAACCTCGCCGCGAAAGACACGGAAATCCGCGAAGCGCTCGCCAAAGCCGCCCAGGCGCAGGAGCAGGAAAAAGCGCAGCGCACCCGCACCGAGGAAGCGGAGAAAGCCCTCGCAGCGGCGCAGGAAAAAAGCCAGACGCTCGCCGCCGAGCGCGACCGCCTTTCCGCCAATCTCGCCAAAGTGAACACCGAACTCGGCGTGGCCTCCGAGCAGCTTCGGCAGGCCCGCAGCGAGCGCGAGGCCGTGAAATCGTCCGCCGGTTCCATCGAGATTCAGCTCGAGCAGGGGCTCGATCATCTCCACGCCGTCGAGTCCGAGCGCGA
>JAYVNN010000318.1:0-11908 GCA_043758435.1 Chthoniobacter sp.
GGCTGACTCGTAAAGATTTTTGACATTCGCATACGAAGGCCGCCCCAGCTCCTGCCTGTGGTTCAATAGCGACTTGCGACACATGGGCACAAGCAGGGCAGATGATTTGCGCAGCGATTGGAATACACTTTTCAACAGAAAAACCGTTAGCTTCGTTCCAGCGAGTGATCAATTTTGCCCCGCAGTTCGGGCACGGGAAAACTTTAGTGCTACCCGCTTTAGGCCTTTGTTGAAAGGAGATAGCAGAACTGCATTCAGGGCATTTGCATTCTACTTTTTGCTTCCTCACAGAAGTTCGGACGATCTTCGGCGGCAATGGTGTTGCTCCTCCTAGCGCAGTGAGAGCAGAACGTAATTCACGTCTCATTGACTCAACTTCTGTAAACAATATCGAAGACGACGTGTCGGTAGTAGAAAGCGATTCCACACGATCTACCAACCGCTTGATCGTTTCTTCAGTCTCCGTCCGTTCTTCGCGCTGTTCTTCTAATTCTTCTCCTATCACCCCTTCCCAATCGCTAAGAGAGGTATCATTTTGCGCCTTCAACATTCGAATCATTGCTATGGCGCTATAAATCCGTTCCTCTCTCGCCAATAACGTCAATCTGTGGTCGGTATCACTAGATGTATCGTCGACTTCAACTTGAAGATACAACGCAAGGCTCGCAAGCTGAGTGGAAAGATTATTAACTTTTTCCGAGGCCTTTAGCGCATACATCCGAAGACTCTCCTGGCTACGTTCTACGACATCATCAATTGTTGCCTTGGTCTGCTGAGCAGAATATACGTGCGTGATAAGCCAGCCTAAAAAAAGTGAGGCGGCTGTTAAAAATACGGCAAAGAGCGTTGACTCACGAGGGGTAAGCGCCGTGGCTGATGAAAACTGAACTAGCGGCCAAATTATGAGGCATAGCGTAAACACGAATAGCGCAACCTTTGCCACTACGATCATTTTGGAATCTTCCGCCTTCATAACTTGAATCTGTAGGTGGGGTTTTAATTACAGCCCCAACTTTGCCAGCAGTCCATTCTTCCCGCGGGCGGTGCCTTTGAGTTCTTTCATGTAGGCGTTGTCGTGAGCGGCGGTGTCGTCTTTGCTGCCGTTAGGCGTAAGCCAACTTACCGCGGGGTTCGGGGATTGGACGGTGCAGCGACTTTGCGGTGTCGATCCATTCCTGAATCACCACCTGCGCATTGGCCACGGCCTGTTCGTAGGAATCGCCATCGGCCATGCAGCCGGGGAGTTCGGGGACTTCGACGATGAAGGCGTGGTCGGCCTTGCTCCAGTAGATGATGAGTTCGTAGCGCATTAGTCGATTTCCAGTTGGTAGTGCAGGATGAGGTCGCGGACTTGTTTGACCTGATATGGCTTCGCTTTGCCGCCCTTGGGTTGCAAGTTGAGAATCTCGGTCACGCCGTCTTTGGTGAAAATCGTGTGGCTGCCTTTGCCGCTGCGGCGGGTGAAACCGGCGCGTTCGAGCACGAGACACAGGTCGTCGAAGCCGACATTGGCGTCGGACCGGCCCTCCAGCAGTTTCGAGACGATCTTTTTAACCCGGCTCACGGGCGCAGCGTGACGGAAGGGGCGCAGGAGTTCAACACATTGCAGGGCCGAGGTCGGCGAGGATGCCGGCGATGGGATGAAGGTGGGCACTTGTCTTGCGGGCGCGTCTTTGCTGGAATGCGCGCCCCACTTCCAAAAACCACTCAATATTCCCACCACTCTCATGGCTAAAAAATCCCTCAATATCGGCATCGTCGGCTACGGCTTCATGGGCCGGACTCACGCGAATGGTTATCACAATGCAGCGAAGTTTTTCGACACGCCGCTGGTGCCCGTGCTGAAGGCGGCGTGCGGGCGCGATGCGGTGAAGCTGAAGGCGTATGCGGATAACTGGGGCTTTGAGTCGGTGGAGACGGATTGGAAAAAGCTGGTGAAGCGCGCGGACATCGACGCCATCGATATCGTGACGCCGAATGATTCGCACGCGGAGATCGCCATCGCGGCGGCGCGGGCGGGGAAGATGGTGCTGTGCGAGAAGCCGCTGGCGCTGAATGGCGCGCAGGGTGAGGAAATGGTGCGCGAGATCGAGAAGGCGGGGGTGCCGAATACGGTGTGGTACAATTACCGGCGGGTGCCGGCGGTTTCGCTGGCGAAGCAGATCATCGACTCGGGCAAGCTGGGGAAGATTTTCCACTACCGCGCGAATTTTCTCCAGGACTGGACGATTTCGGCCGATCTGCCGCAGGGCGGTGCGGGGCTGTGGCGGCTGGATGCGAAGGCGGCGGGCAGCGGGGTGACGGGCGATTTGCTCGCGCACTGCATCGACACGGCGCTGTGGCTGAATGGCTCGATCGTGGATGTGAGCGCGATGACGGAGACGTTCATCAAGGAGCGCAAGCACACGCTGACGGGGAAGATGCAGCCGGTGAAGATTGATGACGCGGCGATTTTCTTCGGGCACTTCGCGAATGGGTCGCTGGCGCTTTTCGAGTCCACGCGGTATGCGCGGGGGCACAAGGCGCTTTACACGCTGGAGATCAACGGGGCGAATGCGTCGATCCGGTGGGATTTGCACGACCTGCACCGGCTCCAGTATTTCGATCACAGCGACGAAGGCATCGTGCGCGGGTGGCGGTCGATCCACGTCTCGGATGGCGATCAGCCGTACATGGGGAATTGGTGGGTGCCGGGTTTGCAGATTGGCTATGCGGAGAGCTTCACGCATCAGGTCGCGGACTTTCTCAAAGCCGCCGCTGCGGGGAAATCGCTGCCGCCGACTTTCCGCGATGCGCTGGAGACGCAATACGTTTGCGACGCGGTGCTGAAGAGTGCGAAGACGAAGAAGTGGGAGAAGGTGAAGCGTGCCGCTGCGCCGAAGAAGGCGAAGAAGTAATTTGCGTATTGGCTGTAGGGGAACCCGTCGGGTTCCCTCGTTCCTCGGGGAGGAACTGGGGAAGCTGGCAGCTTCCCCTACAGTTGCCGCACTTTTTTCCGTCTCCCGAGGGTGTTTACGTCTCGCTCTCGCCTTGCTGGCCGCCTTCCTCGAGGTGGCGCAGCACGTCGCTGCGATCTTCGACTTCCTCCCAGACATCGCGGCTGACGTAGATGGGGGCGCGCTGGGCGATGGCGAGGGCGATGCAGTCGCTGGGGCGGCCGTCGAGTTCGACGATCTTTTTTTCAAACAGCTCGTTCTCGGCGCTGATGATGAGGCGGGCGAAGTAGGTCTCGCTCTTGAGGTCGTTAATGATGACGCGCTCCACTTTCGCGCCGAGCGCGGCGAGGAGGTGGCCGATGAGGTCGTGGGTGAGCGGGCGCTCTTTCGGCGTCTCGTTCATGAACATGGAGATGGCCGCGCCGACGCTCTCGTCCACGTAAATGACGAAGACTTTGTCGTCGTTGCCGATGAAGACGGCCCGACCGGAATTAAACGGCAGGACGGTACGGATTTCCACCGGGATGACGGGCTTGCTCATGGCGGGAAAATGTCGGGTGCGGGTGCGCGGGTGTCGAGGGTGAAAATGGTCGTGGAAGCTGAAAACATGCGGGTTGGCGCGCGGGTGGCGCGGGTGAAAAAACGAGCGCGAATTTTTTGCAAAGCACCGGTTGCAATGACGGCGCGCATTTCTAACATGCGCGCCTCACATGAAGCCTCCCTGGGATATTCCCGCCGCCATTTCGCTCTATAATATCGACCGCTGGGGGACGGGATATTTCACGATCAATGGGAAGGGGAACATCCAGATTCAGCCGACGCGCAAGGAAGGCGCGGTGATCGACATCATGGAGGTGATCGAGGATGCGAAGGCGCAGGGGCTGAATTTTCCGATGGTGCTGCGGTTTCAGGATCTGCTGCGCGACCGGGTGGAGACGATCAACAAGGCGTTTGCGGCGGCGATCACGGAGTCGGGTTACAAGAGCGTTTATCGCGGGGTTTTTCCGATCAAGGTGAACCAGTTGCGCGAAGTGGTGGAGGAGATCATGGACGCGGGCGGGCCGTTTCAGTTTGGCATCGAGGCGGGGAGCAAGCCGGAGTTGCTGGCGGCGCTGGCGATTCACCGCGATTCGGAGGGGTTGATTATTTGCAACGGGTACAAGGATCAGCTTTTCATCCAGAATGCGCTGCTCGGGACGAAGCTGGGGAAGAAGGTCATCATGGTGGTGGAGAAGATCGAGGAGCTGGGGGAAATCCTGCGCGTGTCGCGGGAGGTGGGCGTGGAGCCGATGATCGGTATCCGCGTGCGGCTGGCGGCGAAGGGCGCGGGGAAGTGGGCGACGAGCGGCGGGGAGAATGCAAAGTTCGGCGTGAGCACGGCGGAGCTGGTCTATGCGAGCGAGCTGCTGAAAAAGGAGGGCTTGGCGCACACGCTGAAGCTGGTGCATTTCCACGTCGGCTCGCAGGTGCCGGACATCGGGACGATCAAGCGCGCGGTGCGGGAGGCGGCGCGGTTTTATGCGAAGCTGGCGAAGATGGGGCACGAACTGGGCTACCTCGATTGCGGCGGCGGGCTGGGCGTGGATTACGATGGATCGCGGACGGCTTTCGACAGCTCGACGAATTACTCGCTGCACGAGTATGCGCGGGACATCGTCTATAACATCATGGACGTGTGCGACGCGGAGAAGGTGGCGCACCCGATCATCGTCACGGAGAGCGGGCGGGCGATTGTGGCGCATCATTCGGTGCTGATCGTCGAGGCCTTTGGGGCGATTGAGAAAGACAAGACGCCGATCCAGATCGAGGTGAAGACGGTGGATCCGAAGCAGGTGACGGACATCATCGAAATCCAGCGCAACCTGACGCAGCAGAACCGGATGGAGTCGCTGCACGATGCGCAGCAGATCAAGGAGCAGGCGCAGTCAATGTTTGACCTCGGACTACTGGAATTGGAGAGCAAGGCGAAGATCGAAACCGTGTACTGGCAGATTGCGAAACGGATCGTGGATTTCTGCGCGGGGATGAAATACGTGCCGGATGAGGTGAAGGAACTGGAGGTTTCGCTGGGCGACCAATACGTGTGCAACTTCTCGGTTTTCCAAAGCCTGCTCGACCACTGGGCGCTGGGGCAGCTTTTCCCGGTGATGCCGATTCACCGGCTCGACGAGTACCCGGAGCGGAATGGGACGCTGGTGGACATCACCTGCGACAGCGACGGGAAGGTGAGCAAGTTCATTGATCTGCAGGACGTGAAGGACACGCTGGCGCTGCACAAGCTGGAGCCGGGCAAGCCATACTATCTCGGGTTCTTTTTGATGGGGGCGTATCAGGACATCATGGGCGACCTGCACAACTTGTTTGGCCGCGTGAATGAGGCGCATGTCTTTCTCGACGAGGACGAGGAGAGCGGCTGGTACATTGAGGAAACGATCGAGGGCAGCACCATCGGCGAGGTGCTCTCCATGACGCAGTGGGATCAGAACGAACTCGCGCGGCATGTGAAAAGTCAGGTGGATGCGGCGATCAAGAGCGACCGGCTGAAGCCGAACGAGGCGATGAAACTGCTCGCGAGTTATGAGCGGGCGTTGAAGGGGTACACTTACCTGCACTTCAACGGCAACGGGGGGTAGGCGTCAGGCGCGAGCAGGACGGGGAGTACAGGCCGCTGGCCTGTCGTTTCCGGTGGCCCGCCGGAAACACCGGGCATGATAGCGCTCCCGCAGCGACCCAAGCGTCTCCGTGCGAGTGTCCTCGCGGTTGAGGCCCGCGTCATCACGTTCGGGGCGTTCGGCGGGCCGCCGAGACGCGACAGGCCAGGGCCTGTGCTCCCCATTTCCTCTCCTAACTCGCGGCCAGATGATGCCCGGCGGTGAGTTCCTTCAGGGCGCGGGAGATAGAGGTGCGGACGATTTCGATAGGCGTGCCGACCGGCGTGGCGTCGAAGACCCGGACGACATCGCGCGACTTCATGCGGATGCAGCCGTAGCTGGCGGGGCGGCCAATTTTCCGCTCCTCGGGCGTGCCGTGGATGTAGATGCCGCGGTCGTAGGCGCGGGCGTTGCCGGCTTCGAGGCCGCGGAGATGGAGGATGCGGGTGACGATGGGATCGCGGCCCGGTGCGTTCGGGAGGAGGACTTCGCCGGTGAGGTGCTGGCTCTTGAAAACCGCACCCTCCGGCGCACCCGCGCCGACTTTCGAGGCGACCTGCAGGAGCCCGAGCGGGGTGGCGTAGCTGCGCGGGCGGTCGCCGACGCCGTATTTGGAAGTGGAAATCGAGAACTGGGCGACGCGCTGCCCATTCTGAATGACCGCGAGCTTTTGCTCAGGGACGCTGACGATGATCGCGGTGCCGCCAAACATCCGCACCGGTGCGGCGCAAATGGCAAAAAGTGTGCAGAAAGCAGTGAGCCAACGGTTCATTTTCATGGAACTGCGATTCAAGCAGCCACCGTGCCCAGCGGGAATTTCAATAGTTTCCAAAACGTCAGTTTTTTCAAAAATCAAGCCGCCAGAGGGGCACCCGTGTCCCGCCCGGGGAAGCGCAGATTCGGCATCCACTGCGCGAGCGAGCAAAGGGCCACGTAGGCGAAACCAACGAGGAACAGCGCGAGGAACATGGCGTTCAGCCACTGCTCATGGGCCGCGGCGGAGCCGAGCAGGTAGCTGAAATAAATCGCGAACAGCAGCTCGATGAACGGCACCACGCTTTTCAACGGCACGTAGCGCGCTTTTTTCCACGCCTGCGTTTTGCTCTGGATGCCGTACTTCGGCGTGCGCGTGAACTCCGACTGATGCCCCAGCATCGCCTCGATCACCGCCCGCGCATTGTTGATCGCCAGCCCGATGCCGAGCGCCAGCACCATCGGCAGGAGCACGACTTCCCGCTTCCAAGTCGTCGGATGCAACTCGCGCAGTGCGACCACGTAGAAGATCGCCGCCGGCAGCGACGCCGAGAGATAGATCGGGATATTCAGCAGCAGCGCGTGCCAGGTGAGAGCGCCGCTTTCACCCGTCGCCGGGTGCATGAGGATGCAGAGGAAAAAGAGCAGCAGATACGCGTAGTTCGCGGTCAGGTGGGCGGTCGATTCGAGCTTGATGAGCAGCGGCAGCTTCGCGCGCCAGACCGCGGGGAGCAGCTTCATGCAGGTCTGGATCGAGCCTTTCGTCCAGCGATGCTGCTGCGACTTGAAGCCGTTCATATCCACCGGCAACTCGGCGGGCGTCACGAGGTCGGGCAGGAAAATGAAGCGCCAGCCTTTGAGCTGCGCGCGGTAGCTGAGGTCGAGATCCTCGGTCAGCGTGTCGTGCTGCCAGCCGCCGGCATCGGCGATGCAGGAGCGCCGCCAGAGCCCGGCGGTGCCGTTGAAATTAAAAAACCGTCCGGCGCGGCTCCGGGCGGTTTGTTCGAGCAGGAGATGCCCGTCGAGGAACATGGCCTGGACGCGCGTGAGCACGGAATACGTGCGGTTCAGATGCCCCCAGCGCGTCTGGATCATGCCCACTTTCGGATCGGTGAAATAATGCACCGTCTTCCGCAGCATGTCCGGCGCAGGGACGAAATCCGCATCCAGAATGAGCACGAACTCACCCGTGCAAGACGCCATCCCCGCCTCCATCGCGCCCGCTTTGAACCCCGTCCGATCCGTCCGGTGAATCAGCTCGATGTCCAGCCCTGCCGCCTTCAATTCCGCCACCTGTTTCGCCGCGATGTCCGTCGTTTCATCCGTCGAATCATCCAGCACCTGCACCTGCAGCAGTTCCCGCGGATACTCCAGTGCGGCGACCGATTTCAGCAGCCGCTCGACGACGTACAGCTCATTGAAAATGGGGAGCTGCACCGTGATCCGCGGTAGCTTCTCAAAGGTCGAGAGCGGCTGCGGCGGCTTGTTCCGGTTTTTCAGAAAAAGATAGACGATGACGTAGCGATGCAGCCCGTACAGAGACAAGCCGGCGAGAACGACAAAATAACAGATGGTCCAAATGGTGTTTCCCAAACTTCCTAGCATAGTGATTTTTGGCCCCTAGGGGCGGCGAACAAGCGCGGAATCATGGCGGTGGACGCCGCTTGGTCAAGCGGGAAAAATCCGCACGAAAATCCGGGAAGATTCGTACTGCAAAGCGCGCGCGACTTTGGGAAAGTCCACGCCATGAACATCCCCGCGCGCTGGCTTGCCCTGCTCGTCTTCGCTTTCCTGCCCCTCCGCGCCGTCGCCGAAAAGCCCTCGTCCGCCGACATCGCGCAAATCCGCGAGGAGCTGGGCGTGAACTCCTTCACCGCCCCGTCCATCCAACTCGTCTTCCAGGAACTCAACGCCCTCAAGCCGCTCCCCTTCGAGAAAGTCTGGCGCGACCTGCCCGACGCCACCCCGCAGGACCGCGCCCGTCTCGCGCTCAGCGCCGGTGCGGTCATCGCCGACGGCTTTCTCGCCGTCAGCGCGGAGAAACAGTCCCGCATCGAGCCCGTCGGCCGCGTCCTGCTCCGGCTCGCGAAAGGCCTCGGCGTCAGCGAGCATGTGAACAAGCACAGTCGCAGCATTCTGGAAAAAGCCGCGCGCCAGCAGTGGGACGACATCCGCACCGAACTCGTCCGCACCCAGGCTGATGTCGAGGCCGCGCTCCTCGGCCTGAAGGACGAGGAAATCGCCCACCTCGTCGCCCTCGGCGGCTGGCTGCGCGGGCTGGAGATGACCACCGGCGTGGTCGCAGAAAACTACTCGCCCGAGCGCGCCCGCCGGCTCATCCAGCCGGAGTTGATGGACTATTTTCTGAACCGCATCTCCACGCTGAATCCGAATTTCAAAAAGACGAAGCTCGCCGTCGTCATGGAAAAAAACCTCAAGGAAATCAAACGCATCACCACCAAGCCGGTGGACGCTCCGATCGAGCCCGATGAGGTGAAAGAAATCCGCAAACTCGTCCGCGAGATCAACGACCGCGTGACCAACGGCGAGGAGTAGGAGGGCGCGCCGCTGGCGCAACTTTCCTATTTGGCGGCGGGTGCCGGAGTTGAGGGCGCGGGCGTTGCCGCGGGCTTCGGTTTCGGCGCAGGTTTCGCCGGAGGGGCTGCGGGCTTGGCGGGCGCAGGCGCGGGTTTCGCGCCGGGGAGGCCGGGCATTTTGGCGAGGTCGTCCTGCATGCTCGACGGCTCGCAGGCTTCAGCGATCACTTTCCCATCCTGAAAGACCTTCACACCCCAGCCCGAGAACTTCTGGCCGGAGGCTTCGATCTTCGTCTTTTTGTCAAAATGCTCCTCGGTCAGCTTCGCCGTCTGCGTCTTCGTCGTCAGCGTCTGGTCAGACTTCGGCTGGAGCTGGGTGGTGATGTCGCTGTGGTCGATAACGATCGTGTCGTGCGACTTCGCCGCGCGTCCGAAGAACGCGTACTTCACCCGCAGCGGCAGCGAATCCGGCCCGCTGTTGACGAGCGTGATCTTGAGGGTGCGCGACTGGATTTTGTCGAAGCCCTTGCTGTCCATCTTCGACTCCTGCTGCACGGTCAGCCGCACCGGCGTGGGCGGCAGCGGGGCCGTGGTGGGGAGTTGGGCGGAGGCGGTGAAAACGCTGGCCGCAAATGCGGTGGTAGCGAGGAACGAAGCGATGGGTTTCATAGGTTAGGCGAAGTCAAAGATGGTGGCGCGCGCGCAGTTCGGTTTGAAGGCTTTTTCCACAAAGTCGAGATGGAGCGGATGCACCTGGTAGGCCTCCTCCGCCGCCTTGTCGGCAAAGAGCAGGTGCAGCCCCACCTGGTAGCTCTGCTCCACTACCTCGCGATGGCTCGGCACCATCCGCCCGATGTGAAAACTCTGCGCCAGCGGGATCGGGCGCAGATATTTCTCCGCCCCGGCGATCAGCGCCTCGGCTGCTCCGGGCACCTCGGGTTTGGTCCAAAAAATGACGACGTGGGAAAGCATGGGTGTGGGTGGAAGGATGGATGTTGGATTGCGGACGGCGCAATGTGTTATGTCAAAGGCCCGCCTTTCATCAACTCACTAATCCGTCATTCTCCTATCTGCCGCCGCATGAAGCTCCCGCACCTCCTCGCCCTCGCCGCCCTCGCCCTCGGCACCGGCTGCACCTCGCTCGACAATCCCCTCTCCAACCTCACCCTCCTCCACACCGGCCGCGACGCCCGCACCTACAACTCCCAAACCGGCGAATTCGAGTGGCCCAAAGACGCCACCCCGCGCCCGCAGCCCCGCGTGCGCCCCACCGCCACGGCGACCCCGCCGCCCAAGGACGACGGACGCCCCTTTGATTCGGCCCGCGGCGAATTCCGCGACCCCGAGCCGGGGCGGTAAAACCGTGACTCACGCTTCCCTTCGCGCCGGAACTACGTTTCGGCACGCGCTGCCGCCGGCTGCCATGTGGGGCACTATCTCAGCGGCAAAAGTCCCGCCGGTTGGCATGTCACGGACTATCCGTGCGGCGCGTCACGAGGCGTTTTGAGACTCCCCGTCGCCCTGTGCAGCGCTTCACGGGACGTTTTGAGACTCCCGGTCGCCCCATGCAGCGCGTCACGGAGCGTTTTGAGACTCAGATCGGCCCGTGCAGCGCATCACGAGGCGTCCGGGAGTCTCAATTTAGCCATCGCTGCACTGCACGAGGCGCCCGTCACACTCAAACTGACCAAAAACGCATAAAAAGCGACAGCTACAGAGAGAACCCGTCCATTCTTCGGTGTGCGAGGCACCTCGTGTGCGCCAAAGGCGCAATTCATCCCAGCCTAGGGCAACGCCCCAGGAAGCCCCCGCACGGAAGATGCAGGGCGGAAGGCCCGATTCATCCACGCGGCTGGTCTCCGATGAGACGGGCTTTCAGCCCTGCTGCCGCGCGGATGCCGAAACCTGGGGCAATGCCCCAGGCTGGAATGAAGAGGGACGTTGGCCCACCGGGACTGCTCAGTTACCGCCGTCGGCGCAGGCCGAGTTAATCTGGGATGACATACACATCAGGATGTGAAAGAGCCATTAGTTGGAGCCCCACGTCTAAGCTCTGCAGGAGTAATAATTCAGGCACAGGAATTCCGGCGACCCGATCAACATGCCCCAAGAAGCATAGCACTGCCGCATTATGAACTGTTTGTCGGTCAGTCTGGTCTGGATAATCTGATCGGAACCGTCGCTTGCAGCGGGAAAACTTCCTAACAAACTCTTCATTAACTCCATCTGTCGTAAGAAAGCCGACTGCCTTTAAGAATTCGTAAACAATTAGTGGAGACTTACATTTGAATTCGGGACAGTAGGTCGGTGTATTTTCCCTTTGTCTTAAGACATCCGCCTGTCGATGCTCGGCCACCGAAAGCCTTGCGAAAAAATTGTTCATTCTTCCCTCCCAACATAATCGTCTCGCACTCTCAGCATTAAAAATGTTTTCCGGTGAGATTTTGATCAAAAGCGATTTGTTTTCACTTTCATACAAGTCCCAAAGCGTAATCTGCTCGGATGGCAATGCCCAAAATGCACGATCTCCTGTAACGTCGTAGAGAACAAAGATAACAAGGTCCGGGCTATTGATCCATTTATGGACATGCTTTCGCGGGATCGGGTAAGAGAATCGTCCGTCTTTTCGCTCATATTTTCCAATCGATCTAGTGCCTTTGACCTGAAGCCACAGCCGATGTGGATCAATGATTTCACCGATCTTCGTCTGAACAAAGATGTCTTCCCCGTAGTCCTGCTCAACATTTTGACACGCCCATCCACAATCGCACAGCACAGAAGTAACTCTACTAACTGCAATATCGGCGATGACGTGTGAATCCGGTCGGATTGGCATATCCCTGCCTTTCGGCGATTGAATTCTCTACCCCACCCCGCACTGCCCGCGCTGGCGCAGCGCGTGATCCACTAAGACCAGCGCGGCCATCGCCCCAACCATCGGCACGGCGCGGGGGAGGACGCAGGGGTCGTGGCGGCCGCGGGCTTGCAGCTCGGTGGCTTCGCCGGTGGTGGTGACGGTCTGCTGCTTTTG
>JAYVNN010000319.1:0-11893 GCA_043758435.1 Chthoniobacter sp.
GGAGGTGGTGCCGTTCCTGGTGACGCGGCAGATTTTCGCGGGCGCGGGGAAGATGGGTGTGGAGGGCGAGGACGCGGCGGGGCAGCCGGGCGTTTTCCAGATCGCGCAGCGGTCGGACTTTTTTTCGGTGCTGTGCTCCATCGACACGATGAACCGGAGGCCGCTGGTGAACACGCGGGATGAGCCGCATGCGGATGCGGAGAAGTACCGGCGCTTTCACGTCATCATCGGCGACGCGAACATGAGCCAGTTTGCGACGGCGCTGAAGGACGGGACGACGGCGCTGGTGCTGGATTTGATCGAGCAGGGAAAGGCTCCGCCGCTCGAACTGGCGAACCCGATCGAGGCGACGAAATCCATCAGCCGCGACGAGAGCTGCACGTGGATTATCGAGCTGCGGGATGGGCGGAAAATTTCGGCGATCGACGTGCAGCGGCTGTATCTCGCGGCGGCGCGGGAGCATTGCGCGGCGGATGCGGAGACGCTGTGGCTGCTGCGGGAATGGGAAAGTGTGCTCGATGATCTGGCGCTGGATTTCTGGCGCTGCCGCGATCGGCTGGACTGGGTGGCGAAGAAGTTTCTGCTCACCACTTTCCAGGAAAGCGAAAAGCTCGCGTGGACTGATCCGTGGCTGCAATCCATCGACCTCGAATACCACAACGTCTCGTTGGAGAATGGGCTCTACTACGAGCTGATGCGCGAGGGGCAGATGCGCCGCATCGTGAGTGAGGACGACATCCGGCGCGCGATTTTCTATCCGCCGGAAACCACGCGCGCGTTTTTCCGCGGGCGCGCGGTGGCGAGGTTCAACCGGGAGATCGAGTCGATCCAGTGGGATGAAATCGCCTTCGCGTCGAATGGTGCGAGGCGGACGGTGGCGCTGCCGCATCCGGCGCATGATGCGGGGCTGGACCGGGTGAACGCGGCGATCCGCGGGGCGCGGAGTTTTGCGGAGATGGTCGGTGTGCTGGAGTGAGGAAAAAACGCTCCGTCATCCCGAGCGCGGTGCGCGGCAAACCTCGGCGGTTCGATCAAGCTCGGCATGTCATTGAACCGCCGGGGTCCTTCGACTGCGTTCCCGTCCGCCTTCGCCCGCCGGGAACTCCGCTCAGGATGACGGAGTTTTTTATGCCGCGACAGCCGGCTCGAGGGCGGTGCGGACGAGGGTGGTGAGCCTGGCGGAGAGGTAGGGCTTGGGGAGGTAGTTGCGGCCTTCGTCGAGGGGCATGGTGCTGCCGAAAAGCTCGGAGCTGTAGCCGCTGGTGTAGATGACTTTCAACTCGGGCCGCGCGGCGAGGAGTTGCTGGGCGAGTTCGAGGCCGTTGGCTCCGGGCATGATGATGTCGGTGAGGAGCAGGTCGATTTTGGGGCCGTGCGTTTTCCAGACATCGAGCGCGGCTTCGGCGTGCTCGGCTTCGAGGACGCGGTACTGATTGTGGACGAGGACTTCTTTCACGAGGCTGCGGACGGCCTCGTCGTCCTCCACGACGAGCACGGTGTACTCGCGCAGCGTGGGCTCGGGGATGAAGAACTCCGGCACGACGGGCTCGGCGATGCGGTGCGTGACGGGGAGGAAAACGCGGAACGTGGAGCCGCGCCCGACCTCGGTGGCGACGTCGATCCAGCCGTCGTGCTGCTTGGTGATGCCATAGACGGTGGCGAGGCCCATGCCGGTGCCTTTGTCCACGGGCTTGGTGGTGAAAAACGGTTCGAAGATGCGCGTGCGCGTGGCGGCATCCATGCCGGTGCCGGTATCGGCGACGCTGAGGCAGACGTATTCGCCGGGCGCGATCTCGGGATTTTTTTCCGCATCGGCGGGAGTGAAAACGGTGGTGCCGGTTTCGATGGTGATGCGTCCGCCTTTGGGCATGGCATCGCGGGCGTTGAGCGCGAGGTTGAGGACGATCTGCTCGACGCCGGTCTGGTCGGCCCAGACCGTGGGGAGCGCGTCGGCAAAGGCGCAGCGCAACTCGACGTGCTCGCCGATGAGGCGGCTGAGCATGCCGGTGATTTCGCGGACGAGGGTGTTCAAAACGAGCACGCGCGGGCGCATGATCTGGCGGCGGCTGAAGGCGAGGAGCTGGCGGGTGAGATCGGCGGCGCGCTCGGAAGCCTTGGAGATTTCACGGAGCGAATCGGTGAGGTCGTCGCCGCGACCGGGGAGGCCGAGCTGGAGGCTGGCGTGGCCCTGGATGATGGTCAGCAGATTGTTGAAATCATGCGCCACGCCGGCGGCGAGCTGGCCGATGGCTTCCATTTTTTGCGCCTGGCGCAGCTCGCCTTCGAGCTGCAGGCGCTCGGTGACGTCCACGACCATGACGAGCAGATGCACGATGCCGGCGATGGTCAGCCGCTCGACGGTCACGAGCGCGGTGCGCAGTTCGCCGGATTTCGTGCTGATCTGCGCCTCGATGTCGCGGACGGGTTTGTGGTCGCGGATCTGGCTGAGGATGCGGATTTCGTAGTCGAGGCAGATGCGGAGTTCGAGCGGGGTGCGGTCGATGATTTCGCCGCGCGAAAAGCCGGTCATGGCGACGAAGGCGTCGTTCACGTCGATGAAGCGCTGCTGGTGCAGCGACTGGATGGCGAACGGAATCGGACTCGCGCGAAAGGCTTTCGCGAAGCGCTCCTCGGAGAGGCGCAGCTCGGTGTTGCTGGCCTCGAGTTCGCGGGTGCGCTCGGCGACTTTGCGGTCGAGCGTGGCGAGCTGGAGCTGGGCCTGGCCGGTGACGTGCCATTTTTTCGTGAGCGCGTGCGCGAGCTGCAGGACCTCGATGTTGTCGAAAGGTTTTTTGAGGATGACGAGGTTGTCGTTGACGCCGAGTTTGGCGGTCATTTTTTCCCACGAATAATCCGAGTAGGCGGTGCAGACGACGATCTGGAGCGCAGGATCGACTTCCCACAGCCGCGCGATGGTCTCCACGCCATCCCAGCCGGGCGGCATGCGGACATCCACAAACGCCATCGCGTAGGGCTGGCCAGCAGCGAGCGCGGCGGTGACTTTGTCGAGCGCCTCGCGGCCCTGGTAGGCGGAGTCGAGGTCGAATTCGGTGGTCGCGGCGGACGCGGGCGCGTCGAAGAGGATGGACTCGACGGCTTCGAGCGCGGCGGCTTTGGCGCTGGGGCCGATGAGGATTTTGCGGAAGTCTTCGTGGATCGCGGGGTTGTCATCCACGAGGAGGATGCGGTTGTTGAAGTCGGTGGTCATGGTGTGGAAATGGGCAGTTCGAAAATGAAGGCGGCGCCGAGGCCGGGGCCGTCGCTCTGGGCGCGGAGGCTGCCGCCCATCTGCTGCGCGGCGAGGGCGGCGCTGTGGAGGCCGAAGCCGTGGCCGTCTTTGCGCGTGGTAAAGCCGTGCGAAAAAATGCGCGTGAGATTTTCCGCAGCGATGCCGACGCCGGTGTCGGCGAGGCGGATGCTCACGCGGTCGGCATCCGTCTTCGCGAGGGAGATGGTCAGGCGCTTTTCGCCGGAGCCGCCCTCGTCCATGGCGAGGGTGGCGTTGCGGAAGATGTTGATGAGGATTTGCAAAACCTTGTGCTTATCCACGGCGGCGGGCGGGACGGAGGCGTAGTCGCGGACGACGGTGACGCCGTGGCGTTCGAGGCTGTCGATATTGAGGCGGAGGGCGTCTTCGATGAGGCCGTCCACGGGCAGGGTCTCGACCACGCCGGAGACGCGCGCGTAGGTCTGCTGCATGGCCACGATGTCCTTGATGTGCTCGATGTTTTTCACGAGCAGATCGAGTTCGCCGCGGGCGGTCTGGCGCTCGGTGTCGAGGTGCTGGCTGAGGTCGGCGAGGTAGCCGGGAAGCAGGCGGCCTTTCGGGTCGTGGGCGAGGAATTCGCCGAGGTCGCCGTTGCGCCCGCGGAGGAGCGCGGTGGCGCGCACGAGGTTCTCGGTCTTCGCCTGGCCGAGGCGCTCGCCGATGAGCGTGGCGGAGACGTTCACGCTGTTCAGGACGTTGCCCACATTGTGCAAAACTCCGGTCGCGACCTCGGCCATGCCGGCCTGGCGCGAGGCGTCGATGAGTTCCTGCTGGGTGCGCTGGAGTTCGGCTTCGGCGCGCTTGCGCTCGGCGATCTCGTGGCGCAGCGCGTTGTCGTGCGTCTGAATCTGATCGAGCATGCTGTTAAAGGAATCCGTGAACGAGCCGACCTCGTCGTCCACGACCTTGGTGGCGCGCACGGTGTAGTCGTTTTCCGACGCGATGCGGCGGGCGGTGTCGGCGAGGTTTTGGATCGGCCCGAGGATGACGGTTTCCAATTTCGACGAGACCAGCACGGCCACCAGAAAGGAGATGGCGAGGACGCCCACGATGGTGCCCGCGAAAAGCCGGTGGAGCTGCGCGGCCTGACGCGCGTAGTCGGCGTGGAGGAAAAGGGTGCCGATGCGCTCGCGGTCGAGGATGATCGGGTGGACGTAGAGCAGGTCGAAGCCGTCCTCGCGGAAGCCGGCGTCGGGCGGCAGCTTCGGGTCACGGTAGCCGTGGGTGTTGCCGACGGCGGCGAGTGAGGTGCCGTTGCTGAGCACGATTTCCGCGCCGACGATCTGCGGCTTGGCTTTGAGCGCGGTGAGGATCTCGCGGGTGTCGTCGTCGTTTTGCAACTGCACGGCGGCAGTGCTGTTGCTCGCGATCAACTCGGCGACGGCGGTGAGGTCGCGCTGGAAGTCGCGTTTGAAATTGAAAAACTGCAGCGCGAAAAGGGCCGACGAGGCCACGCAGAGCGCGGCGGTGCAGGTGGCGAGCACGACGAGGCGCAGTTTGCGCTGGATGGGCAGGTGGCGGAGGCGGCGGAACATGGCGGGTCAGGGCGAAGTGACGGGCGGCAGACGGGGCGAGCCGTTCGCGGGGTAGGAGATGGGCAGGAGCTTCGAGCTGACCTTCAGGCTCTCGCGGCTCGCGGCGCCGAAGTTGATCTGGAAACGGATCGCGCCCTCGACGTTCAGGAAATTGATGCAGCCGCCGCTTTTGAGAAAGTTGTCGCTTTCACCCACGCTGAGGATGTTTTCGTGCCGCAGCTCATAGAGCACCGTGCCAAGCCGCCCGCTCTCCGAGCGGCTGACGAAAACGAGATGGCAGCCGGGCAGCTCGGCCTTGTTCGAGAGGTGGCGGATTTCCACGGGGCGGTCTTTGATCCGGCGGCTTTGAAAGGACTCGCGGAGGAAGTCGGTGATGTCGTCCGATCCGTACACGCCGATGATGAACGGCGATTCCGCGGACGGGAATTTTTTCGCCGGCCAGTCGATGAATTTCGTGAAGGAGTAAATCTGCGCGGCCTTGGTCTGGTATTCCGAGCCGACGTCCGGGCTGGCGCGGCCCAGCCCCGGCCAGCCCGCGGCGAGCGCGCAGATCATGGCCAGAAACCTCCGGCTGCTCCTAGGGGCGGCGCACAGTGAAAACATGGGTCGTGCGGCGCCTAGCAGCAGGGCAGAATGCGCGGCGGGACCGGGCGGTATTTTAGAGCAGTGGACATCAGGAGTTGGCGGGCTGGCTCAGGGTAAAGCAGCCGTTATGCCGGGAGGGAGCGCGCAGATTGGGGGGACGGTCCATCCGGGATCGTCCGTCTCGCGTTTTGCCCCTGCTCCGGCCAATCAGGAGAGGGGCGCTCCCAACTCAGCGGCCCGCGACGAGGGCGGACGCTTTCCACGCGGCCGCCGGCGTTCACCTCCACATTGTCATCACCAAATCCCAACGCCACCGCTTCCTGCCAGACCACTCATAGCCCCGCCCGCTTTTTGAGCACGGCTTCGACGTGTGTCTTGTATTTCTGGAAGTTCTTCAGCCGGCATTCGGCGACGAAGCGGCTGCACTCCTTGATGTAGCCTTTGCGGCTTTTCCAGCAAGGGTGCGCCGCGGGCGGCACATACTCGGCTTTCAATCCATTACAGCCCGCGCAGCATACCGCCATGTTGTGCTCGTTGTCATACTTTGCGCCATTCGCCTCCAGCAGCGAGCGGGGCACGAGGTGTTCCTCCGTTGATTCCGCCAAGGCGTCCGTGCTCGCGGCCAGATCGCGTGAGCAATAGACGCACTTTCCGTCGCTCCTTTCAAAGACATCGACCCATCCAAAGGTGGAGCTTCTTTTGTTTCCGCCCAGCCACCAGGTGGCATCCTTCAGTCCGGCGTAGAAGCTCTTTCGCTCGGCATCGCTTTTGAGCCGACGGAATTTGGAATTGGTGGAATCGCTCATAGCTCAGGAGTTGGTGGAGAATTCGGCCGCTTTGTCGAAAGACCACGGGTGAAATTGCTGGGCGGGGTCTAGGACATTAGTTGGCGAGTGCTTCAGCAAGAAGAGGGCTACCGTTTACGCACGGGCTCGCCTGGCGTGGTTTCGATCCGCCAAACATGATTCTCACGAACCAGATTAACTTGAGATGTAGAATGACGGAGCTGATCCAGAATTGGTGCCAACGCAGCTATCGGAAAGGTTAGTACATAGTGCGGTTGCGAGTAGTCATCCGGCATCATCTGTTCCAGCGTGTCATAGAAATACAGTTCTGCATGCACACCCGCTGGTGTTGCTGAGACTGCGAAAAGCGTCAGCTTAGCGCGGTAAAGTCCGTAACCCGAACAGCCCTTGCCGCCATGAATGCTGACATAGAAAGCCCTTATCTCAACAGGCAAGTCTGGATTCGCCTTCGTCGCATGTTTTGAAATGCCGACGGACGCTTTCTTCATTTGGTGAGCGGGCGAACGAGGAGATTTTAACTCCTTTCTCGACGGAGCCGCGCAACTGCACATACAGCAAGCAAGGGCAACGATGACGGCAAGGCGTGGGTGGTTTCGGATGGTCATGGGTGGAGTTTGGTTTTGGTGGTTTGGCTTATACGGAAAATCTTCCGCCCTCCCGGTGCGCCCGGCCGAGAGTGGCGAGGGTTTCGAGGATTTCGGCGAGGTCGGAGGGTTTGGCGCGGAGGAAGTGTTTGGCGAGTTGGGCGGGGGTGACGGGAGTGGCAGCGGCTTGGAGGGCGCGCTCGACGGCGGCGACGCGTTCGGCGAGGGGTTTGGGCCAGGGTTCCTTGGCTTTGCTGGCTTTGGCTTTCGCGGGTTTGCCGTCTTTGGTGGTGATGCCGAGGCCGGTTTGGGTGCGGGTGCCGGTGGGGTTTTGGTAGTCGGGGCGGAGCCAGCGGATGGTGCCGGTGGCTTCTTCGGCGGCGCGGGTGGCGTTGAGGGCGACAAGGTGGGTGAGGATTTCGGCGTCGCTGAGATTTGCGGGCCAGCCGTAGGCGGCGGCGACGGCGGCATCGAGTTCGATGTGGAGCTGGCGGAGGAGGGAGACGAGGCCGGCGTCGTGGCTGGCTTGTTCCTTGGGCGTGAGGGCGCGGCCGGCGCGGAGGGCTTCGAGGACGTTATACATCGCGGTGAGCGAAAGGCCGGGGTGCTGCGCCTGCACCCGCTTGCGGTGCGCGTCCAGTTCCTCGCCCAAGGCCCGGATGCGCGCCTGCGCCGCGGCGTCGCATGCGGGAAAAGCAAATCGATCAAAGCAGGTCGTATTGTTATAAACGGGGCGGTCTTCGAGAGTGCCTCCGACTGCAAGAGCCCAAACGACATGCAGGCGGGATGAAAGTACCCCTAACAAAAAGGCATCATCGCTTGCTATTACTCGAATCTTTTGGTCCGGAAGGATGTAGGCATCAATGAAGACAAACGTCCGATGTTTCGCCGTTTCTGTGGTGCCAATGTATCTGCGGAGGCCCGAGCATGCCGCCCGCATGTCCGGGCGGGGGCGCCCAAATAGCCACCAGTTCGTTCGAAACAGTTTGTCTCGGTTGCCGTCTCGTTCGGGCTTTACGTGGGTAATTATCCGTTGAAAAAGGCTCGGGTATGTCTGGCGTGCCTCAACATCCGTTAGCCCAAAAAAGTCGATAATAAGGGTACCCCGCGGTTCGGCAGTTAGATCCCGACCGTTCAGATAATGCCGAACGACAGGCGGGTATTTTCCATTTGCATATCCAAGCAGCTCCAGTTCTTCCGGCGATATTAAGAAACCCGCGCCGACTGGAATAACACCCATAAAGGACAGGCCGATATTAGCTGCCAATGGAGTTGCCTTCGATGTCTTGGCGCCGATTGTTAAGTCTGCTTGGATCTCGCCAGCTTCGGACGTGAGAACGACTACCGCCGAACCATCTTCGGCGAGTATCTCCTCGGATACGCTGTAGAGGCAGCCTGAATTGGCTCCCTTCACTCCAACTGTCATCGCAATTCGGACTGCGGCACCCTCTGCCGTATCAACCCAAGGATGGTCAGGAATCGCGAACAGCAGCGAGAGCTTTCCTAGATGGTGCTCTAGGACTTGCCGATTGAATACCATCTTCAGACTGTTTGTTGTGATCAGACCGAAACTGCGAACCACTCCCGATTCTGTAAGCAGCGCAGATTTCTCCCACCAATACATCACAAAGTCGGCAGTTTCGGGAACGCTCGGATACGCTGCGCGCAAGGCCTCCGTGTAGTCGCCACCTAGTGCATCGCGCATCCGTTTATTTCCAATGAACGGCGGATTACCGACGATATAATCCGCCTTCGGCCACTCCGCCGGTCGCGCGTTCGGATAGGTGAGCAGCGGGACGCGCTGCGTCTCGTCGGGCACGGCGCGGCCGGTGACGAGGTCGGTCTTCATACTGCGCCGATCCCAGACGGTGACGAGCTCGCCCGCGGCGTCGCGCGCGGGCTGCGGTTCGCCGTCCCACGCGAGCACGGCGTCGCGGCACTCGATATTGTGGAAGGCGCGGAGGATGGGCTCCTGCGGGACGCGCTGGCCGTGGATTTTGAAATGCCACTGGAGGTAGCCGATCCAAAGGACCAGCTCGGCGATGGAGGCGGCGCGCGGGTTCAACTCAATGCCGAGGAACTGGTGCGGGTCGATGGTGTGGGTCTCCAGCTCCAGCTTGAAGTTTTCCCCAAACTGCGCGGCGGCATCGAGGACTTCGCCTTCGAGCATCTTCAGGTGCTGGAGGGCGACGTAGAGGAAATTGCCGGAGCCGCAGGCGGGATCGAGGACGGTGAGGGCGCAGAGCCGGGTGTGGAAGCCGTTGACCTCGGCGCGGGCGCGTTTCAGGTCGCCTTTCTGCGCGCTGAGCAGGGCGGCGGCGCGGACGTTTTCCCACTCGGCGCGCAGGGGCTCGATGACGGTGGGGAGGACGAGCCGCTCGACGTAGGCGCGCGGGGTGTAGTGGGCGCCGAGCTGGTGGCGTTCGGCGGGATCGAGGGCGCGCTCGAGCAGGGTGCCGAAGATAGCGGGCTCGACGTCTTTCCACTGCATCTGCGCGGCTTTGATGAGGATGCCGAGCTGGGTGCCATCGAGCGGGAGGACGCTGGCGTCCTCGAAAAGACCGCCGTTGAATTTGAGGATTTTCCGGCGCAGGAGGGTGGAGAAATCCTGGCCGCGCTGCATTTCGGCAAAGAGCTGGGTGAGCGTGGGGACGAAGCCTTCGGGCGAGGCGCGGAGGGATTCGAGGAGGCCGCGGAAGCTGTCTTTCTCCAGCAGGCCCACGTCTTCGGCAAACATGCAGAAGAGGCAGCGGGTGAGGAACTCGGCGACGAGCCGCGGGGCGTGCCCGCTTTTCTCCAGCGAGGCGGCGAGGAGGGCGAGGTAGCCGGCGATCTCGCGGGTGACGGCGGCGCTGATTTTCGCCGGGTCGAGGGAGAGCGGGTCGAGCCAGATGCGGCGGAGACGGTCGCGGATGGCGTCGTCGCGCAGGTCGGCGAGGCGGATGCGGAAATTCAGCGAGCCGGGGAAGGGAGTGTAGGCGCGGCCAGCTTGGGTGAAGTCGGCATAGACCTCGATGGTGTGGCCGACATCGACGACGAGGAGGAAGGGCGCGGGCGGTTCACCGGCGGGGAGATGGCGGGCGTAACGCTCGGCCTGGCCTTTGGCCCGCCACATGGCGTCGTCCCACGCGGCGCTGTCGCGGATGGGGCCGGCTTTCTTTTTGCCCGCGGCCGGATCGAGCGCGAGGGCGAGGGCGGCGGGCTCGGCGGACGGGGCGGTGAATTGTTTCGCCTCCAGCACGAAGCTGCGGCGGCGGTAGAGATCGATGCGGCCATCGGTGGTGCCGCCGGGGCCGGTGGGGATTTTGACGGGGAACTCGAAGGAGTAACCGGCGGCGTGGTCGTTGCCGGGGCGCGGCACGCCGAGGAGGTCGGTCAGCTCGGTGAGAAAGAGCTGGGCATTGGCGCGCTCGCTCGCGGCGGCGTGGGACCAGCGCGCGAGGAAGGCGTCGAGGGAGGATGTGAGTTCAGCCGTGGCCACGGGAGCAGAGGGTGGCGGGAGGCCGCGCGCAGGGCAAGCTATCCGCCCGCGACGATGCGGACGATTTCCACGCGGTCGCCGTCGGCCAGCGGGTGATGCGGCCATTCGTCGCGACGGAGGGCGAGGCCGTTGTGCTCGACGAGGGTGACGGGCGCGGGCAGGGCGAGTTCGGCGACGAGCGCGGCGATGTCCGCGGCGGCGACGGCGCGGGGCTCGCCGTTGAGGAGGATTTTCACGAGGCGAGGATGGCGCGGTCCCAGTCCTTCCACACGGCCTCGAAGCCGCGCGCGTGGAGCAGCGCGGCGATGGCGGCGGGCGCGCGCGTGTCGGCGATTTCAAACTGCGCGGTCGCGCCGGCGTCGGCGTCGGAGTCGGCGGGCGCGAGCGCTTTGCCGCGGACGGTGAGGTGGAGATCGTCGCGGCCCTGGCCAGTGTAGCCGCCGGGCTCGGTGTGGCTGCCGGCGCTCATCATGGTGATGCCGAGCGGCAGCAGCGCGTCGCGCAAAGGCGCGGGCTCGCGGGTGCTGAGGACGATGCCGACCTGCGGAAAGCACAGCCGCAGCGCGCAGATGAGCTGGATGAAATCGCGGTCGCCGAGCGGATGCGTGGGCGCGAATTCGCCCGCGCACGGCCGCAGCCGCGGGAGGCTCACGGTGAACTGCGCCCGCCAGCACGCGCGCAGCAAATGCTCCAGATGCGCCGCCAGCGCGACCGCCTCCGCGCGCCACTCCGCGAGGCCAAACAGCGCGCCGATGCCGATGCGCCGGAACCCGCCCGCGTACGCGCGCTCGGGACACGCGAGCCGCCAGTCGAAATCCTTTTTCGGCCCCGCCGTGTGCAGCGCGGCGTACACTGCGCGGTCGTACGTTTCCTGATACACGATCAGCCCCTCCGCGCCCGCGGCCACGAGCGCGGCGTAGTCGGGCGTTTCCATCGGCGCGACTTCGAGCGCGATGCTCGGGATCTCCTGCACCAGCGCGCGCACGCACTCCGCGAGGTAGCCGTTCGAGACGAATTTCGGATGCTCGCCCGCGACGAGCAGGATGTTGCGAAAACCCTCCGCCGCGAGATGCCGCGCCTCTTTCACCACCGAGGCGATGTCGAGCGTCACGCGGAGGATCGCATTGTCGCGCGAGAAGCCGCAGTAGGCGCAGTTGTTGATGCACTCGTTGGACAAATACAGCGGCGCGAAAAGGCGGATCGTTTTGCCAAAATGCCGGCGCGTGATCGCGGCGGATTCGCGCGCGAGGGCGGCGAGCTGCGCATCGTCCCGCGGCTCCAGCAGCACGGCGAACCGGCGGAGGAGCGGGGATTTTTGCGGCGGAAAAATGGAGGCGGAAAGCGGCATGCGGCGGACGAGGGGCGGGAATATGCGGGCCGCCGCGGCGCTTGTAAATAGGCCGCGCTCCGCCAACTTCGCGCGCCGATGCCCGACCTCGCAACGCTCTACCACCTCGCCGTCCTCGCCGGCCTTCTGCTCGGCCTCGCGGGCGTGCTCGCGAACCTCGCGACCTTCGACGGCCTGCGCCCGGCCGAGCCGCCCGCCGCCGCGGATGCGCCGCGCGTTTCCATCGGCGCGACTTCGAGCGCGATGCTCGGGATCTCCTGCACCAGCGCGCGCACGCACTCCGCGA
>JAYVNN010000320.1:0-11876 GCA_043758435.1 Chthoniobacter sp.
AACGAAGCGCGGGAAGAGCGGCGGCTACTTCCTCGCGAAGTCGGCGCGCGACATCAGCCTGGGCAAAGTCATCCGCCTCATCGACGGCCCGCTCGCGCCCATCTCGTGCGTGAGCGTGACGGCCTATGAGCGCTGCTCGTGCCCGGATGAAGACCACTGCGGGCTGCGCATGCTCATGCTCGATGTGCGCAACGCCATCGCCCGCATCCTCGACCGCTACGTGCTCGCGGACGTGGTCGAGATCACGCTGCGCAAAATGCGGCGCGACGGCGTGGCGATCCCCTTCATGGTCGAGCAACTGCTCCACGCGCCGGTGGCGAAAGGCAGGCCGACTTTCGTGGAGGAGAACCCCGAGGGCGGCTTCCTCGCGGAACTCGCGCAGGGCGTGGTGCCGGTGAAAACCAAAGCGCCCGCGAAACGCAAAGCCGCGCGCTGACACGTTCGCGCATTGACGCGGGCATGCGCGCTGCTTTCCTTCGCGCCGGTGTTCCCGCCTTTTTACGAAACCCTCTTCGCCGCGTTCGCGTTCGTCCTCGGCGCGTGCATTGGCTCCTTCCTTAATGTCTGCATTTACCGCATGCCGCTGGGCCTGTCGGTCAATGAGCCGAAGCGGTCCTTTTGTCCCTCGTGCAAATATCAGATTCCGCTGCATCACAATATCCCGCTGTTCACCTGGCTCGTGCTGCGCGGGAAATGCGCGAACTGCGGCGGGCGGATTTCCTTCCGCTACTTCGGCGTGGAGTTGTTCACCGGGCTGCTCTTTCTCGCGGTGTGGCTGAAGGTGTGGCCGGCTGGGAACTGGGTGCTGGCGCTGCCCTACTGGATCATGGCGGCGCTGTTCATCGTGGCGACGTTCATTGATTTCGAGCACTTCATCATCCCGGACGAAATCACCATCGGCGGCACGGTCGCGGGCGTGCTTCTGAGTTTCGCGATTCCTACGCTGCACGGGCAGGAGTCGAATGTGGCCGGCGGCATGTGGTCGCTCGTCGGCGCGGGTGCGGGCTTTGCGGCGCTGTGGCTGGTGGTGCAGTTCGGGAAGATGGCCTTCGGCAAAAAACGGCTGAAGTACGAAAAGCCCACGCCTTTCACCTGGACTCGGCGCGACCAGGAGGCGGACTTCATCGTGGGCGACGAGGCGATGCTGTGGAGCGATTTTTTCTACCGCGGCAATGAGCAGGTGCTCATGCAGTGCGCGTGGCTGGAGATCGACGGCGAGCGGTTTGAAAACGCCGCCGTGCGCTGCGAGTGCGAGTGGCTGCACCTCGGCGCACGGAAATGGGAGCTGGTGAAAACGGATGTCATCCGCGGCGAGGTCACTGAGGTCACTTTTCCGCGCGAGGCGATGGGTTTTGGCGACGTGAAATTCATCGCCTGCATCGGCGCGTTCCTCGGGTGGAAAGCGGTGGCTTTCACGATCATGGGCGCGTCCATGCTGGGCGCGCTTGTCGGCGTGCTGACCATCGCCGTGGGCCGCCGCGAATGGTCCACGAAGATTCCCTTCGGCCCGTACCTCGCGCTGGGCGCTTTGCTGTGGCTGTTCGCCGGGCCGGAGCTGGTGCGGTGGTACCTGGCCATGACGCTGCCGCCGGCGGGCTAGCCGCGGCCTGTACCGCGGATTAGCGCACCGCGTCTTTGATGGCGTCGCCCGTTTTTCGGGCCGCGTTTTCAATGCTCCCACCCACCTTGCGGGCTGAATCCTCCACCTTGTCCGCGCCCGAGCGCGCATCGGCGGGTTCACGCACACCCACGGCTCCTTTGGCCTGCGCGGCGGTAAAGCGCAGCGTTTCCGCGGCGCGATAGCTTTGCAGATTCTTGAGTTTTGCCGACGCCTCGGCCCGTGCGTTGCCATCGTGCCTGGTTACATATTCCTCCAGTTCCGCGATCTCGCCGTCGAGTTTCGCGAGCGCCGTTTTCACCGCCGCACCATGATCGGGCGAGGGATTGCGCACGTACGCATCGACCGCCGCGCCCAGGCGCGAAGTCTCCAGCGTCTTCGTCTGGGCCACGGGTTCGGGGATGGGGGTGGCCGGCGCTTTTTCCACGACCACGACCTGCCGGTCACAGGCGGTCAGGACGACGAGGAAGGCGCACACGGTGAGAGCAGGCACGAGAGGATGTTTCATTTGAAAAGTCCCATCGTCGGCCAGTGGCCCTGCGGCGGTATCGCTTTTCTCCCACGCGCATCTCCGCGGCACGCCGCTGCGCGTGAAAATTTCCTCACGACCGTTCAGGAAAAAACCTGACAGCCACGAGCCGTCTGTCCGCCGAATCCGTCTCGCGAAAACTGAAACCATGCTCATCACCGGTCTCTCCCGCGGCGCGTCCGCGCTGGCCGCCGCAGGCCAATAAACTCTCAACCACGCTCATTATGTCCCACTCCAAATCCCAACAAACGCTGCTCATGTATGTGAACGACACGCTCGCTTTGGAGCGTGATCTCAAGGAGGCCATTGATCGGCAGATCGAAGACGAACACGTCGAGCGCAGCCCGGAGGTGGCCGCGCTTTTGAATGAAATCGCCATCGCCAACGATGCGCGCCTCGCGAACCTCGGCGAGCTTTCCACGACGCTCGGCGGCGGCGCAGGTGCGGTGAAGGAAGCCGTGGCCGCGGCGGCGGGCGTGCTCGCGGGCTTCTATGGCAAAGTGCGGAAGCATCCCGTTTCGCGGATGCTGCGCGATGACTACACGGCGCTGGCGCTCGCCGCGACCGCCTATTCGATGCTCTACACGACGGCGGTGGCGCTGCACGACAAGCATGTCGCCGCCCTCGCGCAGCGGCATCTGCGGGACGTCACGCCGCTCATCATGCAGCTCAGCCGGATCATTCCCACCGCCGTGGTCGCCGAGCTCGCCGCCGACTTTCCCGACGTGAATCGCGAAGCGGTGGAGGCCGGCCGGGAGGCGACGATTCGCGCGTGGTCGCAGGACACCGCGAGCGTTTGAGACCGCGCGATAATTCGGCTGTGTCCGCAGGTCGGCGTTAGCCGATCCGACTGGAACGAATGCGGGGCGGGAAGCACTGGCTTTGGCCACAGCTTGCGTCCGGTCTTCGCCGGAAAGGGAGGGGCTGGCCGCGCCGAATCTTTTCCCCGAGGTCATTTTAGGGCGCGCACCTGAGCGGCAGCCGCGAACTTAATAGTGATGATATCTTCCCCACCCACCTTGCCGAAATCCGCCCTGGCTCCCACGCGCGTGCTCGTGGCGGAAGACGATGAAAAGACCCGCGCGGCGCTCGTTTTTTTCCTCCAGCGCTATCAATTCGACGTCACGGTGGTGACTGACGGCCAGGCGGCCCTGGAAATTTTGCTATCGTCCGATCCTCCGCAGCTCGCGCTGCTCGATTGGGAGATGCCGCGGCTCGATGGCCTGCACGTTTGCCGCGCCGTCCGCACCCTGCCGAGGAGCGTGTACCGCTACACCTACATCGTCATGGTCACGGCGCACGACCGGCCCAACGATGTGCTCGCCGCCTTCGCCGCGGGCGTGGATGATTTTCTGAGCAAGCCCGCGGACACCGCGCAACTCCTCGCGCGGCTGCGGTGCGGCCAGCGGGTCCTGGGCCTGGAGGAGCGGTGCCAGCAGCGCATCGCGGATTTGGAAAAGGCGCTGGCCCAAGTACGCCAGCTCCAGCGCCTGCTGCCCATCTGCATGTATTGCAAAAAGGTGCGCGACGACGGCGACTACTGGCATGAGATCGAGGCTTACATCCGCGAGCACACGGGCACCGATTTCTCCCACGGCATCTGCCCGAGCTGCATGCAAAGCGTGATCAAGCGCGAGTTGCCGGACGATCCGCTGGAGCGCAGGGAGCGGCAAAACGAATGAGCAGGGCGCGCAGCGTCTCGGCGGAGATCGGCTTGACGAGGTGCTCGGCAAAACCCGCGGCCTGCGTGCGGGCCAGATCGGCTTTCATGCCGTAGCCGCTCATCGCGACCGCGGGGATGTCGGAGCGCTCGCGCAAGGCCGCGATGACCTCCAGGCCGGAGCCGTCGGACAGGCCGAGGTCGGTGAGCAGCAGATCGAAGGTGCCTTGCGCCAGCGACTCCCGCGCCTGCGCCACGCTGGATGCCGCGGTCACGCGGTGGCCGGCGCGTTCGATCAGACGCTGGAAAATATGGCGCGTGTCCTCGTGATCTTCGACGAGCAGGACGCGCAGCGTGCGGACGGGTGCGGACGGCGCCGCGGAAGCAGCGGGATTTTCGGCGGCGAGCGCGGTGGCCTCGAGCGCCGGGAGCGTGATGGCAAAGGTGGCGCCGCAGTCGCGTCCGTCGCTGCGCGCACTGATCGTCCCGCCATGCGCTTCGACGAGGCTTTTGGCCACGCTCAGGCCGAGCCCCAGTCCGCCGAAGCGGCGGGTGGTGCTGGCTTCTTCCTGGCGGAAGGGCTCGAAAATTACCGGCAGCATTTCCGGGGCAATGCCGATGCCAGAGTCGCTCACCTCCACGCAGACCTCGCTGCCGTCCACGTTCGTGCTGCGCAGCGTCACGCGACCCGCGGGCGGGGTGAACTTTGCGGCGTTCGTGAGCACGTTGGAGAAAATCTGGGTGAGCCGCGCGGCGTCGCCGCGCACGAGGTGCCGGGACGCATCCAGCCCGCTCTCCAAGGCGATGTTTTTTTCCCGAAGCACCGGCTCGGCGATGGCCAGCGCGTCGCGCAGGATGACGTGCAGATCGACCGGCGCGGTGGCGATGCGGAGCTTGCCGGCGCTGATGCGGGTGAGGTCGAGCAGGTCATCCACGAGCCGCGCCTCGAGTTCGACATTGCGGCGGATCAGGGCCAGCGATGCGCGCAGCTCGGCGGGATCGGACGGCGGGGCGGATTCGAGCTCGGACACCGCGGCGAGCGCCGGCGTGAGCGGGGTGCGCAGCTCGTGGCTGAGCACGGCGAGGAAATCGTCTTTCGCCCGGTTCGCCGAGCGGGCCTCCGCGTGCGCCCGCACCAGCGCCGCCTCGGTTTGTTTGCGCGCGGTGATGTCGCGCACGATTTTGGACGCGCCCACGATCACGCCCGCCTCATTCCGCAAGGGGGAGATGGAGAGCGAAACGTCGATCCAGTGCCCGTCCTTCGCCACGCGGGTCGTCTCGAAATGCTCGATCAGTTCGCCCGCCCGCAGGCGGCGGAGGATCTCGGTTTCCTCGCTCTGCCGATCCGCGGGAATGATGCGCGTGATGGACTGCCCGATCATCTCCTCCGGTGGGTAGCCGAAAAGCCTTTGCGCCCCGGCATTCCAGCTCGTCACGATGGCGTCGAGGTTTTTGCTCAGGATCGCGTCCGCCGAGGATTCGACGATGGAGGCGAGCTGCTGGCGCGCGGCCTCCGCAGTGCGCCGTGCGGCGTCCGCGGTGGCGAGAGATTTCGCGGCCCACCAGACGAGGCTCGTGAAGATGAGCGTGAGCGAAGTGGCGAGCAGCGCCGTGTCCACGCCGCGGCCGTAGTAGCCCGCATTGCGACCGAGCGTCCACAGCCAGCCGACGAGCGCGGGCAGGAAAAGCGCGGCGGGCAGGGTCCGCCGGGCGATAATGCCGCCGATGTTGTCCGCGAGGAAAACGGCCATGATGCCGCGGTCGGGCCGTGCGAGCAGCAGCGCGGCGGCGAGAAAGAGGAAGGCGAGGGCCGTGTGGAGCGCGATGGAGACGTAGATGTCCAGCCCCAGCGGAATCTCGACGCCGTAGAAATAGCCGAGGAAAACTAGGAAGGTGACGACAATCACCCCCGCCGCGCAGATTTGCGCTGGCCATGCGCCGCGGTGGGAGCGCACATCGACGAGCAGAATCGCGAGGCCGAGCAGCATGAAGTTGATCGTCGATGGCGGATTCATGCGTCCGGGAAAGGAGCGGCCGGCCTGCGCCACCGTCTCGGGGAAGAGCGCCAGATCGAGCCAGGGCGGCCACCAGTTCATGTGCTCTCCAAAAGTGAAAAAACCCACGGCGGCGATGATGAGGGCGCACGCCTGTGCCACGCGCCGCCGGAATCCGCTCACCTCCTCGTCGTGCAGCAGCGCGACGGCGAGGCCCGCGAGGATGAGGCACAGGCCGGCGTTGGCTTTCATCGTCACCCACGCCGGGTGAATGCGCTTGAGCGCGTCGATGTCGAACACCCAGCCGGCAAAACCCAGCGCGCCGATGACGGCGGCGGCGAGGGCCAGGTTGCGGGAGGCGTTTTTCCAATTCATGCGCGCGCCCAATCGCAAAGCAAAAGGGTCGGAGCCGTCAAGCGCAGCGGCGCAAGAGCACGAGGGAACGCCCGGTGAGCGGCAGCTTGGCTCCGGCGGCGTGCTCGGGCTGCGGGTCGGGAAAACCGCGCTCGTCCACCGTGTCGAGCACCACCACCCAGCGAGCTGCCGCGTGGTTGGGGAGAATGAAATCCACCGGCTCGTGCGAGGCGTTGAGCAGCAGCAGGAAAGTGTCGTCGGTGATCGGCGTGCCCTGCCAGTCGCGCACGTCGGGCGTCTCACCGTCGAGCACCACGCCGAGCGTTTTCACGAAGTGCGTGCCCCACTCCTCGTCCCCCATTTCGCGCCCCGCGGGGTTCAGCCACATCACGTCCTGCACGCCCGCGCCGCGCACCTCGCGGCCTTGGAAAAACTTCGGCCGCCGGAAGATCGGGTGCGCGTGCCGGAAGGCGATGAGCCGCGCGGTGAATTTCGCCTGCGCCTCCTCCTCCGGCGTGCGCTCCCAGCGGAACCAGCTCAGCGCATTGTCCTGGCAATAGGCGTTGTTGTTCCCGTCCTGCGTGCGCGCGAATTCGTCGCCGCCGCAGAGCATCGGCACGCCTTGCGAGAGGAAAAGCGTGGCCAGCAGATTGCGCTGCTGGCGGCGGCGCAGCGCGTTGATTTTCGCGTCAGCGGTCGGGCCTTCCGCACCGCAGTTCCACGAGTGGTTGTGGTTGTCGCCGTCCTGGTTTTTCTCGCCGTTGGCCTCGTTGTGCTTGTCGTTGTAGCTCACGAGGTCGTGCAGCGTGTAGCCGTCGTGCGCGATAAGAAAGTTGATGCTCGCGTACGGGCGGCGGCCATCGCTTTGGTACAGATCGCTCGAGCCCGTGAGCCGCGCGGCGAGTTCGCCGACCTGCGAGTCGTCGCCTTTCCAGTAGGCCCGCACGCAGTCGCGATACTTTCCATTCCACTCTGCCCAGCCCACGGGGAAATTGCCGACCTGATAGCCGCCCTCGCCCACATCCCACGGCTCGGCGATGAGCTTCACCCGCTGCAGCACGGGATCCTGATGAATGATGTCGAGAAAACCGCCGAGCTTGTCCACATCGTGCAGCTCCCGCGCGAGCGTGGAGGCGAGGTCAAAACGGAAGCCGTCCACGCGGCACTCGATGGCGAAATAGCGCAGGGAATCCATGACGAGCTGGAGCACGCGCGGGTGCTGCATGTTCAGCGTGTTGCCCGTGCCCGTGTAGTCCCGGTAGTGCCGCGGCGAGTCGGCCATGCGCCGGTAGTAGCTCACATTGTCGATGCCTTTGAAACTCAGCGTCGGCCCGAGATGATTGCCCTCCGCGGTGTGGTTATAGACCACGTCCATGATGACCTCCAGGCCCGCCGCGTGCAGGTTCTTCACCATCCCCTTGAACTCCCGCACCTGCTGCCCCGCCGTGCCACTCGCCGAGTAACGGGATTCCGGCGCAAGGTAGCCGATGGACGAGTAGCCCCAGTAGTTAGTCAGCCCCCGCGCTACGAGAAAAGCATCGTCCACAAAATGATGCACCGGCAGCACTTCGATCGCGGTCACGCCGAGCTTTTTGAAATAGGCAATCGCCTCGCTCGAACCCAGCCCCGCGTAAGTGCCGCGCAGCTTTTCCGGCAGCGCCGACCACAGCTTCGAGAAGCCTTTGACATGCACCTCGTAAATGACGGTCTCGGACATCGGGCGATCGATGCGCCGGTCGCCGGACCAGTCGAAAGCATCGTCCACCACCACGCAGCGCGGCATCAGCGCGGCATTGTCGCGGTCGTCCATTTCCAAGTCCTCCTCGCCGCCCACCACGTAGCCGAACATTTCATCCTGCCACGTAAAGCCGCCGGTGATCGCCTTCGTGTACGGATCGAGCAGCAGCTTGTGCGCGTTGAAACGGTGGCCCTCCTCCGGCGCCCACGGCCCGTCCACGCGGTAGCCGTAGAGCGTCCCCGGGACGGCCTCCGGCACATAGCCGTGGAAGACGTGGTCCGTCCGCTCCGTCAGCGGCAGCCGCGCGATTTCGCGCTGCGGGTCGGCGGGGTCGAAAAGGCACAGTTCCACCTTTCCGGCATGTTCGCTGAAGAGCGCGAAGTTTGTTCCTTCACCCGTCCATGTTGCACCAAGCGGGTAGGGGTGGCCTTGCCAGAGTCGGAATGAATTCATGCGGTGAAAAGAGGAAGAGTTTCCGCGCTTTCGCATTTTAGGACAACCTCGGATGTAGGAATCAGGGAAGGTGCAGGATGAATACTTTGACCCACGCAAAGGCGCGCGGTCGGCGAACTCATAGGGTCACCAGTCACTTCCACTCAAAAGGCAACCACCCTCATGCTCTCCTGGGCCATCACCTTCCTCATTATCGCTCTCGTCGCCGCCGTCCTGGGCTTCGGCGGGATTGCGGGCAGCGCAGTGGGTTTGGCGAAGATCATTTTCTTCGTCTTCCTCGTGCTTTTCGCCGTCTCCCTCATCTTTGGCCGACGGAGTCCGCCGGTCGGCTAAGCGGCCGGGAAAACGATCCGCGTCGTCAAGGTGCCGTCCTCCGCGGCATACTGTTGGGCGAACGTCGCGCCGTTCGCTTCCGTGAAACGCCGCGCGGCCCAAAGTCCGAGGCCGTAGCCCGTTCTCCGGACCGTGGAAAACGGCTGGCCCCAAGTGCCTGGATCCACCGCCGCCTTTTTCGGTTCGCGCAGCTCGAAAATCACTTCCCCCGCTTTCGCCTGGGCCGTGACGGTGCCCGCACTGCCCGGCGAAAACCTCGTGGCATTGACCAGCAGTTCGCGAAAGACGAACGCCATCATTTCCGCGTCCACATGCACCGTTTGCCCGCCGAGTTCGTCCACCCAGCGGACTTCCGGTGCCTCGGGCAGTTCGGCGTGCTTTTCCTGCCAAATCAGCAACAGGTCGCGCGCCGGGAGTGGGCCGGCCGTCGGCACGGGATCCTGAAAAACCGCGGAGAGCGAACGCATGTCCTCCGCCATCGAGCGCAACTGTCTGCGGATGCGCTCCGTGCTCGCCTGTCCTTCGGCGTCGAGGACGAATTCCTGCAACAGCCCGTTTTCGAGTTCCAGACTGTTGAGGCTGTTGCGGACATTGTGCGTGTGCTGCCGGACAAATTCGGCGATGCGCGCGAGCGGAATTTCAGTTTCAGAATCCATAGCTTCCATGTTTACGCCACAGCCGGCCCGCATGGCTGTTCCGAACTCCGGGCGCAAAGACAATTCTGCGCGTCGTCCTGATCCCCCTCGTCGGCGCGCTCCCGACCTGTCGCGACTTGATGACGGCACCGTCGGTTTTTCCGACGCTTTTCCGCGTCTTCAAACGCACGGTTCAGAGTAACGGGCGGTTGGCACGCGCAAGGCAAAAGGAAAGGGAGTAACCAACCACACACAACCATGCTTCACTCAATCGAACATCAATACATCAATGACCGCGTGCTTTTCTCCGCCGGCGAACCGACGGATGAACAATTGATGGCGGGCATTCAGCAGGGCGACGAGGCCGCGCTCGCCGCCCTTCACGACCGGCATCATGCGCTCTTCCGCACGATTATCGGTCGCATGATTAACAACGATCACGATGTGGATGACCTCGTGCAGGAATGCCTCCTCGAAGTGTGGCGTCACGCCGCCAGCTACTGCGTGGAGAAAGGCCATGCGCTCGGGTGGATCGTGACGCTCGTGCGCCGTCGCACGATCGACCGCATCCGCCGCAAGATGGCCTACGGGCGGGCGCAGGATCGTTTTCGCGAGGAAACGGCGACGGTCGCCGAACCCGCGCACGCCGGGGCCGACGAAGAGGTCGCCCAAAGCGACCGCGCAGCGGTGATCTCCGAGCTGATCGCCCACCTGCCGCCGGCCCAGCAGGATGCGGTTCGCCTCACCTTCTATCGCGGGATGTCGCAGCGCCAAATTGCCGCGCACACGGGCATTCCCCTCGGCACCATCAAGACCCGCCTGGAACTCGCGCTCCGCAAACTGCGCTCCTCCGTCCTCGCCTTTGGCGAGTTTCGCGAAGAAATGTCCGCGGCCCGCGCTTAAAGGCGCTTGGCTCCGAGAGCGACCCGCACACTGCTTTCTGCGACCGACTGCCCGCCCTCCTCCGAGGCGCGGGCAGTCCTTTTTTTTCAAACGGACAGCCCGAACTGCCGGAGCTTCACGTAGATCGTGCCGCGGTGAATTCCGAGCAGCTTTGCGGCTTGCGCCTTGTTGCCATGGGCGCGGCGCAAGGCCTCGACGAGCGCCTCGCGCTCCGCCTCGACGAAGGAGACCGGTGCCCCCGTGCGCGGAACGGTGGAGCGGGCCAGGTCGGGCGTTTGGATTTCGCGCGGAAGATGGCGCGGCAGGAGGACCGGGCCGTCGCCGAGAACTAGCGCGTGCTCGATAGCGTTTTGCAACTCGCGCACATTCCCCGGCCACGGATAGGCGCGGAGCAATTCCATCGCCTCCGCATCGAGCTGCGGCGCGGGTTTGCCAAGCTGCGTGGCGAAGCGGCGGAGAAAGGTGTCCGCGAGCTTCGGCAAATCCTCACGCCGCTCGCGCAGGGGCGGAATCTCGATCTCGAAAGTCTTCAGCCGGTAATACAAATCCTGGCGCAGCTTCCCGTCCTGCACCGCCACGGCGGGAGGGCGGTTGCAGGCGGCGATGAGGCGGAAATCCACCGTCCTGTTTTTCGTTGTGCCGAGCGGCCGGTACTCGCGCTCTTGGAGCACGCGCAGAAAACGGGTCTGCAGCTCCACGGGCATTTCCGTGATCTCATCGAGGAAAAGCGTGCCGCCATTCGCCTCCGCAAGCATCCCCGGAAAAGCCGTGACCGCGCCCGTGAACGCGCCCTTCGCGTAGCCGAAAAGCTCCGCCTCGATCATGTTCGCCGGGAACGCCCCGCAATTCAGCTTCACCATCGTCGCGCTGGCGCGGTTGCTTTGCTCGTGGATGCCGCGCGCCACGACCTCCTTGCCCACGCCGCTTTCGCCCGTCAGCAGCACGTTCGCCTCGCTCGGCGCCACGCGCTCCAGGAGCTGCTCGACCTCCCGCATCCGGCGGCTGATCGCCACCGGCGCCAGCTGCTGCTCCGCCGCGCGCAGCCGGACCTGCAGCCGCTCCTTTTCCTTTTCCAGCACCACGTTTTTTTCCACCAGCGCCTGCTGCTCCAGCGCGCGGTGGCAGAGACCTACGAGTTCCTCGATCGCGTACGGCTTGGGCAGAAAGTGAAACGCGCCGAGCTTGATGGATTCGATGGCGTTCGCGAGCGAGTCGTGGGCGGTCAGGATCATCACCGGCAGACCCGGCTGCGCGGCCTTGATTTCTTTGAGCACTTCCAGCCCGTCGCCATCGGGCAGGCCGAGGTCGAGCAGCACCAGATCGGGCTTGGCCTCCGCCACCTTGAGCCGGCCCTGGGCGGCGTTCGGCGCGATCTCTACGGCGAAGCCATGCCGTCGTAGCACCGCCGTCAGCGTCGCCTGAATGGTGCGCTCGTCGTCGATCACTACGATGGTCGGCGGGCGGGCGGTCATGGGCGTGCGGCGGTCGCCACTTTGCGCCAAAGCCCAGCCGCGCTGATGGGTAAAAACCCGGCGATCAGCGCGGGCGAGGCAACGAATCCGATCAGGAAAGTGACATTCACGCAGGACGCCAAGAGAACCGGAAATGGCCGGACGTGCCAAGACGGAAAACAAAAACGGCGCGAACTCGCATGCGAGT
>JAYVNN010000321.1:0-11845 GCA_043758435.1 Chthoniobacter sp.
CGGCATCGCCACCACGATCGGGCAGGCGTTGCTGGGTGTGGGGACAAATGGGGTCACTGGCCTGACCGTTGGCGGCGGCGGTTCCGGGTATGTGGGCGAGCCGATCGTCACCATTAGCGGCACCGGCACTGGAGCTACCGCCCGGGCCTTGGTTTCCGGCGGTGCGGTTACCGGCTTCGTCATCACCAATCCTGGTACTGGCTATACCGGGGTGCCCAATTATACCCTGTCTGGCGGAGGCGCGACCGTCCCCGCTGCCATTGGCGCCGTTTCCATTGGAGCGAATGCGACCACCGGTGGTCTTACGAAACTCAACACCGGCGTCCTCACGCTGACGGGGGCGAGCACCTACACCGGTCCGACGACGATCACCGGCGGCAGCATCGCTGTCACCAACACCGCGGCGGGGACGAATCTCATCCTGCCTGGCAGCGTCCTAGTGCTCAATGGCGGCAGCCTGACCCTGACTGGTGCCAGCGCGCTCGGCAATACGCAGACCTTCGCAAGCACGACGATCAGCAATCCCGGCGCGGTCGTCTCGAACATCACCGCTGCGGGCACGATGGTCACGAACTTGGGGATTATCACCCGGACCACGGGCGGTGCGGCAGACTTCTCCGGCACGGGCGTGATCAACACGATTACGGCTAACACAGGCACGTCGATCCTCGCTGGCTGGGCCACCTTCGGAGGCGGGGCCAACTGGGCGGTCAGCGCCGGCAATGGTGTGTCTTCGGGTGCGATCACCGCGCTCGGCGCCTATGTGAACGACGCTTGGGCCGCAGCGAATAACACGACGGTCACCGTGGCATCAACGCAGACTGGCCTGACCACGAACAGTGTCCGTTTCAACGCGAATACCGCCTTCACGGTGACGGTTGCCGGGACGGATGTTATCACCACGGGTGGTGTGCTCATCACGCCCACGGATGCCACTGCGTCCACGATCTTTACGGGTGGCATACTGAATTCCGGCGGCGGCGACTTGGTGTTCAACCACTTTGGCGCGGGCGCGAAGACTGTCGTCTCGGCCCTCGGTGCGGCCACGACCGGCCTGGTCAAGGCCGGCGGCGGTGTCCTCATCCTGAGTTCGCCGACCACGACCAACGTCTATACGGGCAACACGACCATCGGCGCGGGCACGTTGCGCATCGGCGTGGCCGAGCAGATTCCGAACGCTTCGAATGTCACAGTCGCCGCGGGTGCGACCTTCGACGTGAACAACCTTGTGGAAACGATCAACGGACTCAGTGGCTACGGCACGGTGACAAGCGCGGGAAATACGCTGACTGTGGGCAGCGGCGGAGCAAGCAGCACGTTCAGCGGTATATTTACGGGTGCAATGGGTTTGACCAAGTCAGGCGCGGGCACGCTGACACTGAACAACATCGTCGCGGGCAGTTTCACCGGAGCCACGACGATCAGTGCGGGGGCCATCAACATCGCCACGCCGCAGGCACTGGCGAACAACACGACCATCAACGTCAATGCGGCCGGCGGCCTGCTGTTTGACACCACGGTTCCGGTTATCTCGGGCCTCGGTGGCAACGCCACCTTTGCGCTGCAAACCAACGCCGCCATCCCGGTTCAATTGACCCTCGGCAATAACAACCCCATTGCGACTTATAGCGGTGCGCTCACGGGTCCGGGCACGATTGTCAAGATTGGCACTGGTGCGCAGTTCCTTGCCGGTAACAACACTTCCACCGGCGGAGTCATTGCCAACAATGGCACGCTCGTCCTGAGCGGGGACAATACCGCGGCCAGCGGACCGATGATCGCCAGTGGCGGCACCATCCAGATCAACACCAGCAATTCGTTTATTGGTGCTGGCAATGTCGTCGTCGCCACCGGCGGCACGGTCGCGTTTGGCGCAGTGACGGCCAATCCGGCCGTGGTGGGATTTGGCACCATCAGTTCCGGTCTGAATCGGATTGACCCCAACTCCACCGGCGTGCTTGGGGTGCAAACTGACGCCAGCTTGCAGACCCCGGTCACGGAGAATCTCAACTTCAGCAGTGCCGGCCCTGGCGGGGCGCTGAACCTTTCCCTGGGGGCGACGCTGATTGCTGCGACCAATGCGGGTAATGCGCCGGTGCAATACACGGGGGTCATTACCCCGAATGCGAACCTCTTCCGCATCGGCGGTGGCGGTGGCCGCCTGATTCTCTCGAACGGTGCGACCCTGGCGGGAGCCAACAGCCTCCTCCTCTACGGCGGCGGCACCGGCGGCGGCATCGGCAATGAGCGTCTTTTCCTCACGGCAGCTTACGGCTTCACCGGCAGCACGACGGTCAATGCGGGCATCACCCTCATCAACACGCTGGCCAACGGCGGCAGCGCGAGTTCGCTCGGCGCGGCGGGCACGGCGGCGTCGAACCTCGTGCTCAACGCCGGCACCCTGCAATACATCGGCAGCGGATCGAGCACGAACCGCCTTTTCACGCTCAGTGCGGCCCCGTCCAGCCTTGACTCTTCCGGCACCGGCCCGGTGAACTTCACCGGCACGGGAGCAGTTGCCTTCCTCAACAGCGGCAACCGCACCTTCACCCTGCAAGGGAACAACACTGGCGCGAACACCATCGCGGCGGCGATCGGTGACAGTGTCAATATCGCGGGAACCAGCGGGGTTCTGGCCAACGGGACGACCGCGATCACCAAGGGCGGCAACGGCACCTGGTTCCTGAGCGGCGCGAACACCTTCAGCGGCGGCGTGACGATCAATAACGGCGTCCTCGGCTTTAACAACCTGGCGGCGCTCGGTGCAAACACCGTCAACGGCCCGGCCACCGTCCTCGTGAACTCCGGCGGCGCAGTGGCGCTCGGCGGTTCTTTGACGGCCGGGATTCAGGCCACCCTCAACCGCGTTTCCCCGCTTTCCACGGGCACTGTGGCGCTCACGGCCAATAGCAGCGAGAACATCAACTTCGACGGCGGCAGCGCGGGTGCGGGGCTCCCGACCGCCTTCCTCGGCGCCTATGGCAATGTCAGTTACACCGGCACGCTCACCCCGTTTGCCCAGCAGTATCGTCTCGGCGGCGGCGGCGGGGTGCTGACGATAGCGGGTGGCGGACTCACGGGTCCGCGCTTGGTCACCATCGGCGGCGGCGGCCCCGGCACCAGCTTCGTCAATAACCCGAACCTCAACGGCGCAGTCGTGCTCGGTGGGACCAGCGACTACACCGGCGGCACTGTTCTGGCGACGGGCGGCATCCTGAGCGCCACGAGCCTCACGGCCCTCGGCAACGGCCCCCTCAAGTTCCAAGGCGGCTTCTACCGCGCTGTCAACACCACGGACATCACGCTGGCCTCGGACGGCGTCAGTGCCCGCGACATTCGTCTTGGCCTTGATTCAAACGCCGCCAGCGCGACCGCCAATATCGATGTCGTCTCGGGTGTGAACGTGACCTTTAGCAAGGCTCTGGGTGCGCTGCCCACCTTCGGCTCCAATGAAGCCCAGGTGACGCTGACCAAATTTGGTGCCGGCACCCTGACGCTGGCGGGCGGCCTGAACCTGGCCCTCTCAGCCGGGGGTGGAACGACCAACGCCGGCCTGCTCATCATCGAGCGCGGCACCCTGTCCATCACCAGCAATCCGACCTTTTACAACGGCAACATCCAAGTGGGCAGCAACAACGGCGGCGTGGGCACGCTCAAGCTCGGCGGGAACAACGTGTTTGGCACCGGGACCGTGGCCTCGCAGGGCAGTGTCATCGACGTTTACAGTGGCTCGAACCTCGACCTCAACGGCTTTAGCGACAGCGTGCGCATCGTGCGCGGCATGGGCGGCATCATCAACAGCGGCGTATCCACGGCCAACCTGACCGTGGGGACGAACAGCGAGCAGGAAATTCTCGGCGGCAATCTGTCAGGCAACTTCACGCTGACCGTCGGCGGCAACCAGACCTTCACCTTCGGTTCCTCCGGCAACGTCAACGGCCTCGAACTCCAGAACAACAACAGCACCGGCTTCACGGGCAAGCTCGTGGTCAATGCCGGCGCGCTCCGCGTCCGTGCGGATGGCTCGATTGGTTCCACCACCGAGCCCTTCGCGGCAGACAAGATCACGCTGAACAACGGCGGCGTCCTGATTAACGGCACCACCGCTTTCCTCCCGGTCGTCATCGGGGCGAACCACGGCATCACCATCGGCGCGACCGGCGGCACGATTTCCGTCGGCGGCACCAGCGCGATGGTCATCAACAGCCCGATCACCGGCTCCGGCATGCTGACCATCGGCGATGAAACGGGAACCGTCTTCCTCGCGGGCAACAACACCTACACCGGCGGCACGACCATCAGCAGCGCGAACACGCGCGGCTTCCTCTCGATCGGGGCTGGCGGCACCACGGGCAACCTGCCGGCGGGCGACTTCCTCTTCAACACTGCGGCAGGCGGCGGACGGCTCTACTTCTTCCGGTCGAATAACATGACCGTGCCGAACAACATCAACGGCCCCGGCCTCCTCCTCCAGATCGGCGCAGGCACCACCACGCTGACGGGCAACACCACGACCTTCAATTCGGTGTTTGTCGGCGGCGGGCGTTTGACGGCCGACTTCTCGGGAGGCAACTCGCCGCTCAGCACCGGCGCGACTCCGTCGGTCAGCGCGGGCACCCTTGAATACGTCGGGCCGTCAGGAAACAACACCTTCCGCCTTGGCGCGCTGACCGCCACCGCCTTCGGCACACCCGCCAACTTCAATGGCGGCGTGACCGGTGATGCGGCGGTGCAGTCCACCTACGGCGGCTCCGGCATCCAGCAGCTTGTCTTCAATGGCAACGCCCGCGGCACGGCGGCGGTGACGATGAACTTCATCACCAGCGGCGGCGTCAACGGAGTGACCAACAGCATCATGTTCGAGTCGGGGCCGAATTTCAAGAACGTGATCGGCGGAGCGTATTTCTTCAATGGCGCGGACTTTGCCGCAGTGGATCTGGCGGGTTTTGTCCGCGCGGCGGATTACGGCAACGACATCAATACGAACGCGCTCAACAGCCTCGCGACCGCGAGCCGCTATTCCAAGCTGACGACCTCTCTCGCCCAAGGTGGGGCGGCCTTCTCCGGTATCGTCCTCTCGGGTGCCGGCACGAACCTGACGATCAACACTGGGACGAACCTCACCCTCAATGCCAACCCTGGCACGCTCCTGAAGAGCGGCGGTGGCATCAGCATCGTTGGCGGCGTCGTGGGTGCGAACGTTTCAAACAACAACCAGGAGCTGATCCTGCGTGCGGACACCGCGGGGGACACCCTGCAGATCGACCTCCCGATCATCGGCACCGGGGGTTTGACCAAGAGCGGCAACGGCCAGCTCACGCTGACCGCACCTAATACCTACACGGGAACCACGATGATCAGTCAGGGCGCCGTGCTCGTGACCGGCAGCGGGGCGATCAATGCTGGCGTCACTGGCAGCGAAATCCGTATCGCCAACGCCGCCGGCGCGACGGCCTCGCTGACCATCGACAGCGCGTCTGCGGTCATCTCCACCGGCTCCACTGCCAACGCCCTGCGCGTCGGCGAAGCCGGCAACGGCACCCTCAACCAGAGCGCCGGCAGCGTGACTGCGGCCCGCTATCTCTCCATCGGCGAAAACCTCGGCTCCACCGGTGCCTACAACATGACCGGCGGCACGCTCACCGTGAAGACGGATAACAGCTCCAACGGGGCCGCCCTGATCGTCGGTCGCGCGGGCACCGGCAGCCTGAGCATTGGCACCGGCTCCACGGTCAATGTGAACCTCGGCGCGCAGATCCTGCTTGGCTCCGGCGCGGTCAACCCCGGCCAGTTCCAAGGCCTCATCCCCAATATCGGCATTGCCACTGGCGTCGGCTCGATCCTTCAGACCGGCGGCAGCGTCAATGTCGCCGTCAGCAACGGCAACTACCAGAGCAACGTCGTCGGCGGCGTAATCCTCGGCGTCGATGGCACGGGCAGCTACACCCTCAATGGCGGCACCCTGACCACCCCGGCCCTCGGACGCGGCAACGGCCTCGCCACCTTCACCCTCGGCGGCGGCACGCTCAAGGGCGCGGCGACCACCGCGGTCGTTCCGCAGGCCATCTTCAACGTCGGCCTCCCGATCGCCCTCACCGGCACCGGCGCAGGCCGCGGCGCGATCGACACCAGCGGCAATGACTCGACCTTCACCGGCGCGCTCACCGGCGCGGGCGGCTTTGTCAAAGCGAGCGGCGGCGCACTGAGCGTCCTCGGCACCGGCAGCAACTATGCGGGCGGCACGGACATCAGCGGCGGCAGTGTCGTCTCCTCCGGCACCAGCCTCGGCACCGGCAATGTCAACGTCGGCACCGGCACCACCCTCGCCGTCCAAGGCGTGCAGCAGGGGCTGCAGTCCCAGTGGGTTCTCGGCGTCCCGACCACCGTCAACCCCGTTGTGACTAACGGCAACGCGGGCATGGTCACCGAGTTCACCAGCCTCGCCAACTTCAATGGTTACATCGCGGGCAAACCGCTGGTCGCCGTCGAATCGACTACGGCGCGCGGCAAGGTCGCGGTCAACTACCTCGAAGACGGCGTCGCCAACGGCACCACCGCCATCCCGCCGGCCATCGTCGCCATCAATAACGGCAACAACCCGTTCGTTGCCAGCCTCGGCGGCAAATTCAACGCTGCCATCGCCGGTGACTACACCTTCCAGACCCGCAGCGACGACGCCTCGGCCATCTGGATCGACGGCAATCCGGTGCTCGACAACAACCGTGGCCAGGCAGTCACCACGCGCACCGGCACGGTCACCCTGACCGCTGGGCTGCATGATTTGATTATCGGCTGGGCGAACACCAGTGGCGGCCAGGGTCTCTCGGTCGGCGTCACCCTCCCTGGCCAGGGCCAGTCGTTCACCATCGGCAATGAGTTGAACCTCTCCAACGACCTGCTCAGCTACGGCAGTAACGATCTCACCGTCGGCTCCCTCTCCGGCGTCGCCGGCGGCTTCGTCACCTTCGCGGGCGGCCTCTTCACCACCGGCGGCGACGGCACCAGCACGGGCTTCGCGGGCGTCATTTCCAATGCCGGCAACTTCCGGAAGGTCGGCGCGGGCATCCAGTCGCTCAGCGGGGTCAATACCTTCACCGGCACCGTCACCATCTCCGGCGGCACGCTCAACGTGAATGCCAACGCCGCCCTCGGCAATCTCGCCAATACCGTGACTATTGAAAACACCGCCGTCCTCCAGGCGGGCGGCACCTTCGCCACGAACCGCACCATCATCCTCGGCCCCGGCGGTGGCGGCAAGATCGACACCAATGGCAACACCCTGACCCTCGACACCGGCAGTACCGTCACCGGCACGGCGCTGGAAAAAACCGGCGCAGGGACCTTGGCGATAAAAGGTGTGCAGAACTACAGTTCGCTGACCACCACCGCCGGCGTGACCGACCTCTACACCGCCCTTGGCACCGGCACGTCCACCATCACCGCCAATGCCACGCTGAATATCTACGCCAGCCAGACTCTGGCCTCGTTGACCATCGCCGATGGCGTCGAAGTCACCTTCGGCAACGGTCTGCCCTTCGGCGACGGTGGCGGTGGCAAATCCGGCGGCTTTACACCGCCGTCTGGCGGGGTTGCCGCTGGTTCTTCCCTCGGCGGCAGCGCTGTGGTTCCTGAGCCCGGCTCGTTCGCTCTGCTGCTCACCGGAGCCCTCGGGCTGCTTGGCTGCCGTCGCCGCAAAAATAATTGATAAAAATTGAAAATAATGTTTGCCAATCACCCCACCTCAACTAAAACTAAAGGCCGTCCCTCCAACCTCCACGAAACCCATCCCGCTATGAAATCGCTTTACTCGTCAAACCGCGTCGCCAGCCCATCCTTCGGCCACCACATGAAATTTGCTGCCCTTGCTGTGATTCTGACCGGTGGAATCGCTACTGCAGCGCCGGTTGTTAGTCAGCAAGATCGGCTCTACATGGGTGCCGGATCAAAAGGCAATCTGACAAATGGCGTGCTGATCATCAATACCCCTGGCGCGCTCGCAAGCCTGACCACGGCTCAGATTTTTGCCAACGTGAAGAACGGCTTCAATGGCGGACTTTGGGATGGTATGGGCTCTTTGGTCGCGGGAAATATTTATAGCAGCAATGCTGCGGCTCTTTATCCCATGGCGCTCGGTTATGGCGATAATTCCCTCCTCAACTACCCAACCTTTGCCGGGCGGTCAACGCCCCTCAGCACGGAGGTATTCGTTCGCTACACTTATTACGGCGACAATGACCTTGTTGGCGGTGTCACGGGTGATGATTTCAACCTACTGCTGGATGGGATTAACGGAGTGGGAACAGGCTGGACCTACGGGGATTATGATTATAACGGCGTGACGAACGGCGATGATTTCAACATCTTTTTGGATGGCTATAACGCCTCACAGGTTGGCGGGCCGCTACCTCCCCTGCTTACGGACGGAGGAGGTAAACCGGCTTCCGTGGTGCCAGAGCCCGCGTCGCTAACCATGTTGGCTGTAGGAGCGCTAGGTTTGCTCGCCCGCCGCCGCAAGAACTCCTGATTCACCTTCCAAGCTCCTCCATTTCAAATCACTCTCGTCACTCCTCCATTACCACTATGACCACCTCCAAATCCCCCCTCAATTCGTCAGTTGCTTCCAAAGCTCTGCTTTGCTCCAGTGCCTCACTCGTGGCCGCCTGTGCGGGCGTCGTGTTGGGCTTTCTTCCGCAGCAAAGCCAGGCTGTTCAGATTACTTTTGACCTCCGTGCCACCTCGGTAACGCCAGACGGTCAGATTAATAGCGCGAAATCGGTGGGCGGTGTTGTGGGCACGGTTATCACCGTGCAGCTTTTCGGTATTATCAACGGTCTAGACGCGACTCAGCTCAACGATGGAATTCTCAGCGGTGGCGGCAGTTTTCTCAGTTCAGGGTCTCTCGGTGGGGGGAGTGGAACTTTCCTGGCTTTTGATGGTACGGCCACGTATGGAACTGCAGGCTCCGGCGTGGTAAATAATACGGATGCGGCTCCGGCCTTCCGCGGTGCGCTTTCCCAAAACGGCGGTTTGGCAGCGACGGATACTGACTTCGGTGGAAGTGATTTGGGGCGCGATAACGCAGTCGTTGACGCCGCCACACCGAATCCGAATCCTTATTTCAAATATGTTTCCAACAGCGTGCCCACCGCGACTTTTGGAACACAGGCCATCGCTGGCCCGACAGAGTTTCTTCTTGGAACTAAGACGTTTCGGATTGATTCAGCGGTGACTTCACAGATTACCCTCCAGTTCGCGGGCCGGAATACGACGGCTCTTTCCAAGGAGATCAAGTTCACTCTTGATGGCGTCGCAAAGACCTTAAACGGCACGGATGCGAACATTGGATATGGTGCCGGGATCGTGATCACTTCTGTTCCTGAACCCGGAGCCTTCGCCATGCTGGCTCTCGGAGCCTTCGGTATCGTTGGCTTCCGGCGGGTGCGCATTGGTCGGACGGCCTAAGCGCCCCAAGACGCAGCCTTCAAATCCTTTCAGCGGCCCTTGGGAAAAATTCCCAAGGGCCGTTTGATTTTTTGTGGGCTATTCATTCCCCCAGTGGGTCGTGGAGTGCGTTGAGCTGCGCGCGGCATCACTGCGGAGGAGAGCAGCGAGCCCCGTCGGCGGGACGTGCGGGATCGAAGGTGTACCGCCTCGCGCGGCGACGAAAGTCGGGAACCGGCGATCATATTTCCATCCCCATTCCACGCCTCACCCTGCGCTGACGCGGCCCAGATGCCGGGGACAAACCGCCGTGAACTTCCTGAAGGACAGGATTTCATACATGCCAAACGGCCCGAATTTTTCGCCATTCCCCCAAGCGGGTAAATGATTTTTCGCCTGAAACTTTTCCTTCGTGGGCCAAGCACTCTCCCCTCACATATGCGACCACGAGGAGGCCGTTCAGAGGCTTGGCCGCACTACGATACGAGTCTAGCGCGCTCTGCACGGCCTGCCCAAACCGCTGCATGGCTCTCATGTAGTCCATATTTGGCGGTGACTCCTTGGATGCATCGAGATGCGCGTCGTTAATCCACCGGGCCACCGCCCCTACGCTCACGTCATCGGCCAAATAAGCCTCTGAACCATGCGCTGCTGCCAATCCTACGGGCGAGGTAGCCATAGCTTTCAATTCACGTCCTCCCCGCCCGCAGGCTGGCAGAGCTTACCGTTATTTTGTCTGCCCTCTCCCGCCTAGAAGTCCGCGTGCGGTTCCTCGGGCACGGGAGGGGCGGCGACAGAGCCCGCGGACGCTTTGGGCTTGGCGCTGGCGCTGAAGACCGCGAGGCCGAGGCCAAGGAGTGTGACGGCTCCCATGATGAAATTGGAGATGCGGTGGCTGTGGGTTGCGGCGACCCATTTGTCCTGCAGCGGAACGAGGATGTCGGCAAGGGCCGTGGCGGCGTGCTCGAGCTTGTCGCGGGCGAGGCCGGATTGCTGGATGCTGTGGATGGGGTCGCGCAAGGAATCCTCGACCGCAAAGCTCGTGAACCGCCGGTCGGTCTCCGGCGTGAGGTCCACGGCCATGAGTCCGCCTTCGTCATCGAAAAGCAGCAGCGCGCCGACTTTCCCAGGGAGCCAGGCTTGCGTGAAATCTTTGGCGCGGGCGTGCAGTCGCTCCTCTTGCTTGGATTTGGCCACCCCGAGGCTGCGAAAAGTGACGACGTAGATATAAACCTCGCTCGCGCGAGCCGCGGTGAGCCGGGTGCTGAGCCGGGTGGCCGCCTCCGGCAGAAAAACCTGCGCCTGATCAAGGATGAAACCGGCGGGCGGTGGCGGGACGGGCTCGTGCGTGCCTTCCGTCGGTGCAACGAAGCTGTTCGGATTGGGCTCGACGCCATCGATAGACGTGGTCTTCGCGGCGGGTGCTGGAAGGGCCAGCGCAAGAGCGGAGAGGAGGGCGGCGGCAAGGGGGAGGCGTTTCATTGTGGGGCGAATGTGCCTGCGGTGGGCGGAAGTTCCAACCACGAATGCGGCGGTCATGGGCGCTTTTGCTGCGCGAGGGTGAACCAGTCGGGGCCGCTCGGCGGCGCGGGTTTTGCGCCACTGCCCGCGCCGGTAAAGCGCTGCACGTCGCGCTTGCCTGCTTCCGCTTTGCGGTCGCCGCGGGGGCCGATTTCGACTTTCGTCTTGAGCGAAAGGGCGATGCGTTTCCGCGGCATGTCGATCTCCATGACGGTGGCCTGCACGCGCTGGCCGACCTTGAGCACGTCGGCGGGATTTTTGACGAAGTCGTCGCTCATCTGGCTGATGTGGACGAGGCCGTCCTGATGCACGCCGATGTCCACGAACGCACCAAAGGCGGTGACGTTCGTGACGATGCCGGGGAGTTTCTGGCCGGGCTGGAGGTCTTCCATTTTCTCCACGCCTTCGGCGAAAGAGAACGCCTCAAACTGCTGGCGCGGGTCACGGCCGGGCTTGGCGAGTTCCTTCAAAATGTCCTGCAAAGTCGGCAGCCCGACTTCCTCGCTCACGTATTTCTTTGCGTCGATCTTTGCGCGCTTGCCGCTGTCTTTCAAAAGATCGAGCACGGAGCAGCCGGCGTCGGCGGCCATCTTGTCCACCAGCTCGTAACGCTCGGGATGCACGGCGCTGCCATCGAGCGGATGCGCGCCGTCGCGGATGCGGAGGAAGCCGGCGGCCTGCTCGAAAGCCTTTGGCCCGAGCCCGCTGACCTTCTGCAATTCCTTGCGCGATTTGAACGGCCCGTGCTCGTCGCGGTGCGCGACGATGTTTGCGGCCACGCGCGCGTTCAGCCCGGAGACGTAGGCCAGCAGATGCTTCGACGCGGTGTTGATCTCGACGCCGACGTTGTTCACGCAGCTCACGACCACGTCATCGAGCGTGC
>JAYVNN010000322.1:0-3872 GCA_043758435.1 Chthoniobacter sp.
TGCCGCGCTCGCCGCTGGCCTCACCGTCACGATGCTGCACGCGCACATCGGCAGCGGGCCGAAATTCGAGGAGCTGCACGAAAATCTCACGCGGCTCGCGGTCGAGTTCCGCGATCTCATCCCGCACTTCCCGCAACTCACCGCCGTGAGCCTCGGAGGCGGCATCCCGCATAATTACCGCGACCGCGAATCGCAGGTGCCCATCGAGCCGCTGCGCGAACTTTTCACCTCCTGCCATCAGCGCATCGCCGCCGCCGCACATCGCCCGCTCCGTCTGGAAATCGAGCCGGGCCGCTACTATGTCGCTCCGTGCTGCACGCTCATCACGCAGGTGCATGACATCAAGCGCACGCAGACAAACGCGAAGGGCAGCGGCGCGACCTTCGCGATGGTGGACGCTGGCTTCGTGGACCTCGTGCGCCCCGCGATGTACGGCAGCTACCACCAGATCGAAGTGCTGGGAAAACAGCACGACGATCCGAATCAGCCGCGCGAGCCGATCGTCGTCGCCGGTCCGCTCTGCGAGAGCGGCGACGTCTTCACCCGCGGCGGTGCCGATGAGGAACTCGTCCCGCGCCTGCTCCCGCGCCCCGAGGCCGGCGACCTGCTCGCGCTGCGCGATGCCGGCGCGTACGGCTACGCGATGAGCAGCAACTACAACTCGATCGGCAAAGCCCCGCAGGTCTGGGCCGAGCCGGACGGCACCATGGAAATCATCAGCCGCCGCGAGACGATCGAGGACATCCTGAAGGCGGAGACGAGCGAGCGGCTGGCATTGTAGCGGGCGCTTTCCTTTCATCGGAAACACAGGTAGCCTCCGCACCATGAGCACCATCACCGCCATTCTCGAGCCCGACGCTGACGGCACTCTGCACCTGCCTTTGCCCGCGGAATTGCGGAGCGTGAAGGTGAAGGTGGAAGCAAGGCTGGAAGCTGCCCCCATCGAAAATAGCGACGTGGCGGAAGCGGAGCGGCAGGGGCGATTGCTGGCGGTCATGGAGCAAATTCGCACCCGGAATCCATTCAAGGACATCGCGGATCCCGTGGCTTGGCAGCGCGAAACCCGCGAGGACGTGAAGCTGCCCGGTCGCGCCTGACGCATGCTGCGCTTGCTGGACAGCAACATCCTGATTTACGCCGGCCAGCCTGAGCACGCGTTCCTCGACGCATGGATCGGTTCGGCGAGCGCCCGCGTGTCGGCAATCAGCATCCCGGAAGTGCTGGGCTATCCGGGGCTCACTGCGGAGGACGAGGCAATTTTCGAGGCATGGTTTGCCGAACTCAGGATCGAGGCGGTGACAGAACCGATCCTCCGTCGGGCAGCCGCACTGCGGCGGCAGCGGCGGATGAAACTGGGCGACGCGATTATCGCCGCGACGGCGCTCGTGATCGGCTCGGAACTCGTCACGCGCAATGTGGATGACTTCCGGCACATCGCCGGACTCGTGGTGAACAACCCGTTTGAGGGGCGCTAAAGTTCTTCGCTCCGGAATCACTCGGCGGAGCGGTCTTTCACTGGGATGAACGAGCGTGCTGAGGTAAAATGCTCGGATGCGGTTCCCATCAGAACCCGGATGTTCGCATCATAGGGGATGTGCGATGCATCAAGTTGGAGATCGTAAGTGCGGCCATAAAACTTGTCGGGTCCGTTGTGCAAAATCTTTCCCGGCGCATACGTTTCCAGTATGCGAATCGCATCCGGGTCGGCTGTGGAGACTAGTGTGTTTTCCTGGATCGAACGTCGCCAGAATTGATGCGTTAGCTTCCATCCCCGCAGTGCTCGCTGAAACTCAAACCTAGCAAGGGGTTGATATTCTTCGGGCCATTCCGGGTCGAGTAGATCAAATTCCGCTGCGGTCGTCGCGTATTGCTCTCCGTAACGCTCATAGCTCACGCCCTGTCGTGTCAGGGCTGAAAGCCTCGTTCCCTCGCGAATGAAGACTGCAAGTTGCCTACGAAACGACGGCGGAAGCTCCGCGGGTGTGACCTGTGGGTTGGCTCCCGCCTGTTTCAGTTTCATGAACCTCGGCACAGTGCTGCCAACCGCAAGAAGCACGCAAAACAAAGCGCCAATGATGAAGAACACTCGCTTCGCTTTCGAGGGCGCAGTTTTCGAGAACGTCCACCAGATCGGAATCCAAATAAAACCGGTGAACATCCACTTCAACGTTTGAATCGCAACGGACTGGCTTCCCAATTTTGTGCGATACCAACTTCCGAAGGATTGCGAATGACTCGCCGCTGGACTGTTACCGATTCCCGCGATGCTCTCTAGCGGTACCCAATCCGACGCTCCTTCCGGCCAAGCCCAATCGTGAGCCTTGAGTTCGCCTGCGAGAAGGCGGGCGTTAATTTCCTCCACATTGTAAGGGCCTTGCGTTTCCCCTTTCCTTGAGACGGTAATTTTCATGGGGGTGACTGCGTACGTTGAAGCATGGCTGGGCGTCACAGGGCCAGACATTTTCGCTGAACTGCATTGAAAGCCCGCAAGGCTAGCACTCTCGAACTGCGATTCCAGGTTGCCGCCGTCTCTCAATTAGTGTCTTAAACGCCCATGGACCAAGCACTCCAAGACGCCGATCAATTCTGGGCGATGAATCATGACCGTTTCGCGCTTGTTCATGCTCAATCACCCGACGACGAAATTCCACTCTACTGTTACGAGTCGGATGCAGTTTACGAATTGTTCAAGCCCGGTGCGACAAAGACGTGGAGCGCGGCGCATCATAAAGAGGTCATGGAGATCATCTTTTACCGGATGGCCGGGAGAGGATACTTGCCGCGGCTGATAACAATCGAAGCGCAGGAATATGAAGAATGGCGGCGGCGTCTTGGCCACGAAGAGTCGCCGAGCACATGCGCGTCGTTCCATGATTATCTGCTGGACTGAGTCCCGCGAGAGAGAAACGAGGAGTGATTTTTCGTTCCGCGAGCAACGTGTTCATTTCGCCGGACAGATCACCGGGATCACCTGCCTGCCGTGGCGGCGACAGATTTTGAAGTCGGCATCCAGTGTCAGCAGCGGCAGCTTGGGGTGCAGTTCGGAAAGCCGCACTAGGCAGGCGTCGGCGAGGGACATCGGCGCGACGCTTGAGCTTCTGCCATGAGGAGTGCTACTTTCCCCGCCATGAGCACACTCGCTGAGATCGAAGAAGCCGTGGATGCGCTGCCGCAGGCGGAGCAGGTGGCATTGCTACGGCACATCGAGTCGAAGGTGAGGGGCGCGACGGCAACGGGCGGCAAACTCGTGATGGAAAACGGCCATGCGGTGCTGGTGGCCCCGCCCGGCGCACCGACGATGACGCCCGAGGTGGTGAAAGCGCTGCTCGTGGATTTTCCATGAGCGTGCTGCTCGATGTGAACTTGCTGCTGGCGTGCGGCTGACAGACTCACGCGCGCCCTGCGGAAGCGCTGTCGTCGATGGATGGGCTGGCGGAGTTTCACACGTGTCCGCTGGTGGAGCTTGGCTTTCTGCGAGTGAGCATGGAGCCCGCATTCCGGGTGGCATTTGCGGATGCGGTGAGAGTGCTGGCGGATATCAAAGGACGGGCGGGCGCGAAGCTGATGGCAGACGATTTTGACACGGCAGGACTTCCATCGCTCGTGTCGCACGCTGAGGTGACGGATGCCTATCTCGTCGAACTCGCGCGATCGAAGGGGCTGCGACTCGCGACGCTGGACGAAGCATTATGTGAGATGGCGTGGGCTGCGGGCATCGCCTTTGTTCCGTTTCCAAAGGTGGCGAGTCCTGCGGCCCAGAGCCTGTCATGCTTCGAGGGCGTGATGTCTCTGAAGCACCAACGGTGCGAACCATGCCAGCCCAGGGCAACGCCCTGGGTTTGGATCGAGAAAGGACAAAGCCCTGAAGGGGC
>JAYVNN010000323.1:0-3866 GCA_043758435.1 Chthoniobacter sp.
CGAGTTCACGAGGATGACCGTGTAGCCCTCCTCCTTCAGCGCCTTGCAAGCCTGCACGCCCGAGTAGTCGAACTCGCACCCCTGCCCGATGACGATGGGGCCGGAGCCGATGAGGAGGATTTTCTGAATCGTGAGGTCTTTTGGCATGTGGAAAAAAGTCGGAGGGCGGAGGGCGGAAGATGGGAGGCTCGGGCTTTCGCCTTCCGCTCTCCGACTTCCGACTTTCTGCCCCGCCGGGCGAAAAGTGCGCAGGTTCTAGCAGCGCGCCCCGGCGGGCGCAAATGGCGAATGCCGCCACCCGGCGGGATTTTTGTTACGCCGCGCGCACGGCTTCGGCGAGGCGCATGAGGGAGTCCTTGGCGTCGCCGTAGAGCATGCCGGTGTTCGGTTTGGAAAAGAGCGGGTTTTCCAAGCCGGAGAAGCCTTTGCCCTGGCCGCGCTTGAGGACGATGACGGACTTCGCGTGATCGACTTCGAGGATCGGCATGCCGGCGATGGCGCTGGTCGGGTTGTCGCGCGCGTCGGGGTTGACCACGTCGTTTGCGCCGATGACCACAGCCACGTCGGTCGAGGGAAACTCGGGGTTGATGGCTTCGAGTTCGCAGAGCAGCGAGTAGGGCACGTTGGCTTCGGCGAGGAGGACGTTCATGTGGCCGGGCATGCGGCCGGCGACGGGATGGATGGCGTATTTCACGATCACGCCGCGCGCCTCCAGCATGCCCGCCAGCTCATGCACGGCGTGCTGCGCCTGCGCGGTGGCCATGCCGTAGCCGGGGACGAAAACGACCTGCCGCGCGTAGGCGAGCTGCACGGCAGAGTCGTCGAGGCTGATCTCGCGCATGGGCTCGCCACCGGTCGCGGCGGTGGTCTCGGCGGCCTGGCCGAAGGCCCCGAAGAGGACGTTGCGGATGGAGCGGTTCATCGCGCGGCACATGATGACCGAGAGGATGAAGCCGGAGAAGCCGTTGAGCGTGCCGGCGATGATGAGGACGTTGTTCGAGATGGCGAAGCCGGTCGCGGTCGCGGCGAGGCCGGCGTAGGAGTTCAGCAGCGACATGACCACCGGCATGTCAGCGGTGCCGATGGGCAGCACGAGCATCACGCCGACGGCGAGCGAGAGCACGGCCATGAGGTAAAACGCGAACGCCGCCGAGGGCACCGCGAGCCACCAGCCGAAGCACGCGAGCGTGGCGGCGAGCAGCGCGAGGTTGAAAACTTTCTGCCCCTGGAAAGTGAACGGGGCGCCCGGCAGCCAGCCCTGCAGTTTCGCCGTGGCGATGAGGCTGCCGGTGGTGGTGAGCGCGCCGAGCACCACATCCGCGCCGAGCGCGCCGAGGGTGAAATGCGACGCGGTGCCGCCGTGCGTGTGGTACTCGGAAACACCCACGAGCGCCGCGGCGAATGCGCCGAACGCATGCGAGAGCGCGGTCTGCTGCGGCAGCGCGGTCATCGGCACGAAATGCGCAATAGCCCCGCCGATGGCGCTGCCGATGATGAGCCCGGCGATGATCCACTCGTAGCTGACGATCTCCTTGTGCAGCAACGTGCCAATGATCGCCATGAGCATGCCGAACTGCGCGAGATGCATGCCGCGGCGCGCGGAGTCGGGGTGGCTCAACCCTTTCAGCCCGAAGACGAAAAGGATGGACGCGAGCAGGTAGCTGAACTCGGCGAAGTAGTGCGACATCGTGCGTCAGTCGTTGCGCTTCGCGGCCGGCGGTTTGTGGAAAAAGCGCAGCATCCGCTCGGTGATCCAGAATCCGCCGACGACGTTGATCGTGGCGCACGTCACCGCGAGGAAGCCGAGGAACGTACACAGCCGCGAGTGCTGCGCACCGGCGGTGACGATGGAGCCGACGAGCGAGATGCCGGAGATGGCGTTCGTCGTGGACATGAGCGGCGAGTGCAGCAGCGACGGCACGCGCGAGATGACGAGGTAGCCGAGGAAGGCGGCGAGCGCGCAGACGTAAACGGACGAGACGAGGGCGTCGGGATTCATGGTTTTTGCAGGGACGGGTGGCAGATCGCGCCGCCGTGCGTGACGAGGCACGCGGCGAGCAGCGGGTCGGCGGGGTCGAGGGTGAAAGTCTTCGCGGTCTTGTTCCAGAAATGCTCGACGAGGTTGCAGAGGTTGTTCGCGTACATCTGGCTCGCGGTCACGGCCACGCGGCCCGGCAGATTCGCGAAGCCGAGCACGGACACGCCGCCGATGTTCACGGCTTCGCCGAGCCGCGCGCATTCCACATTGCCGCCGGACTCCACAGCCATGTCCACGATCACGCTGCCCGCGCGCATTTTTTCCACCATCGCCGTCGTCACGATGACCGGCGCTTTTTTCCCAAAGACCTGCGCGGTGGTGATGACCACGTCCGCCTCCGCGCACTCCGCCGCCATTGCCTCGCGCTGTTTCGCGAGCTGCTCCGGCGTGAGCGCCTGCGCGTAGCCCTGCGCCGTCTGGCCCATCTCGCCGAGATCGACTTTCACGAATTTCGCGCCGAGCGAACGCACCTGATCCTCGACCACGGGCCGCGTGTCGAACGCGCTCACCGCCGCGCCGAGCCGCTTCGCCGTGGCGATGGCCTGCAAGCCCGCCACGCCCACGCCGATGATGAACACGCGCGCCGGGCGGATCGTGCCCGAGGGCGTCATCATCATCGGAAAAACGTGCGGGCTGTGCTCCGCCGCGAGCAGCACCGCGACATAGCCGCCGAGACTCGCCTGCGAACTCAGCGCGTCCATTTTCTGCGCCAGCGTGCTGCGCGGAATCATCTCCATCGCGATGGCGCTCACGCCCACTTCAGCGAGGTGGCGGATGAGCGCAGGCTCGTGGAAAGGATCGAGGTAGCTGACGTGGATGCACCCGCGCCGGAGATGCGCGATTTCATCTTCCGGCGGACGCCGCAGCCGCAGCACCACATCCGCGGCGGCGAGCGCGGCGGTGCGGTCGGCGGCGACCGTCGCGCCCGCCGCGCGGTAGTCCTCATCGGAAAAATGCACCGTCGCGCCGAGCCCGCTTTCGACCTCCACCTCCGCGCCGAGCCGCACGAGTTTCGCGACCGTCGCCGGCACCGCCGCCGCGCGGGTTTCCGCGGGGTGGGTTTCTTTCGGGAAAAAAAGGCGCATGGCGTTTGGGGGCCGTCCCGTGCGGGACGGAAAGCGCGCATTGATATGGAGGTTCCGCGCGCACCGCCAGCCAGTTTTCCACCCGCCCGGAAAAACGCCGCGCGGCGCGCTCCCCCGTGCTCAATGCTCCGGCAGGCTCAGCACCGGCGGCGTGCCCGTCGCGGGCCGCGTGAACTTCTCGCCGTACTTCGTCGAGCCGGGGACGAAGCCGCCGTGCGACAAAAAAAAGCGCCCGTTTTCCACGCCCATGAAACGGTCCAGCCGGTCCTCCTTGCCCGTCTCGTCGTGGCTGAAACTGGCCTCGGTGACTTCATGCCACTGGCCGTCGTCCGTGCGCAGCCATTGGTTGCCGAAGAGCGCCTTGCGCCGCAGTTGCCCGTTGCTCCCGCCGAAGTTTTCCGAAAACGAATAGAGACCCTTCAGCCAGCCGCCGGTCTGCGGCGCGTTCCAGCTTGAGATCAGCATCCACTGCTTTTTTTCCGGGTGAAACCAGTAGCCGGAATAAACCGTGTGCGTCTCATCCGACGGCTTCGCGGTGACGACGAAACGCTGCACCTCGCCCGTCTTCCACGGATACACCAGATGGCTGTGCCCGCCCGTGCCCTCGTTGCCAAAATCGCCCGCGCTCACGCCCTCGCCCTTCGCCACCAGCTTCGTCCGGTTTTCGTCCGCCACCTTGCTGCGATCCTTCGCCTCGCCGCCGCCGTCCCACACGCTGAAAATGATCCGCCGCTCCGTCGCGC
>JAYVNN010000324.1:0-3859 GCA_043758435.1 Chthoniobacter sp.
GGGGAAGCTGCCAGCTTCCCCTACAGCGACGCGCTCCTCAAACTCAGCGCGTGAGCGTGTCGAAGGTGATGGTGGAGTTCAGTTTCAACAGCGTGCCGCTGTCATCAAGGCCGGACAGCGCGCCTGCGCCGTAACTGCTACTCGCCGCCGCCGTTTTCGCCCACTGCCGGCTGCCGTCGCGGCCGATGAGTTCCACCGCGTCGATCTCGTTCCAGCCCGGCACGCGCGCGGTGTCGAGATACACCTTCACGCCGCGCGCGGTGAGCCCCGCGGGCGCGTTGAAAGGCGCGTCCACGATGCCGTCGCCCGCGCTTTCCCGGCCCTGCCAGATGACCACCTCAGCGCCGCTGTCCAAAACCGCCGCGACCTTGGCGATGCACCCCGCGCCGCATGTTTCCCGCACGCGCACCTGCGCGATTTCGACCGCCTTTTCGTAGCCCACTTGCAGCCATTCCGCGCCGCCGTCCGCCGTCGCCGGAGCCCACGCCGTGCGCTGGTCGCCCGCGCTCATCGTGTCCGGCGCACCGATGACCTGCCCCGTGCCCCACGCCGGTTGCTGCGCCCGCTGCGCTTCGAGCGCCGAGTGGTTGAGCCGCTCGATCGCGGTGTTCAGCGAAACCACCACCGCGTCGAGATCCTGCTCCAGCGCGTCGATGCGCGCGTGCGCCGCCGCGAGTTCCTCGGCGGGCGCAACTGGTGCCGTCGGGCTCGCGGCCTGCGGCTCATCCAGCGCAGCCGGTGGGTGTCGCGTCGCGGCTGCACTCTGCGCCAGCGCCACCTGCTGCTCTGCGCGCAGGCGCTCCACCTCCCCGGCGGTCTGACGCTCTTGCAACAAGAGCACCATCACCATCACGCCGAGCCCGGCGATGAGGAGTGGCTGGGTTTTCATGACGGGAAAAAAAGGGGCGCAGGTGACGATAGAAAGACGGGCGGCTCGCGCAAACATTAGAACAGCCGAAAGCGGTGTCGCGCTGACGCTGGCCACCGCACTCCAAAACTACTTCCCGAGCGCCTTGCGCAGATGGTGCAGCGTCACCGAGCCGACTTTTTGCAGGCTGTCCGCGCTGATGTGTTCGAGGTTGTCGTCGGCGGTGTGCCAGGCGGGATAGTCGAAGTCGATGAGGTCGATGGCGGGGATGCGCGCGGTGCGGGTGAGGGGCACGTGGTCGTCGTAAATCTGCCGCTCGTACATGCCGAAATTCGGGCGGAGTCCGAGCGCGTCGGCGGAGGCGAGGATGTCGCGCGTGAGGTCGGGCGGTGAGTCGGAGGAGAGCGTGATGGTGAGGTCGCGGTCGCCGATCATGTCCCAGAGGATGGCGAATTTGAACTGCGCGGCGCGTCCGCTTTCGCGGAGTTTCGAGGCGTAAGCGCGGCTGCCGTAGAGCCCGTCGGTGTCGGTGTATTGCACGAAGGCTTCTTCGCCGTCGAAGAAGACCAGCTCGACTTTCGCGGCGAGTGCGGGGTCGAGCGCGAGGACGCGCGCGAGTTCGATGAGCGCGCCGGTGCTCGATGCGCCGTCGCTCGCGCCGAGAAAGCGGATGGTGCTGAAACGCTTCGTGTCGTAGTGCGAGCAGACGATGGCGCGCTGCGTGTCGCGCGGCGCGGGGCTTTTGCCGGCGGGCGAAAAGCGTCCGATGAGGTTCACAAATTTCACCGGCCCGCGCGGCGTCTCGTCGGTGAAAATCTGCCGCTCGACCTCCCAGCCGTTGCGCCGCAGTCCGTCCTCGATCAAGGCCCGCACCTTCTCAATCTCCGGCGTGCCCGAGGGCCGCGGCCCGATTTCGATCTGCTTCCGCGCTTCCTCAAACGCGCGCCCGCCGGAAAATTCCTTCCAGATTTCCGCCGGCGCAGGCGCGGTGGATTTCGCCGCGGTCTTCGTGGGCGGCAGCGTGTTGGGATTCGCGGCGGGTGTTGCGGGCGCAGGAGCTGGCGTGCCCACTTTCACCGCTTCCGGCACCGGCGTCGCTGCCGTTTGCTCCGTGCTTTTGTCGCAGCCTGCGAAAACGAATCCCGCGACAGCGAGCGCAGCGACCAATCGCAAATTGAAAATCGAAAATCGAAAATCCACCTAGCTCTCCTCGCCGAGCCCGAGGAGCGCGAGCACGCGTTGCAGGTCGTCGTTGCCGTAATACTCGATCTCGATGCGCCCGCGCTTTTCGCCGTGGTGCAAAACGACATGCGTGGCGAGATGAGATTGCAGCCGGTTTTGCACATGCTGATACACGGGCGCGAGCGCCGGGCCGCTGCCGTTGCCGCCGCTGCGCGTGGGTTTCGTGCTGCCGTTTTGCGCGAAGTGCTGGGCGACGAGTTTTTCCGCGGCGCGCACGGTCAGGCTGCGGCGGATGATTTCCTCCGCGAGCACCGCCTGGTCGTCCTGGCCTTTGACGGAGAGCAAAACTTTCGCGTGGCCGACGGAGATGCGCTCTTGCGTGAGCCAGCTTTGCACGTCCGCGTGCAGGTCGAGCAGCCGCATGCTGTTGGCGATGCCCGCGCGGCTCTTGCCCACCTTTTGCGCGATGTCCTCCTGCCGCAGATGAAACTCATGCGCGAGCCGCGCGAAGGCCCGAGCCTCCTCGATGGGGTTGAGGTCTTCGCGCTGGAGATTCTCGATGAGCGCGAGTTCGAGCACGTCCTGGTCGCTCGCTTCTCGGACGATGACCGGCGCTTCCGCCAGCCCCGCGCGCTGCGCCGCACGCCAACGCCTTTCGCCCGCGATGAGTTCGAACTGTTCGCCGCGTTTCCGCGCGATGAGCGGTTGGATGATGCCGTGCTCTTTGATCGAGGCGGTGAGTTCATCGAGATGGTCGTCGCGGAAAACGGAGCGCGGCTGGAGCGGCGTGGGGACGATGAGCGCGAGGGCCACGAGCTGCACCCGCTCGCCACTTTCGACAGCGGGCGTGGGGGACGCGACGCGCGTATTGATGAGCGCGCCGAGTCCTTTGCCGAGTGCAGCTTTTGCCATAAGGGGACCGAGGCTAACGCGTCGCCCGCGAAAGGCAACGGCGGAAGATTGTCCGCCGCGCCGCGCCCGCTATTTTCGCGCGATGATCTTCGACGAACTGACCGAGGTGCTCGATCCCCAGCCCCACGATGCGGCGCTGAACATGGCGCTGGACGAAGTGCTGCTCGGACGTGCGAGCGGGCCGGTGCTGCGCGTGTACCGCTGGGCGCGGCCCGCGGTGTCGTTCGGGTATTTCGGGAAAGTGGCGGACGTGGAGGCGGCGTGGCCGGGGCGCGAAATGGTGCGCCGCTGGACAGGCGGCGGCATCGTGCCGCACGGCGCGGATGTGACCTACACGCTGCTCGTGCCACGCGGCTGCGCTTTCTTCCGCATCGGTGCGGCGGAGTCCTACCGGACGATTCACGAGTGCCTTGCCGCGCTGCTCGCGGAGCAGGGGCAGGCGGTGCGCGTGGCGGCAGCGGCGGGCGCGAAAATCTCGGACGCATGTTTTGAAAATCCCGCGCGCTACGACCTGCTCGCGGAGAGTGGAAAGGTCGCCGGTGCCGGGCAACGGCGCGCGCGCGCGGGGCTGCTGCACCAAGGCAGCGTGCAGGGCGCGGTGTTGCCGGCAGATTTCGGCGCACGGCTCGCGAAGGTTTTTGCCGGCAAGGTTTGCGGACGATTGCTCGCGGAGGACGAACTCGCGGCGGCGCGCGAACTTTCCGCGAAAAAATATGCGACGGAGGCGTGGCTGCGCCGCCTGTAGGGGAAGCTGGCAGCTTCCCCTACAGGCGCGCTCACGCACGAAAAAACCGCCCCTCGTTTCCGAGGCGCGGCTTTCTCTGGGTCGCGAGGGGATCGCGAGATTGGTTTCCTAGCTTTGGAATTTCACCGGCTCGCCGCGGGACATGGCGTCGT
>JAYVNN010000325.1:0-3859 GCA_043758435.1 Chthoniobacter sp.
GAAGCGCGCCGCGTCGCGGGTGAACTCCGCGTACTCCGGCCCGAGCCGCGCCGTGGGCCGCGTGTCGCTCAGCCGTTTTTTGAAGGTGAACTGGTTGAACGCGAAATTCGGCAGGTCGGCGCGCGCCTCCTCGATGGCGGGGCGGAGCAGGGCGCGTTCGCGGGCGTAGGGCTCGCCCTCCGCGCGGACGAGCGGCAGCGTGGAGCTGAGGAAAAGCCACGGCCCCTGCTTGTCGCCGCCCGAGGTCAGCGAGATGAGGATGACGACCGGGAGGGTGAGGAAAACTTTGCGCGGCCACGCCAGCGGATTTCGCGTGATGAGCATGGCCGCCAGGAACAGCCCCAGCCACAGCGGACGCCCGGCGGGGTTCACCGCCACGATGACCACCGCCATGACGAGAAACCACCCGAGCCGCCGCCGCCCGGCCAGCGCGCCCGGCGGCGCCGCCAGCGCGACGGTGGCGATGAATGTGCCGAGCAGCAGACAATCGGCGATCATCTCGTGCTCGTAGTACAGCATGCGCGGCCACATCGCGGCGGTGAGGGTGACCGGCGGCACCCACAGCGCGGGCCGGCGCACGAGGTGCCCGGTGGTCCAGCCGATCCCCAGGATCATCGCCAGCCCCGCGGCGTGCTGCACGGCGGCCACGAGCTGCGGCGTATTGCAAAACGGCGCGAGCCGCGCGGCGATCAGCAGCACGGGATAAACGTAACGCCGCTTGGGCGGCAGGTTGAACTCGCCCTTCACGTAAAGGTCTTCCGCGGTCTTGCCATACGATCTGCTGTCCGAACCGTAGAAGGCTTCCGGGATGGCCGTGAGCAGCGAGATGCGCAGCACCACGCCCAGCACCAGCGCGGGCAGGCATAGCCAAAGACAGCGCCGAAAGGAAAACGGGGCGCACCCTTCCAGCCCGAAAATTGTTTTCATCGCGGGAGAAAACCGACACAGACCTGCGCCCACAAGTCTTTCCTGAAAATGCCCGGCCCAACCGATTCCCGCACCCGTCGCGCCGCTGACCGCGCGCTGCGTTTCCTCACGCAGCCGCCGCGTGCGGCGGAGCTTGCGGGGTGGGTTTTGCTGATCGTGGTGATCGTGGCGGCGCGCATTTACATGGCGCATCTGCTGCCGGGTTATCTGTGGTCGAAGGACTCGAAGGGCTATGCGTTTTCGGCGATCCAGTGGCTGGAAAAAGGGTACTGGGAGAACGATCCGAAACGCGGGCCGGGGTACTCGCTGGTCATCGCCGCGGGGTTAAAAATGTGGGGCAGCTTTGATGCGCTGATCGTCTTCCAGCATGTGCTCGGAGGCGCGCTGGTGCTGGGTTGCGCGCTTTTCCTGCGGCTGATGTGCGGGCGGCGGGCGCACTGGCCGGTGATCGCGTGCGGGCTGGCGCTGGCGGTCTATGGGCAGTTGCTTTTTCTGGAGCATCTCGTGCGCAACGACCTGCTGCTTTGCGTGTTTTCGTTCGGCGCTTTCGTCGCGTGGTATTTTTTCCGCGAACGCGGGAAGCTCGGCTGGCTCCTGGTCTGCGGGCTGTCCGCGGCGCTGCTGGCGCTCTGCCGCAATGTGCTCGCCCCGCTGCCGTTCGTCGTGCTGGTCGCGCTCGTCTGGGACGCGCGCCGCACGCCGAAAACCGCGCTCACCCACGCGGCGGTTTTCCTCGCGGCGCTCGCGCTGCCGCTCGTCGGCGCAAAATTTTTCCGCCAGCTCACCGTCCACGACCAGCCGCCGCAGCCGCAGCCGGGCACGATGCTTTTCGCGCGCGTCGCGCAGTTCACCGTGCTCGACGGCGGACTCGAGCCGGAGGTCAAGGCGCTCATCCGCGCGGACATCGAGGCCTACCGGAAAAAGGCGAAGCTCGATAACAACGAGATCCTCGCCCGCACCGCCGTGCCCCGGCTGCGCGAGTATTACGCCGCGCTCGGCAAAAAACCGGCCGACGTGGACGCCCTCTGCTGGCGGCTCGCGGGCGAAGCCATCCGCGCGCATCCCGGCGACTACGCGCGGCAGTGCTGGGGGGATTTTCTCAGCGTGCAACTGCGCCTCGGCACCAGTGCGACGAACCCGAGCAGCGGCGACATCGCCGCCGCGTGCAGGAGCCTCGCCAATGAAACCGCGCTGCCGATCCTCCACGCGCCGGAGACGATCCGCGCACTCGAACCCGCGACGCACAAACATCACCTCGACGGCTACAAGCGCATGAACGAACAGGCCTGGCTTTTCTCCCATGCGCCGGTGCTCTGGACTTCGCTCGGCGTGACTGCGTTCGCGCTTTTCCGGCGCGGAAAACAGCGCTGGTGGTGGATCACCGCCGCAGTGTCGTGGTGGTTTCTCATCGTCCTGCTCTGCACCGTGGGCCGCCCGCTCAGCCGCTATCTTTTGCCGGTCATCCCGATCATGTTCTGGACACTCGGCAGCGCCGTCGCGCTCGCGTGGGACTGGCTCACCGCGGCGCTGGAAAAGCTCCTCGTCAGGCGGCTGGAACCGTAAAGACGAAAGCCGTCCACACGTCGTCCGCCGGGCCGAGGATCACGTCGCCGCCCTGGGCGCGGGCGAGTTCGCGGGCGAGGCTCAGGCCGAGGCCGTGGCCGGGCGTATCGGCGGTGGCGGCGGCGCGGAAAAAGCGTGCGAAAAGCCTGGCCCGGTGCTCGGCGGGAATGCCGGGGCCGGTGTTGGCGATCTCGACGGCGAGGGTGCCGTTGAGTGGTTTGAGCCCGACGGTGATGTGCCCGCGGTCGTGGTTGTGCTTCACGGCGTTCTCGAAAAGATTTTGCAAAACGAGCGTGGTGCGCCCGGTGTCGAAACGCGCGGACTGGCTCGCGGGCACCTCGGCGAGGAGCGAGATGCGGCGCGGCTCGGCGGCGGTCTGCGCGTCCTCCGCGCAGGCGCGGACGAGCGCGGCGAGGTCGCCCTCGGCGGGGTGCAGGTCGAGCTGGCCGCCGTCGGCGCGGGAGAGCAGGAGCAGGGTCTGGGTGATTTGGGTGACGCGGCGGATCTGCTCGAGCGCGGTGGCGATATTTTCCTGATCGGGCGCGGCGAGCTGCTGCTCCAGTGCGGCGCGGGCGATGGTGAGCGGGGTTTTGAGTTCGTGCGAGGCGTCGGCGCTGAAGCGGGAGGCCTGGGTAAAGGCGGCGGCGAGGCGGTCGAAGGTGGCGTTGAGGACGGTGGCGAGGCGCGCGAGTTCATCGCCGGTGGGCGGCACGGGCAGATGCTCGCCGAGGCACTGCGCGGTCACGCGCTCGGCGGCGGCGGTCAGTGCCGCGATGGGTGCGAGGGCGCGCGCGGCGAGCCAGCGTGCGCCGAAAAAAATCAGCGCCAGGGCCAGCGGAAAAACGATGCCGGTGGCCATGAGGAGGCCGGAGGAAAGTTCGTTCAGATCACTGAGATCCACGGCGAGGTAGAGCGTCACGCCATTTCCTGGGAAGACGGCGGCGCGCACCCCGTTGGCGCCGAAGGCCATGTCCGACACGCCCGGCGGGGCACCCGCGAGCGAGCGCCCGTGGAGGCTGTGCGAGCGGTAGAGCGGCTGGCCCGCCGCGTCCAGAATCTCGATGAACCACTCGTCACTCTTGGTCTCGGCGATCACGCCTTTGACCACGCGCGGCGTGACCCACGCCGGGTGCGCGCCGTTTTTGCGGTACTCGGCGAGGAAATGTTTGCCGATGAGCCGGAACTGGGAGTCGAGTTCGGCGAGTTCCTGCTGCCGGAGGTAAACGACCGCGCCGCCGGTGACGACGAGCAGGATGACGGCGACGAGCAGTGCGGCCCAGAGCGTGAGCTGGGCGCGGAGCGACCAGCGTTTCATTCGGGAGCCTCCAGTCGGTAGCCGACGCCGCGCGAGGCGTGGAGGAGGTCGGCC
>JAYVNN010000326.1:0-11800 GCA_043758435.1 Chthoniobacter sp.
CACCAGCCGCGGGCGCACCCCGCCCTCGGGCGCGTCGAAGATGAGGATGTTGGTCGGTTTGATGTCCTTGTGCAGCACGCCGATGCTGTGCGCGGCGGCCAGCGCGGTGGCGGTGTGGGCGACGAGGGCGATGCGCTGGGCGAGCGGGATTTTTTCGAGGCCGCCCTCGCGCTCGGCCCACTGGAGCAGGTTGCCGTGCGGGGCGAGGTCGCTTTCGAGATAGAAAGGCGGCTCGTCGAGCTTGAGTTCGTGAAAGCGGACGATGTCGTCGCGCTCGCCGAGCGCGGTGCGGAGGAGCCGGACGAGGGTGACTTCGCGCTTGAGGGCGCGCAGGCGCTCGTCGTCGAAGCAGAATTTGAAGGCGCGGCGCTGGCGGAGCTTGGCGTGTTCGCCGGCCCACACTTCGCCGAAGCCGCCGGCCCCTAGCCGCTCGGTGAGATTCCAGCCGCTGCGGCCGGGGATTTCGAGGCCGACGGCGGGCCGCCAGCCGAGGGTTTCCTCCTCGCCGGGCCGGATGTGGCGTTTGGCTTTCTCGCCATCCGGCGGCGGGACGAGCGGCGCGAGACCGTCCGGGCCGACCTCGAAAATGTCCAGCGGCTCATCGCGGCCCTTCATCATGTACGGGCCGTGGGCGAGCCAGCGCAGCGGCGGCATGGTTTTCCCCGCGACGGGCGGATGCTCGCGGAGAAAGTGGCGCGCTTCATCGAACGGGAAACGCGTGAGCAAAATCTGGCCGCCCAGCGCGAGGCTCATCACGCGCGCGGCGAGGTCCGCCGCCGGCCCCATGAGGCCGCTGCCGCCCGCGGCATCCATCGCGCTGACCTCGCCGGCGTGGATGCCGACGCGCGCGGTCAGGCGCATTTCACCCCACGGCCCGGCGCGCATGGCGTCCTGAAAAAGCAGCGCGAACTTCACGACTTCTGAGACGCTGCCGCCCTCGGCGAAATAGCCGTCACCCATGTTTTGCAAAATGCGGATGCCGCGGCACTCGCCGGCCGCGCGCTCGAAGTGGGCGTTGTGAACGCGCAGCGCTTCGGCGAACGCCGGGACGCCGTGCCGCTGCTTCAAATCGGTGGAACCGACGATGTCGGAAAAAAGCAGAACCGCGAACCGGGTTTCCGAGTTGGACATGCGCGCTTCTAGCACGGAACAGCCAACCGCTGGAACAAAAGAAAACCCGCGGCAGAGATGGTGTTCACTTCGTCTTCCGCGCCGGGGCTAAAGCGATTCCTTCGTCGCGCCGTTTCCCGCCGACTTTCGCGGCGGGGCGAGGGCTTCGATGATGGCCTGCGCGTCGGGCGGCGCGTGAAAGCCGTGGCAGTTGGTGCAGTCCGCCTTGATGCCGCCATTGGCGCGCTGGGCGGCGGCGAGCGCATGGCTGTCGCCGCGCGGTGCGGCGGCGGCTTCGGCGGCCGCGACGGGCGCGCGGTGGCACTCGGCGCAGAGGCTTTGCGGCGGCAGCAGGATGTCGCTCGTCGCGGTGCTTTTGGTCGCGGCGGCGTGGCAGTCGATGCACCGCATGTGCTGGTGCGGGAGGTGGGTGAAAGGGCCGTGCTGCACCCAGCGTTCGGCCATGCCGGGCGGCTGCACGAGCGGCGCGTGGCTGGCGTCGCCGGGGCTCACGGCATGGCACTTCGCGCACTCGGTAAGGAATTTCGGGTTGCTCGCGCGCGCCAGGCGGTCGCTTTTTTGCTCCGGTGGATCGCCCTCGAAAAAGACCCGCTGTTCGAGGTCATGGAGGTTGTTGGAAACGCGCCGGGCGAGGGCCTGCATTTCGAGCTGCACGCGCTGCCGGAGTTCGGCGGGATCGCTCACGCCTTCGGCGCGCAGGGCCAGCTCGAAGGACATTTCGCGGCTCGCGAGGAAGTAGCGCACTTTTTCCGCGTCGCCGTGCGGAATGCGCAGCGCCGGGAGGCTCGGCTGAAACTGCAGCGTGTGGCACTGCGCGCAGTGCGGCGCGTATTGCACGGGCTGCATGAAAGCGCCGTCGGCTCCGGGCCGGTGGCAGTCCGCGCAGCCGAGGCGATGATCGCCCACCTTCGGCAGGTCGGCGCGGAGATGGCGCTCGTGATTGAATTTCAGCACCGCGGGATCGCGCACCCCGGCCTGCTCATAGGCAAAGGGGGGATGCCCCTTCGCATAGCTCGGGAACGGCGGCAGCGTGCCGAGCGGCCGTGCGGGCGCGAGGAAGCGGACGACGCCGTCGCCGAGGTCGCGGTTCTCGCCGACGGCGGCGAGGGCGGGGTGTTCGAGCTGCACGGAGCGGCGGGCGCGTTTGAGTTCGTCGGCATTGTTGTGGCAGGCGATGCAGGCCTGCTGGCTGGGCAGCGCCATGCGGTCGCGGCCCACATGTTCGCGGTGGCAGGTGGCGCAGCCGGTGGCATGCACGACGGTGAGCTGGCTCGACACGGCGCGGACGCCGAAGCTCGCGGCCTGCGGCAGGTGCAGCCGGGTGGCCGAGTGGCAGGCGAGACACGCCGCATCCATGTGCGAGACGGCAGATTTCGCGAGCGCCTGCGTCGCGTCGGTGCTGTCGGGCGCGCGCTGGCCGGGCGCGAATAAGTTGCGGTCGGCGTCGAGGTGGCAGACGCGGCAGTCGCTGGCAAAGCGCGCGTGGTTCTGCGAAATCGGCCCCGGGCTGTAGGCGTCCTTTTTGCCCCAGAAGCTGAAGGCGAGCGCGCCGAGGACCGAGACCACGGCGGTGGCTGCGAAGAGCCATCCGCGCAGGCGGCGGAAATAATGCGGGAGCCGCGGGTAGTCCGCCGCGCCGTCGTAACGCTGCGAGATTTTTTTCTGCGTGGGCTTTTCCTCGGCCATGGCGCCCTAGGGTGAGCTGACGATGAAACGCCACGCGGCCCACGCATGCCACGCGGTGAACACGAGCAGCGCGGAGGACGCGGGCACATGCACCAGCAGCCAGCCGTGCAGCCAGTGCTGGAATTTCGTCTGCACGTCCATCCAGCGACGCTCGTTGCACCACTGCTCGAGCGCTTCCACGTTTGGCCGCCACTCCGCGGCGACGCTCACTTTGATGGAGCGGAAAATCCCGCCGGCCGTGCCGCTTTCGCCGAGCCGCATGCGGTCGCCGCGCCGCGCCGCGAGATACGGCAGGCAGTCGTCGTCGAGGAACTGCGCAAGCACGCGCACGGACGGATCTTCGGCGACCGCCGCCGGCGCGGCGTGCGCAGCGGATGACGCGGTGCGATCACGCGCGCGCAGTCTTTCGCGCAGCTCGGCCGCCGCGTCGAAGAGCTGGCCGCGCAGGCGCGGGATTTGTTCAAAGACGACTTCGCGCGGGAGCCGGTCCTTCATCAGGCGCGGCATGAACTGCTGCAGCGCGAGCCCGACGAAGCCGCTGGCCATCACCACGACATAGAGCGCGGTGAGCCACTGGGCGTGCCGCCCGCCGACGTGGAAGCCGCAGTGGAAAACGACGAGCGGGATGGTGAGGATGGTGAGCCAGATATGCGCCTTGAGCCAAAGGCGCACCTTGCCGATCGGCCACACGCGCTCCTTTTTACGAATGCCGAGCGCTGACGCAAAAAGAAAAATGGCGAAGGCCAGCGCGCCGAAAATGAGGCCGAGCGGCGTGGCCCCGCGGGCCTGGCGGGTCGGCGGCGCTTCGCCGAGAAAGGCCGGCAACGGGAGATGAAACGGCAGGCGGTGCGGGTGAAAATTGGCGGCGTAAAGCAGCGCGGCCAGCGCCGTGGCCACGAGCGTGAAGAGCAGCCACGAGAAATGGGAGCGGTCGATTCGCATGAGCTAAGGCAGGGGGTCCATTCGCGGATGCGCGGAGGCTAGTCCGGGCGCTGGCGTCTGCGCCAGCACGGAAGCCGGGGGCCGCCGCCGCACTCGACGCTCGACTTCGCCGGGGCGGATGTTAAATCGCGCGCCGTGGCCCCAATGAATTTCTCGCTCACGATCCGCCTTGTTCTGGTGAGCAGCGCGCTCCTGCTCCACGCGCAGGCGGCCGACGACGCGAAAGCGGTGAAGCTGAAATTCACCGGCTCGCCGTCGTGCGCCTCGACGAGCTGCCACGGCGGCGGCACGGGGCGGAACGAATGCGTCATCTACGAGCGCAAGGACCGGCATTTCATTTCCTACGGCATCCTCGGCAAAGGCACGTCGCAGCGCATCGCCGAGTCGCTCGGCATCGCGGGCGATCCCGGCAAGGCCGCGCAATGCAACGTGTGCCACGCGCCGATGCAGGGCGTGCCGCTCGAACGGCTGCTGAAAGACATCCGCGCCGACCGGGGCGTGGGCTGCGAGGCGTGCCACGGGCCGGCCGAAAACTGGCTGCGCTTTCACACGCGGCCCGACGTGAATTTCCAGCAGATCGTCGCCACCGGCATGCGCGACCTGAACGACATCTACGGTCGCGCGAACACCTGCGTCGCCTGCCACTCGAACCTCGATGAACCGATCCGCCGCGCCGGGCACCCGGAGCTTTTTTTCGAGCTCGACGGGCAGGCGCTCGCTGAGCCGCCCCACTACAAGGACGAGCGCCCGTCGCTCGGCCCGCGCCAGTGGCTCACCGGCCAGGCCGCCGCGCTGCGCGAACTAAGCTGGAAGCTCGCCGCGAAGCGCGACGAAGCGCTCGTCCCGCGCTGGAAGGCGCTCGTCTGGCTGCTGCGCAAAACGGAGGCGGGAAAAAAGGAACTGCCGCAGGGTGAGGATTTCGGCGCGGTGCAAAGCGCGGCCGACCAGCTCGCGCGCAATGCCGCGAAGACGCTTTGGACGAAGGAGCAGGTCGGGGCCTTGCTGAAGGAATACACCGGACTGCGCGCGGAATTTTCCGACCCGAAGGCAGACAAAGCCGAGCTGCGCCGCCGCGCGGAAGTGCTCGTGCCGGCCATCGACCGGCTGTGGCGCGCCTATCGGAAAGAAACCGATGCCGGGTCCGCGTTTTCTGAACCGGCGCTCGACCACGCGAATCTCGTCGCGCGGGAGGGCGAGGATTTCGAGCCGTCGAAATTCGCGTCCGCGCTCGAGGAAGTGCAGGCCGCTTTCGCGAAAGGCGCGAAGTAGAGCGTGCTCGGAGCCGGGCATTTGCCGCGCAGCGGCCCTCAAAAAAACTGTCATTCTGAGCGGAGTTCCCTGCGGGCGCAGGCGGGAGGGAACGCAGTCGAAGAACCTCTAACTATTGGTGGGCGGAGGCGGCGGCTTGGCAGGTGCGCGCTTTTTCCCACCGCCTCCGCCCACGGAAAAGTTAGAGATCCTTCGACTGCGCTACGCCCGCCTTTCCACCTCCGCTTCGCTCAGGATGACAATGCGTTGGGGGGAGTGATCTCACTCCGAAGGATCGCGCGGGAATTTCGCGTAGGGCAGCCGCACGCCGCGGTAGAGATAGTTGTCGGCGCGGATGCGCTGCAGCGGCAGGAAATTCGCGCAGCCGCTCGCCGCGATGATGTCGTCCTGATCCACGCCGTCGCCCGAGACGCCGATCGCGCCGACGAGTTCGCCATCGCGATAAAGCGGAAAGCCGCCGGGGAAAATCGTGAGGCCGTTCGGCAGGTTCGGGTTGCCCGGAAAAGTGTGCGCGACCGGGCTGGTCTTGAGCGAGACGGCTTCCTGAAAGCCGAAGTATGGCCCCCACGGCTGGCCGTCGATGCCCGGCGGAAAATAGCGTTGCGAGAGGAAGCCGACCGTGCGGCAACTGTCCGCGAGCTGGGTGTTCGAGAAGAACACGGCGGTGCGCGCCTTTTGCACGCACACGTCCCAACTGAACAGCGTGGCCTCGCCGACGCGGAAGCAGCCGAGCACCTGCGGCGCGACGCCGTTTTGATGCGGGTTGTTGACCACCGAGATGAAAACTTTCGCCCGCGTGCCGAGCGGCAGCCGGATGCCCGCGCGCGTCTCGGCGCAGCGCTGCGCCGCAAGCCCGAGGATGTCCTGCACTTCGCCGGCGCTGAGCCGGTTCGCGCGACCGTTGACTTTCCCCGGCAGCGGATCGCTGCGGATGGGATTGCGGATTTCACCGTCCACGCCATTGAGGGTCGCTTTCGGGTAGGGGAAAGGCGCGGGTGAGCCCTGCACTTTGTAGCCGGGCACGACCGCACCGATGCTGCCGAGCGGGCGCGTGTTTCGCGCGTTGGGAATGTCGCCGGGCTTCGGATCGACGTACGGAATGCGGATGCCGTTGATGAGCACGTTCGACGCGAGGATGTCGTCGCCGGGGCGGTAGCCGGTCTGCCCGGTGAGCGCGACTTCCTCGTCGGTGTCGCGGCCCGCTTTGAATCCCGGCGTCGAGTCGTTCTGCACTTGGTTGGCGATGATCGCAGCAGCCGCGCTGAGGTCGGTCGGGCTGCCGTCGCCGGTCACCCCGATGCCGCCGACGAGCTCGCCATTTTTGTAAAGCGGCACGCCGCCGGGAGAGTCGTTGAGCGACGTCAGCGGCACCGCGCCGCCGCGCACGCCTCCCGAGATTTGCCGTGTCTGCAGATCGCCCGGCGCGTCCTTCGTCGGGCGCAGATCGAGCGGATTGAAACCAGCGGGGATCGCCTTGAAACGGTTCACGTCAGAATAAAAAAGGTTCGAGAAACCCACGCCGACGAGCGGGCCCGGCGGAGTGCCGCGCACACCCGGCGGAAAGTGCTGCTGGATGATGAAGCCCGCCGTCCGCGACGTGAATGCATCCTGATTGCTGCTCAAAAACGCCGCCGTGCCCGCGCGCGAAACCGCCCCCGCGATCACGCCCGCCGACGGCACGTTGCCGGCCTGCACGCTCCACACGCCGAGGACGAATCCTTCGCGATCGACGACGGCGATCACCGCGCGCGGATCGGTCTGCGCGGCGGCGGTGATCGCCTGCGCAAAGATGCGCTCCACATCCGCTTGGGTGAGCTGCTCGGCACCGCGCGCCGCCGCGGCGAGGCCCAGCAGCAACGTCAGGATTCGTAAACCTTGCATGCGCGTTTCTGTTCCCGGCACCGGCCCGCGGTCAAGGTGCATTTGCGCGCGCCATCTGATTTCCGTTGTCGCCCGCCAAGCCTTTGCAATATGACCGCCGCGTGTCGAATCCTCCGACTTGCCAAGTCTCGACGCCCCTGCGCTGCGTCCTGGCCGGCGCCTGCGCCGCGGTGCTCGGGCCGCTCCACGCTGCCGCGCCAGACGCGCCGTCCGCGCACCCGCGTTTTCGTTTCGGCACCAGCCCCGCGCACGCCGCCGCGCAGGAGACGCCGCCGCAACCGCCGACCCAGTTCAATCCCGACCCCGGCGCGGCGGACCGGCCCACGCCGCGCGCCGTCGCCGACAGCCCGGCGAATCCGCTTTTTCCCGAAAGCATGGGTCCCGGCCCGCTGCCCGAAAGTCTGCGCCTGCCGCGCGGCGCAGTGCTCGGGCGCGATCCGATCACGAAGACTTTCACCTATCGCGAGTATCCGCTCGGCCGCGAAGGGCTCGGCCTCCTGCCCTACAGCAAGCCGTGGCCGAACCGCTGGCAGCTCCCTTTCCCGCACTGGACGCGCTACCACGATCCGAGCCGCGAGACGCCTTACATGTACGAGACGCCGCGCGTGTGGCACCCGTACGAGCAGAGCATTTTGAAAGGCGACGTGCCGGTCATCGGCCAGGATATTTTCGCCAATGTCACGGCGAAGAATTTCACAATGTTCGAATACCGGCGGCTGCCGGTGCCGAGCGGCGTGAGCACGGCGATGCCGAACAGTTCGGAGTTTTTCGGGCGCGGCGAGCAGACCTTCGTGTCCAACGACACGTCGCTCGCGATCGATCTTTTCAAAGGCGAGACGGCCTTCAAGCCGGTGACCTGGCTCATCCGCGCGAACGTGGTGCATAACGAAAACTGGATCCGCGTGCGCGAGAACAACCTCATCGACGTGAGCCCTCGCGGCACCGACGTGGCCGCTTCCGCGAAAGCGCCCAACACCGCGAAAATCCAGGCGATCCAGCCCGCGGCCAACAGCGTGAATCCGCAGGGCGGCGACCCCGGCAGCTTCGACACGACGGTGAATCCGGGGGACGTTTTCAACGTCATCGCGCCCGACCTCCAGCCCACCGGCGACGCGCGGGTGCTGGTGCCGGTCGATCCCGCCACCCAGAACGCCACGAAGAGCGCCAAGGCGGCCAAGACCGTAAAAGGCCGCGACTTCGCCGGCTCGCACTACACCCTGCGCCACCGTGACTTCACCGCGCTGCAGGAAGCCTTCACCGAAATCCATTTCCGCGATCTCTCGGACACCTACGATTTCATCTCCGCGCGCATCGGCATCCAGCCCTTCGTTTCGGATTTCCGCGGCTTCATTTTCGCCGATACCAACCTCGGCGCGCGCATCTTCGGCAACGCCGACAACAACCGCGTGCAATACAACCTCGCGTTCTTCGACCAGCGCGAGAAGGACACTTACTCCGACCTGAACACCTTCGAGTCGCGGCACCAGCATGTGCTCATCGCGAATGTCTTCCGGCAGGACTTCATCTGGAAGGGCTACACCTCGCAGCTCAGCTTTCACATGAATATGGATGAAGGCGGCACCCATTACGAAAAGAACGGCTTCCTTACCCGCCCAGCGCCCTTCGGCACCGTGCCGCAGGACGGGGACTTTCGCACCGACGCCGCCGGGCCGAAGGGGCATGACGTAAAGGCGTTCTACTTTGGCTGGACTGGCGACGGACATATCGGCCGGGTGAACGTCACGCATGCCTTTTACCAGGTTGCCGGCGAAGACCGCTTCAACCAGCTCGCGGGCCGGCGAGTGGACATCAATGCGCAGATGGCGGCGCTTGAGCTGAGTTATGATCGCGACTGGTTTCGGGTGAAACTGTCCGGCTTTTACGCCAGCGGAGACAGCAACCCAACGGACAAAACCGCGCGCGGCTTTGACTCGATCCAGGATAACCCGCTCTTCATCGGCGGCCCGTTCAGTTGGTACGTTCACCAAGGATTCAATCTATCGGGCACCGCCGTGAACCTTAAACAGCGCGACTCCCTCGTGCCCGACCTGCGCACGAGTAAGACGGAAGGCCAGAGTAACTTCGTCAACCCCGGCGTCTTCATCGTCGGCCTCGGCTCGGACATCGACGTCACGCCCAAGCTCAAAGCCTTCGCCAATGTGAACTACATCTGGCTGGCGGAAACGAAGCCCATCGAAGTCGCCCTGCAAACCAACCGCGTGCGCAGCGACCTCGGCCTCGACACCAGCCTCGGGATTAAGTTTCGGCCACTGCTCACCGATAACATCATCCTCTCAATGGGCGTGGGTTTCTTCTTCCCCGGCGGAGCATACCGCGACATCTACCGCCGCAACACCGCCGCCGTGCCGGGCTTCGGCGCGCAGGGCGACGAAGGCAAGGTGGACAAGTATCTCTACAACGGCTTCGTCACCTTGACCTTTCTTTACTAAACATGAAAGTAGCCGGGCAACTCCACTAAAGCGTGTTATGCACTTTCATCCCGACTCCGCGCTGGCGGGCCAAAGGCCCAAGACAAGCCAGCCCAGGGCAACGCCCTGGGAAAGCATTCCCGCAAACAGCCAAGCCCTGAAAGGGCGGGACATGGTGTGCCGCCCTTTCAGGGCTTGGAAAATACTTAATCTTCCACCCAGGGCGTTGCCCTGGGCTGGCTTGTTTGTGCGCCTTTGGCGCTCGATCAACCTTCGTCGTAAATTGCATAACAGGCTCTAAGTCCGAGGCCGATGCGACACCTATCCCTTACTGCCTGCCTGCTGCTACTGGCTGGCGTGGCGCTTTCCCTCGATGAAACGAAAACGGACACCGGCTTGGGGCCGCCCACTTCGCCGGTGGAAAAAGGTGTTCCGCCAGTGGTGCCAAAGCTCCCCGCCAGCCCGCGTACCGGCGATGGCATCGGCCCCGACATCGCCGTCAAACGCGACAGCCTTCCTGCGCCAAAGCCCGCACCCGTGAGTAACATCCGTGAAGTCCGCCTAGGCAGCGGCTTTGGCCCGCTCACCGCTGGGAAACCCCTCCCGCCCAACGCCGCGCCACGTCCGCCGCGCAACTGGATAGACCAGACACCAGAGGCCGCCCTTGCGAAAAGCGCGGGCTGCATGGACTGCCACACGACGACCGACGCGCACACCATGCACGCCTCGCCGAATGTCGTCCTCGGCTGCACGGACTGCCACGGCGGCGACGCGCGACGAGGGCTCATGCTCATGCAGGCGCACATCGCCCCGCGCCATCCCGATGTCTGGACGACCTCCGCCAACCCGCCCAACTCCAACGTCGCGCTCAACCACGAGTCGCCCGAGTTCATCCGCTTCATCAATCCGGGCGACCTGCGCGTGGCCAAGGAAGCGTGCGGGCTCTGCCACGGCGACATCGTCGAGCGGGTAAGCAACTCGATGATGAACCACGGCGGCATGCTCTGGAACGCCGCCGCCTACAACAACGGCGCGATCGACGTGAAGAACGCCATCGTCGGCCAGGCCTATGGCGCGGACGGCACGCCGTTGCAGCTCAACAACCCTTTCAAACCAACTCCCGAAGAGACCAAGGAGCACGGCATCCTGCCGCTCCTCTATCCGCTGCAACGCTTCAACGTGAGCCAGCCTGGTAACTTGTTTCGCATCTTCGAGAAAGGCGGGCTCGATCAGCTATCGCTCGGCCTCCCGACCCTCGACGAGCCGCCCGGCAAACCCGACCGACGCCTGTCTCCCCGTGGACTAGGCACCTTGAACCGCACCGACCCCGTCTTTCTCGGCGCGCAAAAAACGCGGCTGCATGATCCCCTGCTCGGCTTCCTCGGCTCGAACGACCGCCCCGGCGACTACCGCTCCAGCGGCTGTTCCGCCTGTCATGTCGTCTATGCCAATGACCGCTCCCCCACTAACTCCGGCTGGTGGTCGAAGTATGGCAACCAGGGACTGAGTTTCTCCACCGACCCAACGATCTCGAAACGCGAGCGCGGCCATCCCATCCTGCATCAGTTCACCCGCGCGATCCCATCCAGCCAGTGCATGAACTGCCACATGCACCAAGGCAATGCCTTCGTGAACCCTTACCTCGGCTATACTTGGTGGGATCAGGAAACAGACGCCGAACACCTCTACCCCAAGGAGCAGCACGATCCGGCCGATGACGAACTCGTCCGCGCAACGGTGCAGAATCCCGAAGCCGCCGCCGCCCGCGGCCTGTGGGGCAACCGCGACTTTCTCGAAAAGGCCGCGGAGCTGAACCCTCAGCTCAAGCACACCCAGTTCGCGGACTATCACGGCCACGGCTGGATGTTTCGCGCGATCTTCAAGCAGGACAGAAAAGGCAACCGCCTCGACCTCGACGACAACATCGTCCCGCACTCCGATTTCAAACGCGCCGTGCATCTCAAGGACATCCACCTGACCAAAGGCATGCAGTGCGCCGACTGCCACTTCAACGTCGATGTGCATGGCAACGGCAACCTCTACGGCGAGGTCCGTGCCGCCGTCACCATCGGGTGCATCGACTGCCACGGCACCGTCACCGAGCGCCCGCGCAAGATCGTGAACGGCGAGATCACCATGCCTGGCTCCGGCCCGAGCGGCGATACTAAGCAAAAAGACCGGCGCACGATCAAGCCAGTGGACTTGATGCGCACGATCACTGCCTGGAAGCCGCGCTTTGAGTGGGAAGGCGACAAGCTTTTCCAGAACTCCACGATGTCGCCGGACCTCCGTTGGGAAGTGCCGCAGACCGTGGATGTCATTGACCCAGCCTCCACCCATTACAATGCCAAGGCGCGTTACGCCAAGACGCTCCAGCGCGACGGCGTAACGTGGGGCGTCGCGCCGGCGAGCGAGAGTGAGTGCCGCGGCAAACTCGCGCACAGCAACGCGGCGATGGACTG
>JAYVNN010000327.1:0-3845 GCA_043758435.1 Chthoniobacter sp.
CGCCGCCGACTCGGTGATCGTGGACGCGCCGACGGAAGCCGTGCTCAACGGCGCGCTGCGCTATCTCGCGGAGCAGCAGAATGGCAACGGCTCGTGGACGGCGCAGGGGCGCAAGGGCGAGCATCCGGTGGCGATGACGGGCTATGTGCTGATGTGCTTCCTCGCCAACGGCCAGCTCCCGGAGGAGGGCGAATACGCGAAGCAGGTCGGCGAAGGGATGAAGTTCCTGCTGGATTCGCTGATGCCCGACGGCACCTTCCGCGGCGTGGATGGCGGCAAATACATGTACAACCACGGCATCGCCACGCTCGCCCTCGCGGAGATTTACGGGCAGACGAAATCGCCCGCGATCCGCACGAAACTCGAGCGCGCGGTGAAGCTCATCGTCACCACGCAGAGTGCCCAGGGCCAGCACCGCGGCGGCTGGCGCTACCGCCCGCGCCCGGATGACGCGGACATTTCCGTCACCGTCATGCAGGTCGTCGCCCTGCGCGCCGCCAAGAACTGCGGCTTCGACGTGCCGCAGCGCACCATCGACGACGCCATTGATTACGTGAAGCGCTGCCAGGTCGGCGGTGGCGGCGGCTTCTCCTACCAGGCCGGCGGCGGCGATGCCGGCTACGCGCGCACCGCGGCGGCGATCTACTCGCTGCAAGTCTGCGGGCTCTACACCGACCCGCTCGTGGCCGCGGGCTCGGAGTATCTTTTTACCAAAGTGAACGACAACGGCCAGTGGTGGACCTACGGCAGCAACTACGCCGCGCCCGCGCAGTACATGATCGGCGGCGATACGTGGAAACGCTGGTACGGCACGATGCGCGAGAAGCTGCTGAAGACGGTGAAAAAGAACGGCGAACAGAGCTATTGGGAGGGAGACGTGGGGCCGGTCTATTGCACCGCGGCGCATGCGACGATTTTGGCGATGCCTTATCATTACATCCCGCTCTACCAGCGGTGAGTAACGCACTTGCAGCAGTGATGAGTTTTAACGTCCAACGTCCAACGTCCAACGCCCAACGCCCAAGTGTTCCCCTCCGCCGTTGGGCGTTGGACGTTGGACGTTGGACGTTGGGCGTTCTCCTCTCCCTCACCTCCGCCCACGCCGGCAGCATCGAAACCTTCGACGGCACCGTCACCACCGGCGCGGTCACGTTCGACACCGGCCTCTTCGTCGTCACACCGACGAGCGGCCCGGCGGTGAAGATCGATCCCGCCGAAGTCCTCCACGCGCAGGTCAGCAGCGCGCAACCGGGCGACAATATGATGCCCGGCGTGATCCTGCGAAACGGCGCGCGCATCGCGGGCGGTTTCAGCGCGCTCACGGAGCCGAAGGTGAAATTCGACCGCTACATCATCGTGGTTCCCGGCGGCGAAATCGCGTGGGTCATCTACCAGCCGTTCGCGGCGAAATTCGCGGCCACCGCGCCGGCGGGAAAGACGGGCGCGCTGCTCGCGGGCGGGGATTTTTTCGAGGGCACGGTCAAGGGCGCGGACGACAAGGAGGCGAAGCTGATGAACCCGGTCTTTGGCCCGCGCACCTACACCGCGCACAACCGGGAATTTGCTGCGCTCATCCTTCGCGACCCGCGTCCGCTCGTCGCGCAGTACGAGGTGCGCGCCGCGGACGGTTCGGTTTTCGGAGCCGATGCACTCACGCTCGACAAGACCGGCGTCACGCTCAAACACCCGCTCTATGACGGCGTGCAAATCGAACACAAAAACGTCGTGGAAATCCGCGCCGGCAGCGCGCGCTACCAGCCGCTCACTGCGCTGAAACCCGCGCGCGTGGAACTGCCGCCGGGACGCAAAATCGAAGCGTGCTTCGCCGTGGACAAGACGCTCGGCGGCGATGCGCTCGACAGCCTCGGCGCGGCGCACGGGCGCGGCTTTGAATCGGCCATGGGTGTGGGCGTGACGTGGGCCGTGCCGGAAGGTTTCACCATCCTCAACATGCAGGTCGCCGTGCCCGCAGGCGTGCCGCCGGTCAACCGCCTCGTCTTCGCCATCTACGCCGATGGCCGCCCGATCACGCGCAGCGCGCAGCTCAGCTCGAACGACAGACCCGCGGTGCTCCGCGCGAATCTTGGCACCGTCCGCAGCGTCTCGCTCCGCGTCGAGGCCGGCTTTCCCACGACTGCCACCGGCTCCGGCCTCTGGCTCGAACCCACGCTCCTCCGCAAATGAAACGACTTGCCGCCCTCCTCCTCCTCACCGCCGCCGCGCTCGCGCAGGAGCCGCCGCCCGCGATGCCCGTGATGCGCGAAACTGCGCCCGGCATTTTTGAAATCGGCAAACTGCATCTCGATCAAAAGGCGCTGACGCTCACCTTCCCCGGCACGCTGAACATGAAAGCCGGGCTGCTCGAATACCTGCTCGTGACCCCGCGCGGCAGCACCCACGAGAGCCTGCTGGTGAGCGAGGTTTCGCCGAATGACGTCCACTTCGCCATGCTCCTGCTCGGCGCGAAAGGCGGCGGCGAAACCGGCGAAGGCGCACCGCCGCAAATCGACGCGCAGTATTTGAAAACCGCGCCGAAGCTGAAGGGCGACACTGTGCTCATCTCGATGAAATGGAACGACGGCACCGCGGACAAAACCGTGCCCGTGGAGGACTGGCTTTTCAACGAGACCACGAAGAAGCCGGTCGAGCACGGGCCTTGGACGTACAACGGCTCGATGTTCAGCAACGGGCATTTTCTCGCGCTGACCGAGGGCTGCTTCGTCGCGCTGGTCACGAATCCAAGCGCCTTGCTCAACAACCCGCGCAAGGGTAATGACAACGACCAGATGTGGGGCGTGAACGAAAAGACCGTCCCGCCGGTCAACACGCCCGTCGAAATCGTTTTCAAACTCGTCCCGCCCGCCAACCCAGCACCCAAGCCATGAAAACGACCATCGCCCTTTTTGCCGCCGCCGCTTTTTTCGCGCCCGCGCTCCTCGCCGCCGACGATCTCATCCCGCGCGACGGCAAAAACCTTTCGCTCCGCAACGAGGTCCAACTCGCCATCGACAAGGGTCTCGCCTTTCTCAAAACGCAGCAAAAGGCCGACGGCTCGTGGAGCGACGCCGACCCGAATCATCCCGCGCTCACCGCGCTCCCGCTCGTCGCCTTTCAGCGCGAACCCTCGAGCAGATACTTAAAGGAGCAGCCCGAGTTCATGCGCAAAGGTTACGCGTTTCTCCGCAGTCATGTGCAGCCCGACGGCGGCATCTACACGAAGGGTCTGTCGAACTACAACACCTCCACCGCGCTCCTCGCGCTGCTCAATACCGGCGACGCGAAAGACGAGCCGCTCATCCAGGCCGCGCACGATTTCATCGTCGGCCAGCAGGCCAGCGGGCTCACGAATCCCGCGCTCGACGGCGGCATCAGCTACGGCCCCACCGGCACTAGCCGCCAGCATCCCGACCTCGACAACACGCTCGTCGGCCTCGAAGCCATCCGCACTTTCAAATCCGCCCGCCCCGCCGTGGAAGTCGCCGCGGGCAAAGATTTGAACTGGGCCGCGGCGATAGATTTCGTGACCCGCTGCCAAAACCTCCCCGGCGCAAACAAGGAGCCGTGGGCCAGTGGCGACCCGGCAAACAAAGGCGGCTTCATCTATTTCCCCGGCGACAGCAAGGCCGGTGAAATGGACACCGCCGACGGCAAAAAAGCGCTCCGCAGCTACGGCAGCATGAGCTACGCGGGCCTGCTCAGCTTCATCTACGCCGACTTGAAAAAGGACGACGCCCGCGTGCTCGCCGCGCTCGACTGGCTGAAGCAGAACTACACGCTCGACGAAAACCCCGGCATGAAAAGCGCGGGACTTTTCTACTACTACCACCTGATGACGAAAGGCCTCG
>JAYVNN010000328.1:0-3845 GCA_043758435.1 Chthoniobacter sp.
CACCGTTCTACCGCCCCGCCGGGGCGGACGCCGTGAACCGGTGGTTCGCGCAGCGCCTCACCACCGGCTAATGGCTCTCAGCCCTCCGGGCTGCTTTGCAACGTGACGCGCTTATTACCCGCATGCGGCCTTGAAGCGCGGTGGTAAAACCGTCATCTTCGCGAGCCTATGAAAAAGAAAACGCCCCAGAAGAAAGCCGCCGCGCCCAAAGGCGCGAAGACCACGAAGAAGCCGGCCGCCAAAAAACCGGCAGCTAAAAAGCCGGCCGCCGCAAAACGCGCCGCCGCCAAGACCGCGCCAGCCAAGGTCTCCGCCGCCGCTTTGGTCCGAGGAAAGGCGCTGGAAAAGCTCGACGCCAAGGCTCCTGCGAAAGCGAAAGCAAAAGCCGGTGCGAAGACCGCTCTCACCACGGCGACCGCCGCGAAGCCGGAGCGTAACGCGGATTTTCCCAACACCTACATCAGCCTGATTCACGTCAGCCTGAATGATCCGCAGCACGCCATGACGCTGACGTGGACCGGCCCACGGGCCGGCGCGCAGGAGACCGGGCCGTTTCACACCTCGCCCGGCGCGGGCGTGAAGGGCATCAACTGCGACGACCCCGCCACGAGCCGCCGCACCGGGACGAACTGCACCCCAAAAGGCACCCGCACCGTCGAGGGTTTCGCGGCGCATTTGAACAGCGATGCGCGGGCGGTTTTCGTAACGTGGTTCCAGCAGTCGCGCGGGATTGCGCTGCACTATTTCCCGAGCGTGCCAAACTTCGCCGCTTCGCACGGCTGCGTGCGGATCGAGATCAAACGCATCGCCCGGCTCATCCAGGAAAACTCCCGCATCGGCCTGACGAAAGTGACCGTGGAAGGGACGTGGACGAAACCCGCGGTGCAGCATTAGCGGACGCGCGGCTGTAGGGAACGCTGGCCGCTTCCCCTACAGCGCACGACGGCCAGCCGATTTGAATTGTCCCACCCGCGCGCTACTTTTTCTCGCGCCGCGGGCCGGGCCTGCGCTATGACCGGCGGCGCTCCGCTCCCCCACGCCCGCGCTTTTCAAAAACCAAAAAACCGGAATCCACAAAACTATGGCCCAAGCAATCATGGATCCCGAGGAGGTGCGGCGCTTTGCGAAGGAGCTGAAACGGTTCAACGAGGACGTGCAGAACAAGGCGGGCTCGCTCCAGGCGCGGTTCGCGGCGCTGGGCAGCTCGTGGCAGGATCAGGAGGCGGACAAGTTTGCGGAGGAATTTGTGACCACGATGAAGGTGCTGAAAAAATTCATGGAAGTGGCGGACAAGCACACGCCCTACCTGCTGCGCAAGGCGCAGCGCATCGAGGAGTATCTGACCCAGCGCTGACCGATGACGAACCAGGTCCGAGTCACCTCGATCGACGCGCTGGAGGCGCTGCGCTCGGCCCTGATTATTTTTCTGACGAAGGCCCGCCGCTCGCTCGACGATGCGCGCGACGATGCGCGCCGGACGCGGTCGTGGATTCAGCACGACCAGCGTTTTCATTGGGAGGGCCAGGTGCGCGTGCGGCAGAAAAAGCTCGACCAGACCGAGCAGGAATTGCTCAGCGCAAAGCTCTCCGGCCTGCGCGACAACCTCGTCTTTCAGCAAAACGCGGTGCGCAAAGCAAAGGCCGCGCTGGTGGAGGCGGAGGAAAAGCTGCGCGTGGTGAAACGCTGGGCGCGCGACTTCGACAACGCCGCCGATCCGCTGGTGAAGCGGCTCGAAGGGCTGCGGCAGTATCTCGACTTCGAGCTGCCGAATGCCATCACCTACCTCGTGCAGGCGCAGCGCACGCTCGAAGCCTACACCGAAGGGCCGGCTCCGGAAGCCGCCGCCGTGACGCCTCCGCCGGACAGCGCTTTATGAATCAGCAACACATCATCGCTGCGCGCAGCGCCCGAAGTGGCGCAGGCTTCCAGCCTGTGGAAGTCCGCCGGGCATCCCTGCCCGGCGAAAATGCACCCACGATGCAGCGGGCAGGGATGCCCGCTGGACAACCACAGGCTGGAAGCCTGCGCCACTTATGAGCACCCAAGGCAGCGCCGCGAATCTCTCCGGCGCATATAAAGAACTCGCGCTGCGCTGGCAGGAAACGCGGTCGCACTGGCACGATGTGAAGAGCGTGGAATTCGACCGGACCTATCTCGAAAAACTCCCGAACGACGTGGGCCGCGCGGCGGGTGTGATCGAGGAACTCGGCAAGCTGCTGCAGAAGGTGAGGAACGACTGTGAGTAGCCGCACCGACCTGCGCGTGAGCCGCGCGCTCACGCTGCTCGGCGACCTGCGGGCGGTGCTCGCGGACTTTGCGAAACGCGAGGACGCCCTCCTCCGCGACCTGCGCAACCGGCGCGGCACGGCGCTGCGCAAATACCGCGACGCGACGGAAAAAACGGACGCCCGGCTGGCCGCGCAGACCGCGGAGGCGACGGACTTTTTCACCTCCGCCGAGGAACGCAACCGCACCCGCTACCAGGCCCGCGGCGAGCGCGTGCAAAAGCTCTACACCACCGGTATCAAGAATCTCCCGAAGCGCGCGCAGGACGCGAAACGGCGCTGGATGGGCGATCTGCAGATGCGGCAGTTCCAAGCCGACCGGAAGCAGATCACCGGCCAGGAAGCCGCGGGGAAACTGCTCGCCAAAGGCACCGCCGACCTCAAGGAACAGCACGCCCGCCACACTGCGCTCCAGCGCGCGTCGCGCCGGGCGTTCAGCGGCTTCGGCGCGTTTCTGTGGATGCTCCGCAAAGCGAAAATCGTCGGCGGCGAAACCGGCGGCGAGCCGGCGGAGCTGCTCGCCCACATGACCGCGCAACTCGATGCGGCGGAGCAGCATCTCGCGGCGTTTTCAAAGTTCATCATCGCGCGCTTTTTCAGCTACGCCCCGCCTCTTCTGCTCGTCCCGTTCATCATCGTCTCGGCGCTCGTCCTCGCTTTCGGATTCGGCGCAAGTGCGGCTGCTTTCGGCATGGCGGGAGGCGCGATCGTCGTGCTCTTGTCTGCCGTCGGCATCCTCCACTACCTCGGGCGGAAAGCCGCGCAGTCCACGGCCACTGCCCTCGCCACCACGCTGGCGGAAGCCCACCGCCTGGACGCGGCGTGCGGCGCAGCAGCGGCGGCACGGCACGCCGCAGAGCTGGAGCGGCTCAAAAACGAATTCGAGAAAACCTCGGCGGCGATCGCCGAGCAGTGGAATCGCGCCGACGACATCGAGGCGGAGTTTGAGGTGGCGGCGCGGAAAAAACTCGAGACGCAAACCCCGCGCGTGGCCGCGCAGGTCGCGCAATTTTCCCAGCCGCGTCTCGCGCGCATCGCTGCGGAGAAAAGCGCGCGCCTGGGCGAAATCGAATCCGCCGGAGGGGCGCTGCGCGAGACGCTCGATGCCGCGCACCAGACCGAAATGTCCACGCAGGACGTGGATGAAAAAGCGCGCTGGGAGCAGCTCGAAACGGACTGGCAGAAGGCCGTCGTCCCGCTTTACCGAGACCTCGAAGCGATGCAGCACGCGACCGTCGCGCAGTTCCCGCCGTGGACTCCGCAGCTCGCGGAAACATGGACGCCGCCGACCGAGTTCATGCCCGCGACAAAGTTCGGCCACCTCGATGTCGATCTCGCCAAAGATGCGCTGCCCAAGGAACCGCGCCTCGCTTTGCCCGGCTCGCCGCAGATTTCCATCCCGCTCGCACTGACCTATCCCGACCACGGCTCGCTGCTTTTTGAAACGCAGGAGGCCGGCGGGCCCGCGGTCATCGGCGCGCTCGACAACATCATCCTCCGCCTGCTCGCGACCACGCCGCCCGGCAAGATCGCTTTCACCATCATCGACCCCGTCGGGCT
>JAYVNN010000329.1:0-3824 GCA_043758435.1 Chthoniobacter sp.
TAGCCGGAGGGCAGCACGTCGCAGCGGAGTTGGTCGCTGTTGGTGTTGTGGTAGATGCGCCCGTAGTCGTCCTGCGAGATGCCCCACTGGCCGCGGAAAGCGGTCGCGTCTTTGCGCAACTCGCCCGTCGGAATGAAGCGGTAGCGCCACGCGGACTTCGCATTATAGATCCAGCCGTCGAGCGCGAGCATCAGCCCGTTGGGCGAGTGCTCGGGGTTGCTGCCTTTCACGTAATCGGGGATCAGCGGTTCCTTGCTGTCGGCGACGAGATCGTGGTTTGCGTCGGGGCACCAGTACACGGCGGGCGGCTCGCAGATGAGCGCGCCGCCTTTGCGCAGCATGATCGCGCGCGGCATCACGAGCTTGTCGAGAAAGACGGTGCGCTTGTCCATTTTGCCGTCGCCGTTGGTGTCTTCGAGCACGACCACGCGGCCATTCGGCACGTCCTCGTTTTTGCCGTCGATGTTCGGCATGTAGCCGTTCATTTCCACGACCCACAGCCGCCCGTCCTCGTCGAACTGCATCGCCACCGGCGTCGTCACCATAGGCTCCGCGGCCACGAGTTCGACGTGAAAACCTTTCGGCACGGTGATCGTTTTCAGCGTCTCCTCGGGCGAAAGAATCGTCGCCGGCGGGATGGGGATATTGCTGGGAAAAGGAATCTCCACTTCGGGGCCGGTGGCGGGCAAAGCGGGTGCGGCGAGAGCGGCGAGGGCGAGGGAAACAGCGAGGGCTTTCATGGTTTGGGGTAGCGGCGAATTTGGACGGCGCGGCGGCGTGGGCAAGGCTGGAGCACGTTGCGTCGTAAATCCGGGGCGGTCGTGGAGACGGGCGAATCTTTCGTCGTACTGATGCAAAACGCGTGTCATCCTGAGCGGAGCGGAGGAGGAAAGGAGGGCGCAGCGGAGTCGAAGGACCTCGGCCCTTAGATAACGTGCTGCGCGTGAACGAACCGCCGGGGTCCTTCGACTCCGTTCCCGCCTACCTTCGCCCGCCGGGAACTCCGCTCAGGATGACAGCTTTTTGAATTCCGTGACGTGTTCTGCGGCATCAGGTCACGCCTTGCGCCCGAACTTTTTCTCCAGCTCCGCGTAGCTCATCTGGATCATCGTCGGGCGGCCGTGCGGGCAGCAGTAGGGGAGTTCGCAGGCGAGGAGATCCTGGATGAGCCGGACGAGTTCCGGCTCGCGCAGGTAGTCGTTCGCTTTCACGGCGTGGCGGCAGACGGTCTTGGCGATCATGTCTTCGCCGAGGCGCAGTTTGGAAGTTTGCGCGCTGGTTTCGCGGAGGTCGTCGATGATGTCGCGGAGGAGCTGAGTGGGCTCGGTGGCGCGGAGAAAAGTGGGGAGGCTGTCGATTTTGAAAGTACCGGAGCCGAAGGGCTCCAGGCCGATGCCGGCGCGCTGGAGAACGTCGAGATTGCGCGTGAGCCAGTCGCCGTCGCGCGGACTGACCTCCAGCGTGAGCGGCAGGAGCAGGCGCTGACCGGGGACGCCCTGCTGCTCCATGCGCCGCTTCATTTCCTCAAAAAGAATGCGCTCATGCGCCGCGTGCTGATCCACGAGCACGAGGCCGCTGGCGTTTTCCATGAGCACGTAAAGTTTGCCCAGCACGCCGAGGATTTTGAAATCGCGGGCGGCGTTGAGGGGTGAGGGTTGAGGGTTGAGGGGCGCGGTTTCCGCGGGCGTGGTTTCGGTGGGCGATGGAAGATGGGAGATGGAAGATGGAAGATGGGCCTCGCGTGGCGGCGCGGGTTGCAAGGGCATGGCGCTCCAGTCTTTGCGCAGTGCGACCTGCTCGGTCGGTGCGATGAGCGGGAGCGTTTCGTCCGGTGTGAAAACCGGCGCGCTCGGCTCCGCGCGAAACGTCCGCGACCAGCTCGCGCGATCACTTTCCAGCGCCACGCGCACGGCCTCGACGACGGCCTCGCGCACCCACGCGGCATTGCGGAAACGCACCTCGCGTTTCGCGGGATGCACGTTCACATCGACCTCCGCCGGATCCATCTCGATGAAGAGGAACGTGACCGGGTGCTGCCCTTTCATCAGCGCGGTGTGGTAGCCCTCGCGCAGGGCAAAATTGATCGTGCTGTTTTCCACCGCACGGCCATTGAGAAAGACGAGCTGCTGGGCGCGGGAGGAGCGGCTCACGCCCGCTTTGCCGATCAGCCCGCGGATCGAAATCGCGTCCGTTGCGAACTCCGGCACGTCCAGCAATTCCGCGGCGAGCGCCGCGCCGCACAGGTCGCGGACGCGCTCGCGCAGATGATTCGCGGGCGGGAGCTGATACACGACACGCTCGTCATTCACGAAAGCGAAAGCGATCTGCGGGTGCCCGATGGCTTGCAAATGAAGCTGGTGCTCGACGTGGCTCGACTCGGTATTTTCCGTGCGCAGAAATTTCCGGCGCGCGGGCAGATTGTAGAAAAGCTGGCGCACTTCGATCTGCGTCCCCGGCGCGTCGCCGCCGTCGCGCACGCTCTCGATTTTCCCCGCATTCACGATGACCTCCGTGCCGGCGAGCGCGTCGCGCTCACGCGTGGCGAGGCGGAAGCGCGAGACGCTGGCGATACTCGGCAGCGCTTCGCCGCGAAAGCCGAGCGTGTGAATGGCCGCGAGATCGTGGCCCGTGCGGATCTTGCTCGTCGCGTGTCTTTCGAGGCAAAGCAGCGCGTCGTCGCGGTCCATGCCGGAGCCGTCGTCGATCACGCGGATGTAGGAAATGCCGCCGCGCCGGATCATGACCTCGATGCGCGTCGCACCGGCGTCGATGGAGTTTTCCACCAGCTCTTTCACCACGCTCGCGGGCCGCTCCACGACCTCGCCCGCGGCCACCTGGCTGGCGACGGTTTCGGAAAGGAGGGCGATGCGGGACATGGGCGCGGAGTGTCGGACGGCACGCGGCGGGTGACAAGTGTGCGCCGCGCGGGAACCGCAACGCCCGTCGTAAGGTTTTGTTTTTAACGCAGAGACGCGGAGGCGCAGAGAGCGCAGAGATTTTCAGAACCACGCTCACTGCCAATCTTCTCCGCGCCCTCTGCGTCTTTGCGTCTCTGCGTTAAAAGCAAAAGCACGGTGGCATCACCTGCCACTTGCCACTTGGCACCGTCCGCGCCGCGACTTAGTTTCCACGCATGATCCACGTCACTGATGCCGCTTTTGCGCAGCTCGAAACCCTCGTCCGCGAGCAGGAAGACCAGACGAAAGGGCTGCGGATTCTCGTCGAAAACGGCGGCTGCGCCGGCATGCAGTACGGCATGGGGCTCGACCATGCGAAGGAGGGCGACGAGATCGTGGAGCGCGGTGCGGTGCGGGTCATCATCGACGCGGAAAGCGCGCATTTTCTCACCGGCTCGACGATTGATTATGCGGACGATTTGGCCGGTTCCGGCTTCCGCATCCAGAACCCCAATGCCGCGCGGAGCTGCGGCTGCGGCACCTCCTTCGAGCCCGCCGACGCCGAGGCCGGCGCGCACCAGCACTGATTTTCCGCGACTCGCGACGGCGCTCCCGGCTTTCCCAAAATGGCTGACGATTTCTACGGATACGACGACGAAGGCGACGAGCCAAAGGGCCGCGACAATCTTTTTCTATGGACGGTTTTCATCCTCCTGCTCATCGGCCGGGCCTTCGCCTGCTGGCTCGGGAGCTTCTACATTTTCGGCCACCCGGAGCGGCCGGCGTCCTACAAGTTTCTCGTCAGATTCCACAAGATCGAAGCGCCCGCGCGCTTTGAACTCACCACCGCGCCGGGCGGCGAATTCATCACCGCGCAAAAGCTTTTCGAGCGTTACGGGCGCATGACGCGGCTCGAGTTGGAGGAGG
>JAYVNN010000330.1:0-3821 GCA_043758435.1 Chthoniobacter sp.
GGACGCGCCCGTTTTTTTGCCCGCGTGCCCAAAGTTGGACGTTGCAACTTCCTCACGCCGCGCAAGCATCGCCCGCCATGTTTCCCCGCCTTCTCGCGCTCGCGCTTTTTTCCGCCGGTGCCCTCGCCGCCGATGACTACGGCAGCTCCACCGCCGCGCCCGCCGTCCCGCCGCCGCAGCCCGGCGCGGCGTATCTCCAACTCGCGCCGATGCTCGGGCATGTGGGGCCGCATGAGGCGCGCGTTTGGGTGAAGGCGACGGGCGCGGCGAAGGTCGCGGTGCGGGTGAGTGAGCGGGCGGATTTCAGCGAGGCGCGGGACATCGCCGGGCCGGAGATCAAGGAGGCGTCAGGCTTCACGGGCGTCGTGGTCATTCCCGAGCTGAAGGCGGGGACGCAGTATTTTTACACCGTCCTGCTCGACGGCCAGCCCGCGCTTGCCCGCCCGTGGCCCGCTTTCACCACCGCGCCCGCCGACGGCGCGCACGGCAAAATGCGTTTCGCCTTTGGCTCCTGCGTCGGCAAGGAACCGTGGCTCGACGCCGCCACCTGGGCCGACCTCGACGCGCGCACCTCGGTCGATCTCATGCTGCTCCTCGGCGACAACCACTACGCCAACACCACCGACCCCGGGAAGCAGCGCGCCGCCTTCATCGCGCACCGCAGCAACGCCGCCTTCCGCGCGCTCTTCCAGCGCACGCCGCTCTACGGCATCTGGGACGACCACGACTTCGGCGTGAACGACAGCGACGGCACGCAGGCCGGGAAGGAAGACGCGCTCCGCACCTTCAACGAGTTCTTCGCCAACCCCGGCGCGGGCGAGCCCGGCAACCCCGGCGTCTATTTCCGCTTCACCCGCGGTGACGTGGATTTTTTCCTCCTCGACGACCGCTACTACCGCTCGCCCGACAAAGCCCCCGACGACGGCACCAAAACCCAGCTCGGCGCGCAACAGCTCGCCTGGCTGAAGCGCGAACTGCTCGCCAGCAAAGCTACGCTCAAGGTCATCGGCGCGGGCGGCGAGTGGCAGAGCGACAGCGTCTCCGACTCGTGGAAAAGCTACGCCCGCGAGGAGCAGGAGATTTTCGATTTCCTCGCCGAGCACGAAATCAAGAACGTATTGCTCCTCAGCGGCGACCGCCATTTCACCGCCGCGTATCACGTCCGCGGGCGCTTCATCGAGGTCACCAGCGGCCCGCTCGGCAGCCCCGGCGCAAAAAGCAAACCGGTGCCCGAGATGTTCGCCTACCACGACGACGGCAAGTTTTTCTGCATCTACGAAATCGACACTGCCGCCGCGCCGCCCGCGGTCACGCTCGAGATGTGGCAGACGGGCGCGGGGCTGGTGGAAAAACGCGTCTTCACCTGGGAGCAAGTCACCGGCGGGGCGAAGATCGAGCCGCATCTGCCGCCTGCGAAAACTGCCACGCCTTCCAAGCCATGAATCAACGCCCAACTTCCAACGCAGACCGCCGCCGGCGCGCCGCCTTCCGACTTCGAAGTTGGGCGTTGGGCGTTGGGCGTTGGACGTTCTCCCTTTTCCTGCTCGCCTCGCTCCACGCCGAGCCGAAGCCGAACATCGTCTTCATCTTCGCCGACGATCTCAGCTTCAACGACCTCTCCTGCTACGGGCGCAAAGACCAGGCCACGCCGCAGCTCGATGCGCTCGCCGCGCAGGGCCTGCGCTTCACCCAGGCGTATGCCGCGCAATCCATCTGCTCGCCTTCGCGCGCCGCACTGCTCACGGGCAAATGTCCGGCCCGGCTGCACCTCACGAATTTTCTCCCCGGCCGCGCCGATGCGCCGTCGCAAAAGCTGCTCCAGCCCGTGATCGAGGGGCAGCTTCCGCTCGAGGAAATCACCGTCGCCGAGCTGCTGCGCGAGGCGGGTTACGCCACGGCGTGCATCGGGAAGTGGCATCTCGGCGAGGCGGGTTTCGGGCCGAAGGAGCAGGGCTTCGACACCATTTTCGCCGGCCAGGCGAAGACCGTGCCGACGGCGGACGAGGGGAGCAAAGGCGAGGTCGGGCTGACCGTGGAGGCGGAGAAATTCATCGAGGCGAACAAGGAGCGCCCGTTTTTTCTCTACCTCGCGCACAACAGCCCGCACATCCCTTTCGCTGCACGCGCCGAGGACGCGGCGAAGCACGCGGGCGCGTTCAATCCTGCTTACGCCGATGTGGTCGCGCGGCTCGACGCGACCGTGGGCCACCTGCTCGCGAAGCTATACGGGCTGGGGCTCGCCGAGCGGACGATCGTTATTTTCGCCAGCGATCACGGCGGGCTGCACGTCCTCGAATCTCCCGGCACGCCGGCCACGCACAACACGCCGTTTCGCGCGGGCAAAGGCTATCTGTACGAAGGCGGTTTGCGCGTGCCGCTGCTCGTGCGGTGGCCGGGGAAAATCGCGCCCGGCGTAAACGCCACGCCCGTCGTCCTCACCGACCTCATGCCCACGATGCTGGAGTGGGCGGGCGTCGATCCGGCAAAAGCCGACGGCCCGCTCGACGGCGTGAGCCTCGCGAAACTTTTCGCGGGTGAAGTGCTCGCGCCGCGTCCGCTGTTCTGGCATTTCCCGAATTACACCAACCAAGGCGGACGCCCCGTCGGCGCCGTGCGCGAGGGGGATTGGAAGCTCGTGGAAAACTACGAGGACGAAAGCGTGGAGCTTTTCGACCTCGCCAAAGACCCCGGCGAAACCACGAACCTCGCGACAGCGGAAAAAGCGCGCGCGGATGATTTGCAGAAAAAACTGCGCGAGTGGCGCAAGCGCGTCGGCGCGCAGGAGTGTGTGCCGAATCCCGCCTTCGACCCTGCCGCGCACGACGCGCTCTACGTCACGCGCGATCCTTCCCAGCTCACTGCCGCCGGAAAAACCGCTGCGCAAATCGAGACCGAATGGAAGGTCTGGCGCGCGGCGATGAATGCCGCCGTGAAAGGCCGCGCGGTGCGGGTCACGCCTGCGACCGGCGATATCCGCCTGCACGCCGCCGACGCCGAGGTGCATGGCGAAAAGCTCCGCTACGAGCCGCAGCCGATGAAGCGCACGCTCGGCTTTTGGGTCAATGCGACCGACTGGGCGGACTGGACTTTCGACGTGGCGAAAGCCGGCCGTTACGAGGTCGAGATGCTGCAAGGGTGCAGCGGCGGCGGCTCCGAAGTGGCCGTGGAAATCGCCGGGCAGACGCTCACTTTCACCGTCGAAAACACCGGTGCTTTCCAGCACTTCATCGCGCGCACCATCGGCACGGTCGATCTCCTCGCGGGCCGGCCCACGCTCGCGGTGAAGCCGCGGGCGAGGAAAGGCGGTGCGGTCATGGATCTGCGCCAGGTCACGCTGCGCCCCGTGGAGAAGTAAACGCCGCAGGCGTGGCGAAAGATTTTGAAAATCGCGCTTGCGTCGTTTTCGCCTCTCCCCTACATAAGCGACCCCTTTCGCGCTCGGCTGAGTTTCTCGCTCAAGCATTCGCGGCTCCGGTTCGCCGGCGGCTGCGTCGCTTGGTAGAGACCGGCCAAAACGCTGAGGGAAAAATAAAACGCGAACCGTAAAAAAATCGCTTGCAGCAAAAAGCGATTCCCCTAAAGTCCGCGCTCCCCGCTCCCAATGGGCACTTGAAATCGCCCGTGACAGCGGGGTTTTCAGTCCCCGGATGCAGCGGGGGATTCAGCCGTCCTAAAAGACAAATTTTTCCAATGCCAACCATCAACCAGCTCGTCCGCCAAGGACGCAAGAAAGTCACGGTGAAATCCAAATCACCGGCGCTGACCAATTGTCCGTTTCGCCGCGGAGTCTGCACGCAGGTCATGACCCGCACGCCCAAGAA
>JAYVNN010000331.1:0-11681 GCA_043758435.1 Chthoniobacter sp.
GGCCGATCACGGGCGATGGGGACTGGACGACCGGGGTGGCGGTGGGGGATTTCGACGGGGATGGGAAGCCGGACATTTTCTTTGCGGGGACGACGCAGCCGAGCCGGCTTTACCGGCAGGTGGGGAAGCTGGGGGAGATGAAGTTTGAGGACATCACGAAGTCGGCGGGGCCGATCGACGGCGGGGGCAACTGGGCGACGGGGGCGGCGGTGGCGGATGTGAACGGGGACGGGCGGCTGGATATTTATGTGTGCTACTACGAGAAGCCGAATCAGCTTTTCCTGAACATGGGGCCGGGGCCAAACGGGGAGCCGGTGACGTTCAAGGAGGTGGCGGGGACGGCGGGGCTGGCGGCGGTGGATTGCAGCCACAGCGTTTATTTTGCGGACTATGACGGGGATGGGCGGCTGGACATGTATCTGCTGACGAACCGGGTGGAGGATCCGAAGGGAACGCCAACGGAGCTGATGGTGGACAAGCACCCGGACGGGACGGTGACGATCAAGCCGGAGGCGGAGCGGTACTACAGTGTGTGGCGGTATGATTTCGACAACTGGGGGATGGAGGCGTCGGGGACGCCGGATCACCTTTACCACAATGACGGGAATGGGCCGGACGGGGTGCCGAAGTTCACGGATGTGACGGCGAAGGCGGGGATCAACGGGCGGGGGGACGGGCTTTCGGCGATGTGGGTGGACTACGACGGGGACGGGCTGACGGATCTGTATGTGGCGAATGATTTCATCAGCATGGACCGGCTCTACCACAACAACGGGGACGGGACGTTCACGGACAAGCTGGCGGAGGCGGCGCCGCATACGCCGTGGTTTTCGATGGGGACGGACTTTGGCGATGTGAACAATGACCTGCTGCCGGACCTGATGATCGCGGACATGTCGGCGACGTCGCATTTCAAGTCGAAGACGACGATGGGGATCATGGGAGGGATCGATCTGAAGCGCTCGTATAACTCGGATCCGCCGCAGTATATGCGCAATACGCTGCTGATTAACACGGGGACGGGGCGGTTTCTGGAAGGGGCGCGGCTGTTTGGCATTTCGAGCACGGACTGGACGTGGGCGGTGAAGTTTGCGGACTTCGACCTCGACGGGTGGCAGGACATTTACCTGAACAACGGCATCTCGCGGCACATGAACGACTCGGATCACAAGATCACGCAGGACATGCTGGTGGGGAAACACATGTTCGAGTTCTTCAAGGACGGCGAGATGCGGAAGGAGGAGCACCGGGCGTATCGGAACACGCACAAGGACAAGTTTGAGGAGGCGGGGAAGGCGTGGGGGCTGGATCATCTGGGGGTGAGCTACGGCTGCGCGTATGCCGATTTGGACCGCGATGGCGACCTAGACATGATCGAGGTGAATCTGGAGGAACCGAACTGCATCTACCGGAATGACTCGGAGAAAGGGCACGCCGTTTTGCTCAAGCTGCAGGGGACGAAGGCGAACCTGAACGGGCTGGGGGCGACGGTCATCATCCGCACGGCGGCGGGCGCGCAGATGCGGCAGCTCGAGCCGCAGACGGGCTACATGTCGTGCAATGAGGCGCTGGTGCATTTCGGGCTGGGCGAGGAGACGAAGATCACGGAGCTGACGGTGCGCTGGCCGGGGGGCGGGGAGCAGCGGTTCACGAACCTCGCGACGGACATGCTCTACACCATCACGCAGCCGGCGACGGGCGGCGAGCCGGTGCGGCCGGCGGCGAAGGCGGCGACGATGTTTGCGAAGACGGAGACGCTCAAGGACATGAAGGTGAAGGACGAGGGCTGGGCGGGGGACTTTGTGAAACAGATCCTGCTCCCGCATGCGCTCTCGCAGCTCGGGCCGTGTCTGGCGTGGGGCGATGTGAACGGGGACGGGCTGGACGACCTTTACTTCGGCGGATCGAAGGGGGAGCTGGGGCAGCTCCGCATCAACAACGGGCAGGGGAAATACGTGGCGAAGTGGGTGGAGGATTTCCGCACCGACAAGGAGTGCGAGGACATGGGCGCGGTCTTTTTCGATGCGAACGGAGACGGGGCGCTCGATCTGATCGTGGTCAGCGGGAGCAATGAATTCGAGAAGGGCGCGAAGGAGTTGCGCGACCGGCTTTACCTGAATGACGGGAAGGGGAACTTCGCCGCGGCCCCGGCGGGGGCGCTGCCGGAGGCGCATGAGTGCGCGAGCGCGGTCTGTGCGGTGGACTACGACCGGGATGGAAAGGTGGACCTTTTCATCGGCAGCCGCTGCATCCCCGGCGACTGGCCGCACTCGGGCCGCAGCCGGCTGCTGCACAATGAGTCGAAGGGCGGCGTGGTGAAGTTTGTGGACGTGACAGACAGCGTCTCCGGGCTCGGCAACGTGGGGCTGGTGACCTCGGCGGTGTGGTCGGACATTGATGGCGACGGCTGGGCCGACTTGCTCGTGGGGACGGAATACGGGCCGGTGAAGTATTTTCACAACGTGCAGGGCAAGCTCTCGGACAAGACGGCGGACGCGGGGCTGGCGGAGCTGAAAGGCTGGTGGAACAGCATCACCACGGCGGACGTGAACCACGACGGGCAGATGGATTTGATCGTCGGCAACGTGGGGCTGAACACGAAATACAAGCAGCCGGCGGCGGATCACCCGCAGCTCCTGTATTACGGGGACTTTGACGGCACGGGGAAGTGGAATCCGGTGGAGGTCAAACGGGAGGGGGACAACCTGGTGCCGGAGCGCGGCAAGAGCTGCTCTGGGAATGCGATGCCTTTCATCAAGGCGAAGTTTCCGACCTTCAAGGGGTTCGCGCTGGCCAGTCTCTCCGAGGTCTATACCGACGAGAAACTGAAGAACGCCGAGCACTACGAGACGAACGAGTTTCAAAGCGGCGTCTTCCTCAACAACCACGGCAAGTTCACCTTCAAGCCGTTCGAGCGCATGGCGCAGATCGCCCCGGCCTACGGCATCGTGGCGTGCGACTTCAACGGCGACGGCCACCTCGATCTTTTCCTCGCGCAAAACTCCTCCGCCCCGCAGATCGAAAACCCGCGCTACGACGGCGGCCTCGGCCAGCTCCTGCTCGGCGACGGCAAGGGCGGCTTCGCGCCGGTGGTGACGCGGGAGAGCGGCATCGCGATGATCGGCGACATGAAATCGGCGTCGGTCATGGACAGCGGCGACGGCAAGCCGGGCCTCGCGGTGACGCTGAACAACAGCGCGACCGCGAGCTTTGAAAACAAGACCGCCGGCCACTGGCTGCGCGTGGCGCTGCCGGGGGCGCGGGCCGCCGGGGCGCGGGTGGCGCTGCGGCGCGCGGGGCTGCCGGATCAGGTGGTGGAGTTGCACGCGGGTGGCGGTTATCTCGCGCAGGAGGGGGCGACGGCGTGGTTCGGGCTGGGCGATTCCGCCGCGCCCGGAAAGGTCAGCGTCACCTGGCCCGACGGCACGGCGACGGAGCTGCCCTTTGACGGGAAAAACTCGATCCTCAAGGCCGCGCCCGCCGCGCGTTCCGCGGCCCGATGATCGCCCGCCCAATGGCCGTCTTCGCCGGTTGCGGGGTGCTATTTTTCCACGCGGACACCCAGGCCGCACCGCCCGCGCCTGCGCCTGCGCCCGCCGTCTCCGAGGCTCTGCAAAAAGTGCGCGCGGCGCTGGAAAAGGGCGACGCCGAAGGGGCGGTCAAGCTGCTGCGGGCCGAGGCCGAAAAGGGCAATGCCGAGGCCGCGAACGCCCTGGGCGAAATGATCGCTGCCGGGCGCGGTGCCAAAGCCGTGCTGGCGGAAGCGGCGAAGTGGTTTCAAAAAGCCGCCGATGCCGGCAACGCTCCCGCGCAGGATAATCTGGCGCGGCTGCTCTTTCTCGGAGCCGAGAGCGTGCCCAAGGACGATGAAAAGGCGCGCTTTCTCCTCCGCACCTCCGCGGAGGCGGGCTACGCGCCGGCCCAGGCCCAGCTCGCCACGGCGGTCGAGAGCGAAGGCATCCGCACGGAAAACAAGGCGCTGATCGCGGAGGCCCGCGACTGGTATGAAAAGGCCGCCGCGCAAAACCAGCCCGACGCCCTGCTCGCGCTCGCGCGCTTTTACGATGCCGGAATCGGCGGTGTCGAGGGCGGCGTGCAAAAGGCCTTCGACCTCTGCTTTCGTGCCGCGAAGGCCGGGTCGGTCGTGGCCATGAATGAGATGGGCGTCCGCTACCAAAAAGGGGCCGGAGTCGGCGCGGACAATGTGGCCGCGATTGGCTGGTTCACCCTCGGCGCGCAGCACGGGTTGCCCGCTGCGCTCGTCAATCTCGGCAACTGCTACGAAACCGGCAACGGCGTCCGCCAGGACTTCGACCAGGCCGGTCGCAATTACAGCGCCGCGGCCCGGCAAAACTTTGGCCCGGCGGAGTTTCTCCTCGGCCAGATGATCGAGCAGGGGAAAGGCACCACGGTCAATCTGGCTCACGCCTACGTCCTCTACACGAGGGCAGGCGCGCAGAAAAACCCGGAAGCGGCCAAGCGCGCTGAGGCCATCAAGGCGAAGCTCACCCCGGCGCAGATCGAAGAAGCGGCCAAGCTTCTCAAGACAGGAACGGTGCCTTGACTGCCGTCGCGCAAGGGCACTTGGAAAATTATATCGTCCTTTCATAATATTTTATTTGCCATTCATCCAAACGCCGCCATAATCGGTGGTTAGTTTACCCGTTCACCACCCCACTCCTATGAAACTCACCGCCAAAATTCTCGTTCCAATTCTTGCTGCCTCCATCAGCCAGCTCGTCCAAGCCGTCCCTTTCACCAGCGCCGCAAACGGGTTGTGGAGTGCTGCATCGTCGTGGGATTTGGTTTTGGTTCCCGATACTTACACCGCAGGTGACTTCGTGAATATTATCAATTTCACCATTGATTATGACAGCGGCACGACCTTGGCGGGTGGCGGACTAGGAATTGCCAATGGAGGCACGCTCACTATCGACGGCGTGGGCAGTGTCCTCACGCAAACGGCATCTACGCAGGCCATCCAAATCGGCGAGGGGAGTGGCGGGCCCGGTACCGGCATGGGCACGCTCACAATTCAAAATGGTGGAGCTATGAATACAGGTGCGGCGTCTGGCTTGGCGGTGGGTTCAGGTGGCGTGAATGGCAACGGGCAGCTTGATATTTTGAACGGCTCGCTCACGCTGGGAGCTGGCGCGACTGCGGGTACTGGTCTCGGAGTGGGTATCGGCGGCGCCACGGGTGTCCTGAATGTGGGGAGCGCAGGGTCGCTGACCACAACCGGGGAATTCAATATCGGAGTTGGTTCCGGTTCGGTAGGCACGGCCACGATCAATGGCACGGCGAGTACGGGCCAGATCAGTGTGGGGCGCAACGGCGGCACTGGCGCGTTGACGATAAGCGGCGCAGGCAGTAGCGTCGTGACCACCGGCAACAACGCCAGCGTGATCATCGGTAACGGCGGTACTGGAGATTTGTATATCAGCGGCGGCAGCTTAACCGTTGGTTCGGCGAATAACAGCAATCTTGAGGTTGGTAACGGAGCGGGAAGCCTTGGGCATGTGCATCAAACGGGTGGCACGATATCCTACGGCAGTTGGGTTTCGATGGGTCTTGGCTCCAACACGGCGACGGCTATCTGGGATATCAGCGGGGGCAACATCACCAGCAGCGCGGGTTTTGAGGTGGGCTCCGATGGCATCGGCACGATGAACATAAGTGGCACTGCGAGCATCGCCACGAACGGCTACAACCTCGGTCTTCGCAACGGCAGTCTTGGAACAGTTAATATGACTGGCGGCGCTATCGCCTCGACTGGTCAGGTTGTTATTGGTGGCGGCCAAACGGCGGGCACCGGTGTATTCAACGTAAGTGCGGGAACAGTTAGCTCCGCTAGCGAAACTCGTGTGGGACAGGGCACGGGCGCAACGGGCACCCTCAACATCTCGGGCACGACGAACTGGACCTCGGGCGGCGAGTTGCAAGTAGGAAATGATGCCGGCACTGGCACAATGAATATGAGTGGTGGAACCGTGACCATCAATCAATGGGGGGCTATCGGTCGCAATGGCGGCACGGGTACCCTCAATCTGAGCGGCGGCACGATCCAAATGGGTGGCGCTAACCGAACGTTCGACATCGGTGTCTTCGGCGGCAATGGCAATCCCTTTGGCACTGGCACGATGAACCAGACCGGAGGCACGCTCATTAATACCGTCAATCAAACTACGATCGGTCGGGACGCGAGCGGCGTGGGTATCTGGAACATTTCTGCCGGCACAGCGACGCTCACTGGACAAAATTTGGTTGTGGGGAATAGCGGCAATGGCACACTCAACCTCAGTGGCACGGGTTCCATTACCGGCATCAATCAACTCAATGTGGCAGCCAATGGCGGCTCGACTGGGTTGGCTAATATCAATTTTGCCAGCCCGGCCGGCGTCCTCGCTCAGCGAGAGTTGTTTATTGGGAATGGCGGCGGGGGATCGGGCGTGGTGAACATCCTCAAAGGAACCTTGCAGACGAATGAGTGGGTCGAAATCGGTCGCAACGGCGGCACCGGAACCCTCAATGTCTCTGGCCCAGATGCCCGCTGGGAGCGCGGTACGCTGGCTGGCGGCATGGCAAAGGATGTGCAGATTGGCTACAATGGCGGCAACGGCACTGTCAATGTTAGCAATGGCGGCACGGTCAATCACAACTGGTGGTTCAATGTGGCGCGTGGGGCTGGATCCGTCGGTCAAATCTCGGTCGATGGCGCTGGCTCTACGATCACCCAGACTAACGGCCAGTTTAACGTCGGTGAAGACGGCACGGGGTCGCTCATCATCACGAACGGCGGTCTGGTCACGACGCCGAACAACGAATTTACCGTTGCCCGCAACAACAACAGCACTGGCACGGTCAACATCGCCAGCGGGGGCAAACTCCACCTCGGTGACCGGGCCTTCATTGGAAGATCGGGGGGGGCGACGGGCACACTCAATGTCTCTGGAGCGGGCTCTGAAGTGACGGCCTTCGTCGGCGGCGGGAATGATTTTTTCCGCGTGGCCTCAGGCGGTGCGACCGGCAACGTGAACGTCATCGCAGGTGCCACGCTGCACACCAACGGCGGCTGGTTCACGGTTGGTGAGAATGACAACAGCGTTGGCGCCGCCTTGGTGAGCGGAGCCGGCTCAACCCTCCACAGCAACGGCCTGATCGTCGGCTGGAACGGCTCCGCCGTCGGCACTTTGACCATCGATAACAATGCAGTGGTCACCAACGTCGGCCACGAAGTCAGCATCGGCCGCGATAACGCGAACACCCAAGGCACGATCAACATCAACTCGGGCGGCATTCTCAATGCCGGCAACGACCTGCGCGTCGGCAACAACGGCATCGCCCATTTGAACCTGAACGGAGGCACGCTCAACTCCAACGGCGGCTGGGCCATCGTCGGCGACGGCGGCAGTTCCAACGGCTTCGTCACCATGACGGGTGCGAGCGTCTTCAATCACCCGAATGACAGCCTCATGATTGGCAACAACCCCGGTGCGCACGGCACTTGGACCCAATCCGGAACCAGCGTCACCACCATCGGCAACGAGCTTAATATCGGGCGCAACGGCGGCATCGGCGTGGTCAACGTTAACGGTGGCGTCTTCCAAACGAATGGATGGACCACAATAGGCCGGGACGGGAATAACGGCACGGGCGTAATCAACGTCACCAATGGTGGCGAATATCGGCACCAAACCGGTAACAATGGCGATTTCCTGCTTGGTTGGACGAATGGGTCTTCTGGGGCTGTCAACGTGAACACCGGTGGCACCGTTAACTACTCTTGGTGGACACGGGTCGCTGTGGATGGCGGATCGACCGGGGCAATCACCGTTGATGGTGCCACGTCCAATTGGAATAACACTGGCGGGCGTGTGTTTATCGGTGAAAGCGGCAACGGCACGCTCACGATCACCAATGGGGGTCATTTTACGCATACCAATGCCGATTGGTTCATCGCTGGCGGCAATGACGGTGCCAACAGCAAAGGCAGTGGCGTCGTGAGTATCTCGGGCGCAGGTTCAACTCTTTCCACCAACAACTTCATGGCCTATGGACGCGGAAGGGTGGATGCACTCAATCGTGCGACAGGAACGCTGAATGTGACCGCCGGCTCGGTTTCCGCCAATCAATGGATCGGCTTTGGTGCCAACGGTGGCGTCGGTGTGGCGAACGTTTCGGGCGGCACCGTTACTTCCGGCACTGAAACCATCTTTGGCGCGGATCCTGTCTCTAACGGGACTCTTAATCTTTCGGGCACCGGTGTTTGGACTACCGGCGGTGAGTTTCAAGTGGGGAATAACGGCGGCACCGGTGTGGCGAACATCAGCGGTGGGACGCTCAATCTACTGGGCTATTTGGCGATTGGCCGTAACACTAACAACAATGCCGGTTTGAATGGTGGCAACGGCACCGTCAATCTGAGCGGCACTGGCGTAATCCAAAAAGTCTCGGGCGGCGGTAGCTTCGATATCGGATCTTGGAATGGCGGAAACAATGCCACGACGAATACTTCAGGTACGCTGAGCCAAACCGGTGGATCTGTCGTGATTGGCAACAATACCAGTGTGTATGTTGGGCGTGATTCGGGCGTTGTGGGCAATTGGAACATCACTGGAGGTACTGTCTCGGCCATGGCGGGCGAGTTCAGGGTTCATAACAGTGGCGGTGCGGCGAATGACGTGATGAGCGTCGGGGGGAGTGGCGCTTTCTCGCTGACTGCGGCGAACAACTCCGCGATCGGCCAAGGCGCTGGGCTAGGGACTGGCACGCTCAACATCACCAATCCCAACGCCGCCTTCACGTTCAATAGCGAATTCTGGGTGGGTAATGACTCGGGCAACGGCACGATGAACATGTCTGCCGGATCGATCACGGCGAACTCTTGGTTTGATCTCGGACGGAGCAGCGCCACTGGCGTCGTCAACTTCAGCGGTGGCACGATTACCAAACTCACGGGCACGGGCAGCGTGGACATCGGCTCCTCCGGCACCGGTAGCGGCACGCTGAATGAGTCTGGCACCGCTTCCCTAGTCAACACTGCGGCCGATACCTATGTCGGACGGGAGAACACTTCGGTCGGCGTCTGGAACATGAACGGAGGAACCGCAACTCTCGCGCAGGTAATGCTTGCTCGTGATGGCGGCACAACCGGCAGTTGGAACGTGAGCAATGGTGCTGCGACGTTGACACGGTTGAATGTGGGAAATTCTGGCGTTGGAACTCTCAATATCTCCGGCGGCAGCATCAGCGCTTCCGATCGGGTTTCGATTGCTACCAACGGCGGTTCGACCGGCACAGCAAACCTCAACGGAGGGGTTATTACTACCCAGTTTGTTGAGGCAGGCGGCGGGACGGCCACGCTTACGATGAATGGTGGCACGCTGCGCGCCTTTGGTAATGAAGGCGACTTCCTGCGGGGCTTTACGAACAGCGGCGGTCATTCGGCGGTCAATCTGGCTGGGGCTGGCGGAACCATCGACACCAATGGATTTATTGTTGGCCTGACCGCGGGTAATATCTTGAACGGAACTTCGCTGACCAAGGCTGGCAACGGCGTCCTGAACATTAACGCCACGCAGACCTACAGCTCACTGACAACCAATGGCGGCGTGACTAACATCTACACGGCGCTGGGAACCGGGACATCAAGCATCGTCGCCAATGCCACCACGAATATCTACACAAATCAGACTCTCGCTTCGTTGACGATCGCTGATGGAGTGGAAGTTACTTTCGGCAACGGGTTGCCCTTCGCCGATGAGCCGGTGAAACCAGCCGCGTCGTTTGGTGGCGGTGCCCCCGGCATGGTGCCAGAGCCCGCTTCGCTCGGATTACTGGTGGTTGGTGCGCTGGGTCTCTTGGCCCGTCGGCGCCGCTCCAGCTAGGGTGGTGCTGTCTTAAAGACTCTGCTCACTGCCGCAGTGTCGGGATTGGGAGTGGCTTGCCGCCATCCCGCGGCATGTGCATCCTCCGCTGCGCATGCAGACCATCGTTATCGGCCACAGGAATCCCGACATGGATTCCATTTGCTCGGCACTTGCCTACGCGGAGCTGAAGCACCTCACCGGACAGGAAAATGTCATTGCCGCCCGCGCCGGGAACACCAATGAGCGCATTGACTTTGTCCTGCAAAAATTCGGCATGGAGGCACCCGTGCTCGTCAATGACCTCTCGCCGCGGGTGGCGGATGTCATGCAGCGCCGGGTCATTTCCGTGCGGAAGGACTCACCGGTCTATGACGCGCTCCAGCTCATTGACAAAAAACAGATGCGCGGCCTTCCGGTGGTTGATGAAGCTAACCGCTGCCTCGGTCTGCTGAGCGCGTTCAAAGTCAGCCATCACCTTTTTCCCTCCCGCGAGGAAGCCGGCAATGCCCGCGTGGTCATCGCCTCGCTCGCGGACATTGCGACCACGTTTGGCGGCGGTCTCATCACGGGTTCGCTCTCCGCCGAGTCCGCCGAGCTATTCCTCATGGTCGGGGCGATGGCGCAGAATTCCTTCGCCCCGCGGCTGGGCCGGTATATCGACGAAAAGGTGGTGCTCTTCGTCGGCGACCGACCGCACATTCAGCAAATGGCCATTGACGCGCGCGTCCACGCCATCGTCGTCACCGGTGGCATGCCCATTGACGAAGAAATCCGTGCGGTGGCGCGGGCGGCGGATGTGACCATCATCAGCTCCCCGCACGACACCGCGACCAGCGTGCTCCTCGCGCGCGGCGCCGTGCGGGTCGAGCGCATGATCGAAGGCGATTACCAGAGCTTTCACCCGGACACGCTGCTCGACGACGCGCGTCATCTGGCCGCGCAGAGCGCTGCTTTCATCTTCCCCGTGCTCGATGACGACGGCTCCCTGACCGGCATTTTGTCAAAGTCCGACTTTCTCAAAGAAGTCCCGCGCCAGCTCATCCTTGTCGATCACAACGAACTCACCCAGGCGGTGCGCGGGGCGGACAAGGTGCCGATCATCGAAATCCTCGACCACCACAAGCTCGGCGGCTTCGCCAGCGACACGCCGATTTTGTTTTGGAACAACCCGGTCGGCTCCACGAGTACGATCGTCTCGCTGTGCTACCAGCAGCTCGGCATCCCGGTGCCCGCGCCCATCGCCGGGCTGCTCATGGCCGGCATCGTGGCCGACACGCTCAACCTCACCTCGCCCACGACCACGCCGGTCGATTGCAGCGCCCTCGACCGGCTCTCAAAAATCGCCGGCGTGAATCCCGACGAACTCGCCGCTGAGATTTTCAGCGTAGGCTCGCCGCTGCTTACGATGACGCCGGAACAGGCCATCACCGCCGACGCGAAGCCATACACCGAGGGCGGCCACCGCTTCAGTGTCGCGCAAATCGAGGAGCTGACCTTCGCGCATTTCGACGAAAAGCGCGACGCCCTCCTCGCCGCGCTCGCCGCGGTGCGGGCGCGCGACGGGCTGGTCTTCGCGTGCCTCCTCGTCACGGACATCAACGACCAGGCCTCGCTCCTTCTCGTGCAGGGCGCGGACGCCTTTCTCCGCACCATCGACTACCCGGCGCACAGCCCGCACATTTGGAAACTCGCCGGCGTCGTCTCGCGGAAAAAGCAACTGCTGCCCTACCTGCTCCACTGCCTCGCGCAGATGAGCGCGAGCGCGCGGTGACTCCGGCGAGTCGATGTGGAGGGCGTCGGGAAAAAGCCGCG
>JAYVNN010000332.1:0-3813 GCA_043758435.1 Chthoniobacter sp.
GCGAGCGGTTCGCCGGTCGCGCGATCCCAGACCACGGTCGTCTCGCGCTGATTCGTGATTCCGATCGCCGCGACATCGCGCGCGGTCAATCCGGCGCGCGCGATGACTTCGGCAGCGACGGCGGATTGCGTCGCCCAAATTTCACTCGCGTCGTGCTCCACCCAGCCGGGCTGCGGAAAGATTTGGCGGAACTCTTTTTGCGCGACCGCGCAGATGCCGCCGGCCTGATCAAAGAGGATGGCGCGCGAGCTGGTGGTGCCTTGGTCGAGCGCGAGAACGTAGCTCATCGGGTGATGTCGCCGCCGTGCTCGAGCGCCGCGAGGGCAAGATCCGCGAGAGCGACTTCGACTTCGTGGAAGAGGCTCGACATCAGAAACGAGTCCCCGAGTTTCACCTCGAAAACCTCCAGGTCATCGAGCGCGCGGAGGCGGCGGCGGCGCAGCGAGAGGTCGCCGAGCGGGGTGGCTTGGAAATCGAGTTCGGCAAAGTCGCGGCTCATTTGGCGGAAGGTATGCGGTGCCGCGAACCGCGCACTTTCAATATCTCGCGCGCCAAGCTCGACAGCGCCGTTGCCTTCCTGAAAAACCAACCCATGTCCGCGCCGGGAGCCTTCGCCATCGTCCAGTCGAAAGCCCCCTATTTTCTCTGCGGCGCGTTCGGCGGTTATCTGCTCGTGATGTTCACGAACCCTGTGCGGACGGGCCTTCGCGACGGATGGCGCGCGATCGGGCGCTACCAGACGCTGTGGGTCACGCTCGGGGTTTTTGGCTTTTGCGACGCGCTCTTTCAGCTCGCTCAGCGCGTCTATTTTCACGCCGTGCTGCCGGCGGGAGAGCGGCCCATTTTCGTCTGGGCGCGGGAGGCCTGGCGCGATCCGCAATACTGGCTCACCGGCTCACCGGAATCGCTCTGGTTTCTTCCCCACGCGGCCTTTCTCGAGTCACTCCGCGACGCCGCGCTCCTCGCGCTCCAGAGCCTCGCTGGGATCTTCAATAACATCGTCACCACCTTCCCGCTCTCGGCGCTCGCGGCGGTGCTCCTGCTCGTGAATTGGGAGGGCCACCACGCCGTGCTCATCCGCGCGCTGCGCCGGCGTTTCGGCCACTTTGGCTGGGCCGTGCATCTCGCGATCGTCGTCTGCGCGCTCGCCGCGATTGCGAAGCCATTCATCTACGTCATGCCGCAATTGCTCCACCTCCGGGGCGCGGGCGCGGAAATGTGGTTTGGATGGGCGCCCGTCGTCGTCTGGCTCTCGGTTCTCTTCGAATACCTCTTCGGCGTCTGCATCCAGATTTACCTCATCCTGCTCGCGTTCATCTGGGTGCGCGGCCTCACCTTCACGCATCGCACGCTGCTCGATGTGGCGATCCGCCGCTTCAGCTACGTGGTGAAATGGGCCGCCCTCGTAATGCTCCTGAGCACCCTCTGCATCGACGCCCCGCTCATCCTGAAAAACTTTCCCGCCTTCGCCGCGTGGTTCCCCGAAAACGAGCTCTTCGCCTCGCGACTGAACATCTCCCGCGCCGCGCTCGCCGTCTTTCTGCTCCTCACCGCGACGATGCAAATCATGCTCACCTTCCACAGCGAATCGTGGCGCTGCGCGATGCGCGATCACCTCCGTTTCGTCTGGAAAAATGCGTGGCCCTTCGCGTGGTTCCTCGCGCTCGCCGCGCTGCACCTCTTCGCGCTGCACGCCTGCGACCTCGTGGTGCGCCGCGCGATCGGCGAAGGAACCGCGCTCTGGGTCGGCTGGACCTTGGCGTTTCCGTGGCTCGCCGGCATCGTCTGCGCGTGGCTCCTCGCGAGCTGGGTCTGCGTGTTCAAGCGCTGCGAACACGTCTCGGCGCAGCCCGCGCCCGGCGTTCTCTTTTGATGAACGCGATCACCCGCACGGAACGCGGGCGTCCCGCCTGCGAGTCGCTCCCAGCGTCATTTCTCAAATGAACACGATCCTCGAAGCCCGCGACCTCTGCGCCGCGGATCAAGGCGCAGAGCCGGTTCGCGGCGTATCGCTCGCCTTCGAGCCCGGCACTTTCAACCTCCTCACCGGCGACGAAGCGTGCGGAAAACATCGCCTCCTGCGCCTCCTTGGCCTGCTCGAAGTCCCGTCGAGCGGAGACGTTTTCATCGAAGGCCGCGCGACCTCCGCGTTGACAGAAGCCGCCCGCGAGGAGCTGCGCAACGTGCGCTTCGGCTACGTCTTCGCCGCGCCGTTCCTGCTCACTTCGTTCACCGTGCTGGAAAATATCGCGATGCCCCTTTTCCGCATCTCCCACTCCGAGCCCGACGAAGCGCGCCTCCGCACCGGCGAGCTTTTGGAGTTCGCCGGCCTCACCGAACTCGCCGGAGAAAACGTCCGCGCCCTCTCGCCCGCCGAGCAGCAGCGCGCCTCGCTGGCCCGTGGCCTCGCGAACCGGCCCGCCGTTTTGATCGTCGAAAACCTCGACGCCGAACTCGGCGGCGCGGACCTGCAATCCTTTGCCAGCCTGCTTCGGCGGACCGCCACGCACTTCGGCACGGCCGTGATCGCCACGGCCTCGCTCCAGTTTTCCGCGGAGCGAAATGATCGGGTCATCGAACTCGGTGCCGGTGAAGTGCGCGCCGATTCGCGGCTGATGGAGGAGCTCGGCGCGTGAGCGAAATCCTCTTTCCCGCCGCCGCGAGCGATCCCGAGGAAATCACCCGCGCGAGCAAGTCGAATCTCGCCCTCGCGTTCATCGCCCTGCCGCCGGAACGCCGCCGAGACATCTCGATTTTCTACGCCTTCTGCCGCGTCATCGACGACATCGCCGACGACCCGCACCCGCCCGTCGCCGACCGCCAGCGCGCGCTCGATCTGTGGCGCGAAAGTCTCGCCGCACCGCAGCCCCGCGAGCCCGCGCTCGCCCCGATCGTGCGCGAGCTGATCGCCAAATATCGCCTCCCCGTCGAGCACCTCCGCGAGATCATCGCCGGCTGTGAAATGGACCTCGCCCGCGTGACTTACGAAACGTGGGACGACCTCCGCCAATACTGCCACCGCGTCGCCAGCGTCGTCGGCCTCGTCAGCATCGAAATCTTCGGCTACCGCCACCCCGGCTGCCGCGAATACGCCCTCGACCTCGGCCTTGCCCTCCAGCTCACGAACATCCTCCGCGACGTCGGCCAGGACTTCGCCAGCGACGGCCGCATCTACCTTCCCCGCGAAGAAATGGCGCGCTTCGGATACACCGCCGAAGCCCTCGCCGCGCAGCGCCGCAGCCCGGAATTCCTCGCCCTCATGCAGTTCCAAGCCGCCCGCGCCCACACGCTCTACCGCCGCGCCCGCGTCTCACTTCCGCCCACCGACCAGCGTTCGATGGCCGCCGCCGAGATCATGCGCACCGTCTATTTCAAGCTCCTCACCCGCATGGAATCCGACGGCTTCCGCGTCTTCGAGAAACGCTACCGCCTCAACAAACTCGAAAAATCCCTCTGCATCGCCCGCGTCCTCCTCACGCCCGTGCGACTGCCCGCGGCGTGAGCGGGAGCTTTGGGTAGCGCACTCGTCCCGAGTGCTGGTTTCGGCGTCCCGCCGAAACGAACTTTAAAAAACCGCCCGACTGCTCGAAACCGCGCGCCTCGAAAAGTCCGTCGCGGCGGGACGCCTCGACCAGCACTCGGGACGAGTGCGCTACCCAGGACTTTCAGCGCGCGTTTCCCGCTAATCGTTCCGCTCAAACCGCATCGCGAAGCACGGCTCGCAGATCGCGAATTTGTGCGCCTCCGGCAGGCCATGCCCGCAGCGGCGGCAGCGGCGAACGATCTTTTTCTTGAGCGAATTCGAGATGTATT
>JAYVNN010000333.1:0-3810 GCA_043758435.1 Chthoniobacter sp.
CGCGAGGGTGCGCTTCGACGGGAGGTTGGAGCCGTCGATGTTATTCATCCCGCCGCCGGTGGTGTAGGAGGCGAGGATGTCGTCGGTGATCTGGCCGAAGTCTTTGTCCATCGTGCTGTTGGGAGTATCGCCGTTTGCCGGGCGGCGCAATGTTTTGGAAAACGGCCCGGCCTTCCGGTTCTTCTTCTCCTTTTTCATCTCCTTCCCGTTGGCAGAAAAAGAAGGAGATGAAGAAGGAAAAGGAGATTTGCCACGGGGTTGGCGTCCTTTTCGCTAAAGGAAGGTGGAACAACAAAAAACGCCGCGCGCGACGGAGGGCTTGAAAGCCGGACCTTTCTCGCGACAGTCTGCCGCCGAACCCCATGCCTTCCAGCCACCCACTCCCCCCACGGAGAAGCGTGAAGATCGGCCCCCCGCCGCCGGCTCCAAGCCGCCCGACCGTCGCGGCGAAACCGTCCGCGACCTCCGAGCTTCATGCCACCATGAACTGCACCGTGCGCGGTGCGTCCATCTGCCACACGGGCAAAGTGCGGCGGGTGAATGAGGACGCGTGTCTCGCGGGGACGGTTTTTTCCAGCGGCAGTCTCGATGTGCCGGTGGCGATCGAGATCGCGGCGAGCCCGTGGATCGTGGCGGTTTCGGATGGCATCGGCGGGCATCGCGCGGGCGCGGAGGCGAGCCAGGAGGTGGTGGCGGCGCTGGCCGTGTGCAAACGCGTGACGCCGAATAGCGTGGCGGAAATCCTGCGCCGGCTGAACCGCCACCTTTGCGAGCGCGGACGGAAGGAGCGCGATTACGCAGCGATGGGCGCGACGGTCGCGGGTCTGGGTTGCGGCGGGCGCGGGCTCTTCGCTTTTCACGTCGGCGACTCGCGCGTGTACCGGCAGGATGGCGACGCGCTCGTGCAGATCACGCGCGATGATTCGGAGGCTGAGGATCTAATCGACCTCGGGCTGCTGGAGCGCACCGAAGGCAAGCGCCCCGGCTTTCTCCACGCGCTCACGCAGGCCGTCGGCGGGCGTGAGGAGGTGGAGGAAATCGAGGTGCATGTGACGCCGCTGCGGATCACCGGGCCCACGCGCGTTCTCATCTGCAGCGACGGACTCACGGACATGCTCCACGCGCCGGAAATCCGGGCGATCATGCTCGCGGAAAAAGATGCCGCGGCCGTGGTTGCGGCGCTTTCCGCAGGGGCGATGGCGGCGGGCGGGATGGACAATATCACCATCGCGGTGATCGACGTGGAGCCGGAATGAGCGGACGAGGAGGTTTGCGCGGCGGGCATTTTGCGTGAAGATGCGGGCGCATGTCTGCACCGGTCCCGCTTCCATCCATCAAATCGCTCACGCTCGATGATTTCGGCGCGCGGCTGGGCGCGCTCGGGCAGCCCGCGTATCGAGCGAAGCAGGTGCTGCAATGGCTCTACGGCAAGCGCGCGAAGTCTTTCGCCGCGATGAGCGATCTTCCCGCCGCGCTGCGCGAACAGCTCGCCGCGGAGTTGGCCTTCGATGACGTGAAACCCGTCCGCACGCTCGGCTCGAAGGACACGACGCTGAAATATCTCTTCCAGCTCGGCGACGGCGCGCTCATCGAAAGCGTGCTCATCCCCGCATCGCCCGCGCTCTACGGCGAGGCGAGCGACCGGCGGACGCTCTGCATTTCCACGCAGGTCGGCTGCGCCTACGGCTGCAAATTCTGCGCGAGCGGACTGGACGGCTGGAGCCGCAATTTGTCGGCGGGCGAAATCGTCGAGCAGGTGCTGCGGGTCGAAGAATTGTGCGGCGAGCGGATCAATAACATCGTCTTCATGGGCATGGGCGAGCCGCTGGCGAATTTCGCGAACCTGATGCGCGCGATCACCATCATCAACGCGCCGTGGGGCATCGGCCTCGGCGCGCGGCACATCACCATTTCCACGAGCGGCCTCGCGCCGCAGATTCGCGAACTCGCCGAGCAGCCGCTGCAAGTGCGGCTCGCCATTTCCCTCCACGGCGCGACCGACGAAGTGCGCTCGCAGATCATGCCCGTGAACCGCAAATACCCGCTCGCCGTGCTGCTCGAGGCGTGCGCGTTTTACACCGAGCGCAAAAAGCAGTGGCTCACGTTTGAATACATCCTCATCGAAGGTGTGAACGACCGGCCCGAAGACGCTGCCGCGCTCGTGCGAGTGGCGCGCAAGGTGAAGGCGAAGGTGAATTGCATCCCCTACAACAAGGTCGAGGGCCTCGACTGGAAGCGCCCGAGCGAGGCGCGGCAGGATGCCTTCATGGCCGTGCTCGCCGCCGCGCACATCCCCGCATTTCTCCGCCGGGAAAAAGGCCACGACATCGCCGCCGCCTGCGGCCAGCTCCGCCGCCAGACGCTACCCGCCGCGACGGCGTAAATTTCCCTTTGCCCCCGCCGCGCCCGCGCGATAACTAACGTAGATATGGCCGATTCCAACGAGCCGGACAAAGTCTGGGACGAATACGACTGGGAGCGTTTTCTCCAGCAGCAGGATCGCAAGACCGAGAAATACATGGAGCTTCTCGAACGCTACATCGACGATCCGAACCGCGACCAGATCATCGCCCGCGAAATGGGCTGGTATCATCTGCTGGACAAGGACGGCGAAAAATGGGCGGAGACGGTGGACTCGATGTTCGACGAGGAATTTGAGGAGGACATAGAGGACGACGATGTAGCTGCGGAAAACGGCGACGAGGACGGCTACGAAGTGCATCCGCTCTACCAGGCGTCCTTCGCGCTCACGATTTGGATCGACCAGCTTTTCGAGGAACTCGACGACGCGCAGAACAAGCCCGCGGCAGTGAAACTTTCCACGCACTCCGCCATCGCCAGCGCGAAGCTCGCCGCCGCGCTGAGCGACGACGACGTGGACGAAATCGGCATGACCATCGCGTATCTCAAGCGCGCGCTGAAAGCCGTGATGACCGCGCTGGAGGCCGCCATGCAGCTTCGCAAAGAGGTGCGCCTCGGCGCGGAAAAATACGCCACCCTCAACCAGCGGCTCTTTCAGATTCGCGACGGCATCATCCTCCTTATGGGCGAATACCGCTCCGAGTGGAGGCGGCGTTACGATGGCGAATAGCGGCGTGTTTTCGCCCCGCAAAAATTCCCGCAAAGCGCGGTGAATGAAACCATGACCACCCCGTCAAATCTCGTGCCCGCGCAGGCCGAAACCGCCGCCGAAGGCCCGGATGATCTCGAACTGGTCGCCCGCTCCCAGGCTGGCGACACCTCGGCTTTCAACGAGCTCGTCACCCGCTACCGCAGCCGCGCTTTTTCCATGATTTACCAAATGACCCGCAACGAACAGGACGCCTGGGATCTCGCCCAGGACGGCTTTGTGAAGGCGTGGAAATCCATCGGGCGCTTCCGCGGGCAGTCGTCGTTTTACACGTGGCTCTACCGCATCCTGATGAACGTCACTATCGACTCGCTGCGGCGGAAGCGCATCGCCAGCGGCACGGAGTTTGATGACCAAATCGGGCTGCGCCAGATCGAGCCCGGCGCAGCCACCGCCCCGCGCGCGGAGCTGCAGCCGGCGGAGAAAATTTCCGATCAGGAAATCCGCACGCGCATCGACGCGGCCATCGAGAAACTCTCGCCCGAGCATCGCGCGGCCATCGTCATGCGTGAGATCGACGGGCTCGAATACTCCGAGATCGCGGAGCAAATGGACTGCTCGATTGGCACCGTCATGTCCCGCCTTTTTTACGCCCGCAAAAAACTCCAAGCCCTGCTCAAAGACGTCTATGAAAACATTTGAAGAACGCTTCACCGCCTGGGTCGATGGCCAGCTCACCG
>JAYVNN010000334.1:0-11639 GCA_043758435.1 Chthoniobacter sp.
GCCCGCCGGAAACGCCGGCTGGCGCGGCGCAATCGGCGCGCGCTGAAAGACGATGCCCGCCGTTTCGCCCTCCGGCCACGGCGCGCCCGCGGCGATCCAGCGGCGCAGCGTCTCGATGTCCCGTGGCTCGAGCGCGCCGTCTTTCGGCGGCATGAGATCCTCGTGGCCTTTCGGCAGCGCGATGCGCTTGAGCAGCTCGCTTTCCCCCGGCTGGCCCGGCGCGATGACCGCGCCATCCTCGCCGCCTTTCAGCGCCAGCTCGCGCGTGTCCAGCCGCAGCCCACCTTTCTGTTTCTGCTGCCCGTGGCATTTCGTGCAGTGGTGCGCAAACACCCCGCGCGCCTCCGCGGAAAGCGTGAGCTGCTCCGGCGAAAATTCCGCCGAGGCAAAGGCCGCGCTGCCGAGAAAAAGAAGGAGGCTCTGCCGGATCATGTGGGGAGGAAAATCGGAACGGACGCGCTTCATTAGCGGGAACCGCGGGCGATGGAAAGCAACGCCCGTCGGCGGCAGGACGCACCGCGGGAAAAAAACACCGCCTCCGCGGCGCGCGCCGGGGAGGCGGTGGAAAGGGCGGGCGCCACGCTGCTCACCAGTTCCGGCGACGCCCGCAGGCACCTCGTCGGCCTCAACGGCAAAGAACTCCAAGCCTTTCCCGAAGTCGCCGATTTCATGAAATCCGCCGCTGGCCCCGCCGACGGCTAACTCGTCATCCCCGACCGCCAGGACGGCGTGCTGCGCGGCTGGAATGCCGCCGCTGGCAAGGCGCTGATTGTTTTTTCCGCGCTAGCGGAGGGTGGATTGGCGGGACTTGAAGCTGGAAGCAGAGACTCTTAAAAAACCAGCCCCTGACGGTCGGGAAACTGTGCAATTTGACTGTCGCTATCGCGCGCGGCGTTACGGCTGGACCACACTGAGCGCACCGGTGCGCAAAGTTTCGTGCAGCGCGGTTACTTGTCCGCCGCGAGATTGATCACGGTAGTCGCCAGCTTGGTCAGCTTCTTATCGGTCTCGCCTTCCTCGTTAAGCGTGGTCTGGAGGAGTTTGGCCCCCTCTTTGTCCCCAAGTAATTCGGCATAGGTTCGGGCGCAGCCGTAGCCCGCCATCTCGTAATGTTCGACGCGCTGCGCTGCGCCAATCAGGCCAGCGTCCCGGACTTCTTCGTCCGCTTCTTCCTCAATCATCTCCGCGCCTTCCTTGAGGGCGCCTTCCATGCCTTTGCACTTAGGTCCACGCGTCGTCTGTCCGTGGCTGGCTAGGATCTTCTCCAGGCGCGCGACGTGTTCCCTGGTCTGTTCGAGATGTTCTTTGAAGCCTGCGGCGAGCTTGGCATTGGTCGCGGCTTTGGCCATTTTCGGCAGCGCGACGATGATTTGCTTCTCCGCGCTGTAAAGATCCTTCAGTTCTAGGATGTAGAGGTCTTTGAGGGTGTCGAGTTTCATAGGTTATGAAGTTGGTTTGAGAGTTACGGTGGAAAAAATTAAGCGCTCCGCTTGGCGATGAGCCGGTAGAGGCCGAGCAGGATCATCGCGCCGACAATCGAGCCAATGAAGCCGGCGGGTTCGCCCTGATGGTAAAGGCCCAGAGCCTGGCCGAGATAAGTTCCGATGAAAGAACCGACGAGACCGATGAGGATGGTGACAATCCAGCCGCCGGGGTCTTTGCCCGGCATAAGGAGCTTTGCGATGGCCCCGACAATGAGGCCGATGATGATGGTGGAAATAATACCCATAAGATTTAGCGAATGTTGTGTTTCAGAACTGGGGTTGCGAAAGTTGCTGCTGTTGCTCAGGCGATCCGCTTTTCTGCGTAGCTTGCCAGAGCTTCGACGCGCCGTAGATGAGCGCCGCCGGCTTGAGCAGCGCAAGCGCGAGATTAGTCACTCCGCCGAGGATACGCGTGGTCGGGAGAACGCGCAGCGCGTAGCCCGTGCCGAGTGCCCAAAGCAGCGTCTTGTGTGGGTAAAGTTGGGTTTGCGCTCCTAAGTCGTCGAGACAGCGCTGGCCGTTGGTTTTAAGCGCGGCGAGTTGGTCGGCGATGAATTGCTCCGGGCTGCGGCCAGAACCGCGCTTTGTCTGCGTGGAAGGCATGGCGCGATTATTCGAGGTTCAGCTTGTGGCCCAAGCGCTTGATAAACTTGTGCGTGCTGGCGGAGTAGTCGTCGCGCTCTTCCCGTCCGAGACTCCAGCCGATGAGCACGCCGAGCAGCAGCCCGCCGCCGAAAACGCCGAGCACGGAAGTCCCGGGATTGTCGCGCACGTAGCGTTCGCCGGTGTGCAGCGCTTCGCCGGCTTTTTCTTTCGTCGTTTCCCAGGCTTGCGCCGCGCTTTCCGTGGCAGCCTGAGTTGTCGTGGAGGGAGTGGAATTCGTAGGATCGTCGTTGTGCATAATGAGTTGATTTGGATGAGAAGCGCGCGAAATCGGAGTTCCGATTGGCAGACGCGACATCGTTTGTTTCCAAAGTCATCGCGCTGCGTTCCAGCGCTGCGCTTAAAATTTTTTGCGAGCGCGAAAGCTTTTTTCCAATGGCTGGGCCGCGCCTTTCTCCGCAAAAAAATACCCGCGCTGAGGCGGTGCTCCGCTGGGTCAGGGATCGCTACCTGAGCGGGTCAGGCACGCCGCGCTGAGGCACGTTTCAGCGGATGCGCCGGGCGACTTCGTGGCGGGCGCGCTGAAGCACGGTGGCAAGGTTGTCCGCAGCCTGTCCGCCAAGGTCGGCCAGGCCTTCGCGAATGCGCGTCACGGGCGGCTCCGCGACTTCCGCGCGACGCCGGAGGAGCAGGCCCACGAGAAAAGCGCCGCCGGTGACGGCCAGCAGCATGCCGAGAGAATTTGCGCCTGCCGGCGTGGCCGCGACCGGGATGATGAGCGGCTCGGGCGGCTCGGCTTGAAGCACGGCACTCGGCACGAGGCCCTGCTGGGCCCGCGCTTCCGCCGTCACCGGGACCGCGCCGGGCATGGGCTTGATTTCGTGGCCCGTCTCGCGCGCATAGACCTGGGTGAACTCCGCCCCGAAGAGCAGGATGCACGACGCGTAATAGACCCAGAGCAACAGCAGCACCACCGCGCCCGCGGCGCCAAAGCTCGACGCCGTGCCAGGGCGTCCGAGGTAAAAGCCGAGACCGAATTTTCCCAGCTCAAAAAGCAGCGCCGTGACCGCCGCGCCGATCCAGACATGACGCCATTCGATTTGCGCGTCGGGCAGCACTTTGAAAATGAAAGCGAAGAGCGTGGTGACGATGCCAAACGAGATGACGAACGCGACGATCACGCCGACGAAGGGCGGCAGGCCGATGAGCGGCTCGAGGTAGTCATCCAGCGCGGCGAGCGCCGTGGTGAGCAGCAGCGAGATGAGCAGCAGGAAGCCGATGACCAGGACCATGCCGAAGTTCAGCAGTCGCGCGCGGAGAAAGCCCCAGACGCCCCCGCCGCCAGTGGCCTTCACCTCCCAGATGGTATTCAGAGCGTCCTTGAGCTGCCCGAAGATCGCCGCCGCGCCGAGCATGAGGGTGGCGAAACCAATGGTGGCTCCGAGCCAGCCGTCGGACGGTTTCGACGCGCTCTGCACCATGGTCTGCACACCCTCCGCCGCCTGTTTGCCGATATAGTTTTGGAGTTGCTGGCCGAGTTCGCCCCGCACCGCCTCCTCGCCCAGCACCAGCCCGGCGAGGCTGATCGCGATGACCAGCAGCGGGGCAATCGAGAAGATGGAATAGTAAGCCAGCGCGGCGCTGAGCCGGAGCGCGCTGTCTTCCATCCAGTCATCAAAGGTGGCCTTGAGCAGTTTGAAGACGCGATTGCCGGTGAGTGTTTGGAGATTCATCAGTCCGGGTATCGGACGGTGTGGATTCGGTGCCCTTGTGAATTGTCGCCTCACGCGCAAAATCGCTGGCTCACAGCGAGGAATCCGGGAATCGGAAAAGCGCACGGATGAGGCCAGTGAGCGAGGCGACGGCGTGGAGGTAGCCGCGGGCGGCGCGGTCGGTGGATGACATCGCCGGGGCGGCGTGGCAGGGTGCGGGCATGTTCCCCAACCCAAACGCCCAAGCCAGCGTCATCAGCCGGCTCGCGGAATATTTCACGACGCACCAGCAATTGATTATTGCCGAATGGTGCCGACGGGTAACCGCCGACCCGGCGCTTCCCACGGTCGAATTGTCCGAGCGAGCGCTACTCGACCATGTGCCGCTGATTCTCAAGGATCTGACGCAAACGCTCCGCCAATACGGGTGCATGGCGGTGGCGGAGCAGTCCGGCGCGGATGCGGAAGAGCACGGCAAAGAGCGCTGGAAGCAGGGGTTTTCGCTCACGGACGTATTGCGCGAGTTTCACCATCTGCGCGCTGTGCTCACGGAATATCTGTCGGCATTTGAAGAGTTGAACCCGGATTTTGCGCTGGCTCCGCGCACGTTTGCGCTCTCCACGGTGAATCGTTTTCTCGATGCCATGATGACGGAGAGTTGCGAGCAGTTTGTGACCCGGCAAAACTCGGCTTTTCAAGAGGTCGCGAACCGTGCCGCTCCGCCCCAGTGATTGATTCCGAAATTTCAGACGCCGCCTGGAGCCCTGTGCCCATCAGCCTTTCCGCTCCGTTTTACCTTGGAAAATAGAAGTGGGTTGGCCGGGACTTGAACCCGGAACCAATACCTTAAAAGGGTACTGCTCTACCATTGAGCTACCAACCCGTGCCCCGAATCGGGGAGGCGGTAGTTAATTCACCGCGGAAGGTGACGCAAGAAATTATTCCCGCTACGCTACGCGACCCGCCATGCCCGCCCTTTTCACCAGCCTCGCACCGTCCCGCACCCGGTTGATCGTTCTCGCCGGGGTGCTGCTCGGGGGGCTCGCGCTGGGGTTTTTGCGTCCGCATTTGCACCGCGCAAATCCGCTCCTCGAAACGCCCGCGCTGGTGCTCGAAGGCTTGCAGGCGAAGGCGCTATACTACAACGCGGCGGCGCGTCCTTGGCTGCTCGCGCGGCGGCCGGATTTGCTCACGGCGGAGGATCGCGATGACCAGTCGGAGCGCACCCGCACGCTGGCGCAGGCGGTGCTGGTGCCGCGGTTTTTCCGGCAGCTCGACCGGCAGGACCGTTTCGATGCGCTGCTTTTCATCGGCGACCCGAGCCAGTACCGGCCACTGCTGGATCATCTCGCGGAGACGAAGGACTGGTCGCTGAGTTACGTGGATCATTTCGGGATGGTTTTTCGGCGCGGGGCGGCGCGGTCTTGGAAAATGGAGGATCTCCAGCCGGTGCGGGCGCGCTTTGCCGGGGCTCCGGCGAAGGATCGCGCGACGTTTCTGGCGCAGACGGCGGTGAAGCTGGTGGCGGTGCGGGAGTTTGACGCGGGGAAGCTGCTGCTCGACGAGGCGGTACAGCTCGACGCGCGGCTGCCGGAGGCGTGGAACGGGCTGGCGATTTACCACATGCAGCGCGGCGAGTACCGCGAGGCTTTCTCCGCCGCCGAGCGCGCGCTCGCGCTGGACAAGGCGCACCTGCCGGCGCTCGCGACAAAGACGCAACTGCTCTTCGCGACGAAGCATTTCTCCGAGGCGTACGACCTTTCCAAGCAGCTCATCGAGCGGCTGCCGGATGATCCGAACCTGCTTTTTTACCACGCGAAAATCGCGCACGAGGCGCACGCCTACAAGGCGGAGGTCGAGGTGCTGCAAAGGCTCATCGCGCGGGCGGAGGCCGAGGAGCGGCCGGTCTCGGGCTACCAGATTTATCTCGGGCAGGCGTACGCCTCGGCGAGCGATGCGCCGCATGCGATCGAGGCTTTTCTGCGCGCGCTCAATGATCCCGCCCTGCCGCAGGAGCAGCGCGATTTTGCGCGGGAAAACATCGTGCGGATTAAAAAACGGACGGGGCTTTGAGCGCCGCGGCGAGATCGCGCAGGGAATTCGCCGGGCGGGCGAGATGGAAGGAGCGCAGGCCGGCGGATTCGGCGGCGGTCCAGTCGCGTGCGGGATCATCGCCGACGTGCAGCGCGGCGGCGGGCGCGATGCCGGCCCGTTCCAGCGCGTGCTGGAAAATCCAGCGGTCGGGTTTGTCGGCACCGACTTCGCTGGAGATGACGATGGGATCGAAGTGCGCGGCGATTTCGAGCTGCCGGAGAATCGCGCGGAGACGGCCGTCGAAATTGGAAATGATGCCGAGGCGGTAGTGCGGGCGCAGTTCCTCCAAAACCGCGCGCACCTCGGGGAAAAGCTCCCAGACACCGGGCCGCGTGAACTCCGCATACAGCTCCGCAAAGTACGCCGCGCGATCCAGCGCACCCGCCGCGACACCGCACCGCTCCAGCACGCGCCCCACGAGTTCCCGCCACCAGCCGCGGTCGTCGTCGGCCCGCGCCGCGCGGGTCGCTGCGCGCGGCGGCATCGTTTTCCACACGGCGGAAAACGCGGCCTGCAAGTCGCTCTCCGCAAGGTCGCAGCAGTGCCGCAACGCCACCTCGCGGTAATGCTGGCCGACCCCTCGTGGCAGATGGAACAGCGTCCCCGCGGCGTCGAAAAAAATGACCTCAATCATGGCTGAAATAAAACTCCGGCGACAAAAGCACGGCCGCTTTCCCGCCTTGACGCCTCCGCACCCGTCCCGTAATTTCCGCGCACTCCAAATCCGGCTTCAGCCCAGTGGGTTTCAAAACCCACTTTTTTTGTCCCCGGAAACGGACACCATTTTATGAACAGCGACATCCTAGCAGGTCTGGATTTTTTTGAGCGCGAAAAGGGCATCAAACGTGAGGTGCTCCTCGAAGCGATCAATACGGCTGTACTGACGGCGGCGCGCAAGGCGGTTGGCCCGGCGAAGGATTTGCGCGTGGAGATCGATCCGAAGACGGGGGAAATCAAGGCTTTCGCCAAGCTGACGGTGATCGAGAAAGTGGAGAACAAGCACGACGAAATTTCGCTCAAGACGGCGAAGATGTTCAAGAGCGACATTCAGGTCGGCGAGGAGATCGAGGTGCCGGTGACGCCGAAGGACTTTGGGCGCATCGCCGCGCAGACCGCGAAGCAGGCGATGATGCAGCGCATCCGGCAGGCGGAAAAGGAGATGATCTACGACGAGTTCAAGGATCGCGCGGGTGAGATCGTGAGCGGCACGGTGCGGCGCTTTGACCGCTCGGACGTGGTCGTGGATCTCGGAAAATTCGAGGCGCTCATGCCGAACCGCGAGCGTGTGCAGACCGAGGACTACAACATCGGCGACCGTTTGCGCGCCTACGTGGTGGCGGTGGAAAACGGCGCGCGCGGGCCGGAGATCATCATCTCGCGCAGCCATCCGAATTTCGTGCGGCGGCTTTTTGAAATGGAAGTCAGCGAGATCAACGACCGCACTGTGGAGATCAAGGGCATCGCGCGCGAAGCCGGTTACCGGACGAAGATCGCCGTCTGGAGCGCGAACGACAAAGTGGATCCCGTGGGTGCGTGCGTAGGTATGCGCGGCGCGCGGGTGAAGAACATCGTGCGCGAGCTGAACAACGAGAAAGTGGACATCATCCGCTGGAGCGCGGACATGAAGGAACTCGTGCTCGAGGCGCTCAAGCCCGCGAAAGTGAAAAGCGTGACGCTCGACGAGGCGAAGAAAACGGTGCTCATCAAAGTGGACAACGACCAGCTTTCCCTCGCCATTGGCAAGCGTGGGCAGAACGCGCGGCTGACCTCGCGGCTGACGGGCTGGGACATCAATATCGAAGAGGACAAATCGGCAGAGGATCTCTTTAAGATCAAGAAGAAGGGCGCAGCCGAAACCTTTGCCGAAGCGTTGAAGATCACCCCGGAAGCAGCCGAGAAACTGGTCGCCGTCGGCATGAACAACGTCGAGACCATCGCCACCGGCAGCGCGCCGCAGGACATCGCCGATGTGCTCGGCATCGACCTCGCCGAGGCCACCGCCATCCACGAGGCCGCACGACAGGAATACGAAAAAGGCCCGGCTGCCGCGAAGTAGCCATGAAGACCGCTTCCCCGAAAACTTTTGATGCCAACCAAAACGACCCCGAAAACCAGCGCCAGAAAGCCCGCCGACCCCAAGGCGAAGGCCAGGGCATCCGCCGCGCCCAAGGGCTCCGCCAAGCCCGCGGCTCCCGCTGAAAAACCCAAGGCGGCCGCCCCCGCCGAGCCTGCGCCAGTCAAGGTCGTGCAGGAAACCGTGGACCTGCTGGCCGCGAAACCCAAGCGCGCTGCGCGCCGCCCCACGGAGCTGGAGAACAAACCGTTCGGCCGCATCCCCATCTCGAAAATCCTCGCGCCCGAAGCGCCCAAGATTACTGCTCCCGCCGCCCCCGCACCCGTCGTGCCCGAGGCCGCCGAGCCCGAAACCGAAGTCGCTGCCGGCACCGAAGCCCCTGCTCCGACCGACGAAAAGGTTATCCATCTCAAGCCTCCCTTTTCCGTCAAAGACCTCGCCACCGCGATGGGCATCCCGCCCTTCAAAGTCATCGGCGACCTGATGGAGATGAACATCTTCGCCTCGATCAACCAGAACATGGAGGCCGAGATCGCGGCCAAGGTCTGCACTAAGCACGGGTTCACTTTTGAAAAGGAAACCCGCAAGGTCGGCGGCGGCGTCCACAAGCCGGTCGTCGTGGATCACAAGCCCAAGGAGCCCGTGAAACCGAAGCCCGATGAACTCCATCATCGCGCCCCGATCGTCACCTTCATGGGCCACGTCGACCACGGCAAGACGACGCTCATGGACACCATCCGCAAAGCGCGCGTCGCCGCGGGCGAAGCGGGCGGCATCACCCAGCACATCGGCGCCTACTGCGTCACGCACGCGGGGCACAAGATCACCTTCCTCGACACGCCCGGCCACGCCGCCTTCACCGCCATGCGCGCCCGCGGCGCGAGCGTCACCGACATCGTCGTCCTCGTCATCGCCGCGGACGACGGCATCATGCCGCAGACCATCGAGGCGCTGAATCACGCCAAGGCCGCGCACGTCACCATCATCGTCGCCGTCACGAAAATGGACGCCCCCGGCGCGAACCTCGACAAGGTCAAAGGCCAGCTCCAGGAAAAGGGCCTCGTGCCTGAAGATTGGGGCGGCACCGTCGGCGTCATCCCCGTCGCTGCGCTCAAAGGCCAGGGCGTGAACGAACTGCTCGAACGCATCCAGCTCGAAAGCGAAGTCCTCGAACTCAAAGCCAGCGCCCAGCAGACGCCGCGCGGCTCCGTCATCGAGGCGCAGGTCGAGCAGGGCCGCGGCCCCACCGCCACCATCATCGTGAAAATGGGCACGCTCAAAACCGGCATGCCCTTCATCTGCGGCAAATTTTACGGCAAGGTGAAATCGCTCATTGATGACCAAGGCAAAGCGATCAAGGAAGCCGGCCCGTCCACACCGTGCCGCGTGCTCGGCTTCTCCGGCCTGCCTTTCGCCGGCGACGAATTCGTGGTCATGGAAAGTGAACGCGCTGCGCAAACGCTCGGCGAAGAACGCGTGGCCGAGGAGCGCCTCGGCAAACTCGCCACTCCGCAGCGCGCCACGCTCGAAAGCCTTTTCGACACCATCAAGGACGGCCAGCACAAGCGGCTCAAAGTCATCCTCAAGAGCGACGTGCAGGGGTCGCTCGAAGCCATCACCACCGCGCTCGGCGAAATCCAAAGCAAAAAAATCGACCTCGAAATCGTCCACGCCGCCGTCGGCCCGATCAGCGAGAGCGACATCCAGCTCGCCGGGGCCAGCGATTGCGTGGTCGTCGGCTTCAGCGTGAAAACCGAGGCCACCGCCGCCAACACCGCCCGGCGCGAAGGCGTGCAGATCAAGCTCTTCTCGATCATCTACGAACTCATCGACCAGGTTAAGGAAGCGATGGCCGGGCTGCTTGATCCCGAGACTCGCGAAGCCGTCATCGGCCACGCCGAAGTCAAAAAAGTGTTCGAGCTTTCCAAGGGCCTCGTCGCCGGCTGCGCCGTCACCGACGGGCGCATCTCGCGCGCCGGTCGCGCCCGCGTCCTCCGCGGCCGCCAGCCGATCTACGACGGCGGCCTCGCCACGCTCCGCCGCTTCACCGACGACGTGAAAGAAGTCCGCTCCGGCCTCGAATGCGGCATCAAGCTCGGCGACTTCAACGACTACGAACCCGGCGACATCATCGAGTGCTACACGCTCGAAAAACTCCCGCAGAAGCTCTGACGCGGATTGGTTGAGAGTTGAGAGTTGGTAGTTGAGAGGCGCGGCTCTCAGTTCCGCGTCCGACTCACGACCGACGCCTCTCAACGCTCAACTTTCAACTTTCAACATCCCATGAAGCATCGTCTTGAACGAGTCAACGAACTGATGCGGCGCGAGCTGGGCGACCTCATCAACCGCGAGGTTTCCTTTCAGGCCGTGCTCGTCACCGTGCAGCAGGTGGACATCTCCGCCGACCTGAAAAACGCCTACGTTTACGTCAGCGTCATGGGCACCCCGGAGCAGAGCAACGAAGCCCTCGCCCGCCTCCACGCTGCGCGCAAAAACCTCCAGCACCTGCTGTCGAAACGCGTCGTCCTCAAATTCACCCCGCACCTGCATTTCAAACTCGACGACACCATCGAGCGTGGAAACCGGATCATTGATCTGCTCGGCCAGATCGAGATTCCGCCCGATGACCAGCTTGGAGCCCCGCCGCTGCCCAATGAAAAATAACTGCACGCTCGCCGAGATCGCCGATGTCCTGCGCACGCGTCAGCGCTTCGTCGTCATCAGCCACGCGCGCCCCGACGGCGACGCGCTCGGCTGCACCCTCGCGATGACGCTCTGCCTCCGCCAGCTCGGCAAAGACGTGACCGCATGGAACGAAGACGGCGTGCTCGAAAAATTCCGCTACCTCCCCTGCTCCGAACTGGTCACCAAACCACCCACTCAGCCGCAGAGTTTCGACGTAGCCATCGTCCTCGACAACGCCGTCGAAAACCGCGCCGGCACCGCGCGCACCGCCATCGCCAGCGCGGACGTGTGGATCAACATCGACCACCACTACACCAACGCGCGCTACGGCGACCTCGCCTACGTCGATGCCACCGCGCCCGCCGCCGGGCAGATTCTTTACGAGCTGTTCCGCCAGTGCGACCTGCCGCTGACCTACGAAATGGCGGACAATCTTTTCGCCGCGATCAGCACCGACACCGGCTCCTTCCAATATCCGAACACCACCGCACGCACCTACGAGATCGCCGCCGACCTCATCCGCGCCGGCGTCAATGTCGGCGACCTCTCGCAGAAAATGTACGAGAGCTATCCGCGTCGTCGCCTCGAACTGCTGCGCGCACTTTTGAACGTCCTGCGTTTCACCAGCAAAGATCGCGTCGCCAGCTTCGCCCTCACCGCCGAGACCGCGCGCACGCTCGGCGCCCAGCCCGAGGACAACGAAGGACTCATCGACTACATCCGCTCCATCGACGGCGTCATCGCCGCCGCTTTTTTCGAGGAAATCGGTGACGGAAAAATCCGCATCAGCCTGCGCTCGAAGTCGCCGAAGGTGGATGTCAGCAAGGTCTGCGGCCTCTTCGGCGGCGGCGGACACAAGCTCGCCGCCGGTGCCCGCGCGCCCGGCACCCTCGCCGAAGTGCAGGAGAAAGTTTTGCAAGCCATTGACCATGAATTTGACCAGCCTTGACGGTGTCCTCCTCGTAGATAAAGCCCCCGGCATGACCT
>JAYVNN010000335.1:0-3788 GCA_043758435.1 Chthoniobacter sp.
GGCGAGTTCGTAGGCGCTTTTCATGGGGAAGAAAGTTGCGAGTTGGTGGTTGAGAGTTGAGAGCCGCGCCATACCGTGCGCGCTCGCATGCAGGATTCATCGTCGCTCGCCACTGAACACTCAACCCTCAACTCGCCGATCAAACTCCTGAGCACGGATTTCGACGGGACGGTGGTGGACCACGAGGCGCAGCCGCCGGTGGTGCCGGAGTTTTTTGCCGCGCTCGCGGAAATGCGGGCGCGCGGTGTGCGCTGGGCGGTGAATACCGGGCGCGTCCTGTGGCACATCGAGGAGGGGCTGCGAGAGATGAATTTCCCGGTGGAGCCGGACTACGTGCTGACTTCGGAGCTCGAGGTTTTCCACCGCGGGGCGGACGGACGCTGGCAGGATTTCGGCGACTGGAATGTGCGCTGCGCGGCGGCGCACGACGCGCTTTTTTCCAAAGCGGAAACGCTGCTCGCGGACATCGAGGCGTATCTCGCGGAGCACACGCGGGCGCATCCGATTTATGAGGGCGCGCGGCTCATCGGCCTAGCCGCGGAGTCGGACGAGGAGATGGATGGCGTGTGCGCTTTCCTGGAAAAAGAGGTCGCGCGGGTGCCGGGATTTCAGTTCATGCGCAACACGATTTACGTGCGTTTTTGCCATGAGGATTACAGCAAGGGGACGGCGCTCGCCGAGCTGGCGCGGCTGACGGGCGTGGCGCGCGGGGAGATTTTCGCCGCGGGCGATCACTACAATGATCTGCCGATGCTCGACGGCCGGCACGCGCAGTGGGTGGCGTGCCCCGGCAACGCGATGGACGCGGTGAAACGCACGGTGCGCGAGGCGGGCGGCTACGTGGCAGAGGGTGCGTGCAGCGTGGGGATCGTCGAGGCGCTGCGGCATTTTGGGGCAGTTGAGAGTTGAGAGTTGAGGGTTGAGAGGCGCACAATCCGGCACGCGCGTCCGGCGAAGGGCGCGCGCCTCTCAACTTTCAACCCTCAACTTTCCCTATGCAGCAGCGCCTCATCCAGCAAGTCGGCCGCAGCGCGCGGCTGCGGGTGATGAATGAGCTGAAGCGCACGCAGGGTTTGTGCGTGGCGGATTTGGCGGCGCGGATGGGGATGAGTTACATGGGCGTGAAGGGGGTGTGTCTCGATCTGGAAAAGCGCGGGCTGCTCGATACCTGGCGCTCGCCGCAGCCGATTGGCCGCCCGCTGATGCTCTACCGTCTGACCGAGCGGGCGCATGATCTTTTCCCGACGACGAGCAACGCCATGACCATTGATGTGCTCACCGCGGCGCAGAAACTTTTCGGCCCGGCGGCGGCGGAAAAACTCCTGCTCGTGGCCTTTCAAAAAACCGCCGCGGACTACGCCCTGCGGCTGCAAGGCACGACCCTCGCCGAGCGCGCGAAGTGGCTGGCGCGGCTGCGCGATCACGACGGCTACATGGCGGAAAGCGCGGCGGCGGACGGCGCGGTGCGGATCGTGGAGCATCACTCGCCGATCCTCGATTTGCTGCGCGCGTTTCCGCTCATCGCGCGGCTGGAGAGCGAGATGTTCGCACGGCTGCTCGGCGTGCCCGTGCGGCGGGAGGAGATGAGCGCGGCGGGGCTTTTCCGCGCCACTTTCGTCTGCGGATAAGTTAGGCGGAGTATAATTTCCAGAGCGCGGCACCGCGGCTGCTTTTACCGGGTCGCATGTATCCGCGCTGGCAGTCCGACACACCCGCTTCGCCGCCCCGCTCGACCGCTTTGGTCGTCCCGCAGCCGCCGTCTTCGCGCATCGCCTTTGGTTCCGCGCCGATCCTCGGCCTCGAAAGCCAGCTCAACGCCGAACTCGACGGCGCCTCATGGGCCGTGGTCGCTTTTTCACCGCAAGACGCGCGCTGGGCGGACTGGCTCTACCGCAATCTCAACGGCTTTCCCGTGCCGACGGCGATGATCGAGTCCGCGACTTCGCACGGCCGTCCGCGCCCGGATTGCGTGTCCGTTTTCCCCGACCGCCGCGATCCGCAGGCCGCCGCGCACTACCCGCAGGCGCTGGAAAAAAGCGCCTACCTCGTGGTCGTGTGCTCGCCCGGCTCGGCGCATTGCGCGGAGGTGGACGCGCAGATTTGCGCGTTCAAAAGCGCGGGCGGCGAGGAGCGGATCATCGCGCTCGTCGTCGAGGGCGAACCCGAGGGCGTGCTGGAAAAAGCACCGCTGACCGCCGCGCCCGCGTGGCTGCCGGCGTGGCTGCGCTGGCGGCTGCAGGACGATACTTTCGCCACCGCCGATGCCGGCGAACCGCGCATCGTGGACGCGCGTCCGGGCCGGGCGAGTCTGAAAGAAATCCGCGACCTCCTGCTCGCCACTTTGCTCGATGTGGAGGCGTGGGAACTCGAAGTGACGGGCAGCCTGGCGCGTCCGGTGGAAGCCGTCCGCGCACTGCCGAAAGCACCCGCGGCGGCTTTGCCCAAACCTCCCGCCGCGCGCACCCCACGCCGCAAAACTGCCCCGACGATTTTGACCGCGACGCTTTGCGTGAGCGTGACACTGGCCACGGCGTGGTGGTCTTTCGGGCGGATGGAAAACGACCGCGCCCGCACGCTCGCCGCCCCTGTCCGCGTCACGCCCTCGCGCATTTCCCTGCGCCTGCCCCAGTCCCCTGCCCCGGCGGAAATTTCCACGGCGGAAAACGATTTCGTGTCCGACGAATCCGCCGCACCCGCCGAGATCGCCGCACCCACGCCCGCCCCGCGCGTGGCGCAGATCGTCATCCCACCGATGTCCGCCATTCAGCCCGTCGCGCGGCCAGTCGTCGCGCCGCCGCCGCCGGAGGAGAACCCCGCGCGCCTCGCCGTCGTCGCCCTGCATCATCGCGGCGATGCCGCTTTCAACCAGCGCCGCCTCGACGATGCGCTCGGCTTTTACGAGGAGGCCGTGGACGCCGCCGTCGCCGCGCCCGGCACCTCGCCCGAGGCCCGCGCCGAAGCCGCCGTGCTCTGCCGCAAACTCGGCACCTTGCAGCTCCAAATGGCCTCGACCGCCGAGGCCCGCGCCAGCTTCGTGCAGGGCCGGAAACTCCTGCTCGCCCTGAAATCCCACGGCCAGTGGAACGCCGAGCGCGCCAAGGTTCTCACTGAGATCGAGGTCGGTCTGCGCCACCTCCCGCGCGACTGATTTCACCCTGCGCGCAGGCTGGGGAAATTCCCCCAAAAAGGAGCTTGCCGAACAGGCTTCGCCCGCTACTTTCCCCGCCCCATGCCTCGATCCATCGCACGTCGCAAGACGAAAAAATCCGCCGTCAAGCGCCTCAAAGTGACCGGGACGGGCAAACTCATGCGCCGCAAAGCCGGCCTGCGCCACCTCGCCTCGAGCAAGAGCTCGAAGCGCAAACGCAAGCTCGGCAAAGACGGCCAGGTCCATAAGACCATGGTCGATCGCATGAAGGAACTGCTCCCGTTCGCGTAAGCGCACGCGGCATCCCGATCCCGCCACCTGCTCCGCCTCGCGGAGTGCCTCAGCGAATGAGGTCGGCGGGATCACTCACCAAAACGAACAATTCGCTGAACTAGAAACCAACCAACCATGGCACGCGCCACTAATGCTCCCGCCAGCCGGGAGCGCCGCAAAAAAATCGTCGATCTCGCCCGCGGCTACCGCGGACGCCGCTCGAAGCTCTTTCGCTACGCGAAAGACGCCGTCTATAAGGCCCAGCACTGGGCGACCCGCGATCGCAAGACGCGCAAGCGCAACTTCCGCATGCTCTGGCAGCAGCGCATCAACGCCGCCGCCCGCGCCCTCGGCCTCACCTACTCGC
>JAYVNN010000336.1:0-11578 GCA_043758435.1 Chthoniobacter sp.
TACCGTCACCGAAGTGAACGACCTCCTTCAGCGCTTCGGCCAGATGCGGAAGATGATGAAGGGGATGGGCAAGATGAAGAAGATGATGGCGCGCTCCGGCACGCCGAATCTCGGCATCCGGCGCTAGCGCAGTTTTTTTAACAGCAACTCAACTAACCAAACCAAACCAAACACCATGTCTGTAGCCATCCGCCTCCGCCGCGAGGGAAGCCTGAACAATCCGTATTACAAAGTAGTCGTCGCCGATCAGCGCAGCCCGCGCGACGGCAAATTCATCGAGATCATCGGCAACTACGATCCAAAGAAGGAAGGCGACAACGCCAACATCGACCTCTCCCGCGCCGACTACTGGATCGGCAATGGTGCGCAGCCGAGCGACACCGTGCGCAGCATCATCAAGAAGGCGCGCAAAAAGGAAACCGCTGCGAAGTAAGGCTCGCCAATCGCGAGTCGGGCGCACAACGTCTGCGCCATGCAGGAGTTCCTCAAATTCGTTTTGCCGCTGCTCATCGATTTCCCCGATGAGGCGGTGCTGACCAAGCACGAAGGCAACCGGCGCACGACCTTTCACGTCCGCCTGCGGCAGAGCGACGTGGGAAAAGTGATCGGCAAGAACGGGCTCACGATCATCGCGATTCGCAACCTGCTCAATGCGGCGGCCTCCCGCCACGGGGAGCGGGCGCAGCTTGAGATCGACGAGGAGCACGGGGCACCTGCGTAGTCGCGGGTGGAATGGGACGGCGGTTAGGTTGCGGAGGAAGTTGGAACGACTGTTGGCGACGGCAGGGCTTTTGCCGTCTAACATTCTCCCAATCGTCGGCATTATCCCTGCGCCCTTTCCATGAAAACAGGCTTCCTCCTTTTCCTCACGCTGGGTGCGCTGCCGCTCGCAGTGCGCGGCGAGTTGCAGTCGGCGATTGACTTCAATCGCGACATCCGCCCGATCTTTTCCGAGAACTGCTACACCTGCCACGGGCCGGACACGAACAAGCGCAAGGCGGAGCTGCGGCTCGATCAAAAGGAGTCGGCGTTTGGGAAAGCGGAGTCGGGTGAGGTGCCGATCACGCCGGGGCAGCCGGAGAAAAGCGAGGTCATCCGGCGCATCACCACGGAGGATAAGGATGACGTGATGCCGCCGCCGAAGGAGCACAAAAAGCTCAAGCCAGCGCAGGTGGATTTGCTGCGGCGGTGGATCGCGGCAGGCGCGAAGTGGGATGGGCATTGGGCGTTTCAGCCGGTGAAAATTCCGGTGGTTCCGGCAATGGAAAATGGAAAATGGAAAATGAAAAATCCCATCGACGCTTTCATTGCGGCGCGGTTGGAAAAAGAGGGGCTGTGGTTTTCGCCGGAGGCGGAAAAGGCGGCGCTCATCCGACGCGCTTCGCTTGATCTCACGGGGCTGCCGCCGTCGATCACGGAGGTCGATGCTTTTCTCAAAGACGCCGCGCCGGATGCTTATGAAAAAGTGATCGACCGGCTGCTCGCGTCGCCGCATTTCGGCGAGCGGATGGCGGTGCCGTGGCTCGATCTCGCGCGCTACGGCGACACGAGCGGCTACCACAATGACTCGCTGCGTGACATGTGGCTGTGGCGCGAGTGGGTCGTCAACGCGTTCAACGCCAACATGCCGTTCAGCCAGTTCACCATCGAGCAGCTCGCGGGCGATTTGTTGCCCAATGCAACGATCGGGCAGCAGGTCGCGTCGGGCTTTCATCGCAATGTGATGACGAGTGACGAGGGCGGGCTGATCGACGAGGAATATCTCAATCTTTACGTGGTCGATCGCGTGGCCACGACCGGTGTGACTTGGCTGGGCTTGACCGTGGGCTGCGCGCAGTGCCACGACCACAAATACGACCCGCTCAAGCAGCGCGAATTTTACCAGCTCTACTCCTTTTTCCACAACGTCCCCGAGAACGGCAAAGACGGCGTGCGCGACCGGAATCCGAAGCCGTTTCTGAGCGTGCCGTCCCCCGAGCAGACCACGCGGCTCGCGCAGCTCAATACCGAACTCGACGCCGCCGACCTCGCCGAGCGCGAACTTGCGAAGACGCTCGATGCGCGCCAGCTCGATTGGGAAAAGCAGACCGCCGCGAGCGCGTCGAGCGGCGAACCCGGCGGGCAGTCGGTGCGCTTCCCGCTCGATGCCGATGGCGCGGGTGTGAGCGACAGCGGCCAGAAGATCGAGGGTGTGGTGAAAGGCGAGGGGACTTTTACCGAGGGCGCGGTGGAGAAAAGTTTTCGCGTGGTCGCGAATGGCTGGATCGAGTATGGCGACAAATTTGGCTTCGAGAAGGACCAGCCCTTCACCGCCGCCGCCTGGCTGCGCCTGAAACCGCAGGGCGGCGCACCCTTTGGCAAAATGGAAAACGGCGGCAACACGCGCGGCTGGGACGTGGAATTTCACGGCACGCGGCCGAGCTTCCATCTCATCAACCAATGGCCCGGCAACGCCATCCATGTGCAGGGCGAGCGCGATCTGCCGCAGGATACTTTCCTGCATTTCGCCGTGACTTACGATGGCTCGGGGAAAGCCGCGGGCGTGAAACTTTACGTCAATGGCGAGCTCGAAAAGTCGTCCGTGAAAATCGATGCGCTCACCGCCACGATCAAGACGCCCGAGCCCTTCAGCATTGGCCGACGCGGCGCGGCGGGGACGCTTTTCACCGGGCGCGTGGATGACCTCCGCATCTACGGACGCGTGCTCGCGGGCGGCGAGGTCGCGGCGCTCGGCGGCTCGCCCACGCTCCAACTCGTGAAAGTCCCAGCGGAGCAGCGCACCCAGGAGCAGAAGGACAAGCTGCAAAAATTCTACCGCGAGACCTACGCCACGGACTTCCTTGCCGCGAAGCGCCTCGCCGACGAGCGCCGCAAGGCCAAGGACACTTTCGCCGCCACCATCCCAAACACCATGGTCATGTCCGAGATGGAAAAGCCGCGCGACACCTTCATCAAAGTCCGCGGCCAGTACGACCAGAACGGCGACAAAGTCACACCCGCCGCGCCCGCCTTTCTCCCCGCCCTCGCCGCCGCGCCCGCCGACGGCAAGCGCTACACCCGGCTTGACCTCGCGCGCTGGCTTGTCGCGCCCGAGCAGCCGCTCACCGCACGCGTCACGGTGAACCGTTTTTGGAAAATGCTCTTCGGCACAGGCCTCGTGAAAACCGTCAACGACTTCGGCTCCCAGGGCGAATGGCCCAGCCACCCCGAACTGCTCGACTGGCTCGCCGCCGACTTCATGCGCGACTGGGACATGAAGCGCGCGCTCCGGCAAATCGCCCTCTCCGCCACCTACCGCCAGTCCGCCAAAGTCACGCCCGAGCTGCTCGCCCGCGACAGCGAAAACCGCCTCCTCGCCCGCGGCCCCCGCCAGCGCCTCGACGCCGAGTTTCTGCGCGACAACGCCCTCGCCATCGCCGGCATCCTCGACCCCCGGCTCGGCGGCAAAAGCATCAAGCCCGCCCAGCCCGCCGGCACCTGGGAAATCAACGAGATGAGCGGCTACAACTACGAGAAATCCACCGGCGCCGACCTCTACCGCCGCGGCCTCTACGTCTATTGGCGGCGCTCCACGGTCTATCCGTCCTTCATCACGCTCGATGCGCCCACGCGCGAATTTTGCAGTGCCCAGCGCGCCCGCACCAGCACCCCGCTGCAGAGCCTCGTCCTGATGAACGACCCCGTCTTCGTCGAAGCCGCCCGCGCCTTCGCCCAGCGCATCCTCACCCACGGCGGCAGCGACGACGCCCAGCGCCTCCGCTACGCTTGGCGCACCGCGCTCTCCCGCTCTGCGAGCGAAAGCGAAACCGCTATCCTCGGCAAAACCCTCGCCACCCAGCTCGCCACCTACGCCGCGGACAAATCCGCCGCCGCCGCCCTCGTCAAAGTCGGCGACCTCGCCAAGCCCCCCGGCCTCGACGACAGCCAGCTCGCCGCGTGGACGGCGGTGGCCAATGTGCTGCTGAATCTGAACGAGACGATCTCGGACTAGGTGGTTCTTCTCGCCGGTTGGATGAAGCAAGGTTTGCGCATTCGTCACTTGATAACGGCCACCTGCACGCGACGGAGGACGATGCGAAAACTGCTCATCATTGCCGTCCTTTTAATTGCCATCTTATCTTGGGCTGCTGATCCCAATCCCTTGGGCGATGAGTTTGAGCGGCTCAGCGAATGGTTCCTGCGGACTGGGCCAAAAAATGGCGAGCTCGCGCCAGATTTTAAGCTCGAACGGGCGAGAGGCGGAACCCTGCAAGCTTCGGAGCTTTGGGCGTCCAAGCTCTTGCTGGTCACGACCGGAAGTTACACCTGTCCGCAGTTTCGTTCCGTCACCGCCAGCCGGCGGGCATTAGTGCAGGAATTTCAATCGGAACTGAACTCCGTGGTTGTTTACACGGCGGAGGCGCATCCCGTGGGGGCAGCCAGTCCTTACCTGGGCCGCGAATTTGTCACCGAAGAGAATAGAAAAGAAGGCATCCTTCTGCCTCAACCCCAGACTTACGAGGAGAGGCTGGCTGGTGCCCGCCGCTGCCGCGAGATTCTCAAGATGCGCTCCTTTGTGGCCGTGGACAAAATGGACAACGCCGTCTGGAAAGCCTATGGCAGTTCGCCGAATTGCGCCTATCTCATCGACACCGGTGGGAGGATCGTATTTCGCCAAGGTCTCTTTGATGCGGCGGGGATGCGCGCGGCCATTCAGAAGCTAATTATGGCCCGGAAAGCTCTGGGATTTCCGCACTAAGCGAGCCGCCAAGTGCGTTCGTCCACGAGAGAAATACGGAGTGACGCAAATGGGGTGCGCGTCACTGCTGCCGAGGATGACGTCAATGCCCCCCGTGCGGATGGCGACCGGCAGGATGACGGCGTTGTTTATTTTTGCGGGCGCTCCGCCAGTTGCTCCGCCGGATACGTCCAGATTTCGCTGAGCGTCGGGTGGTAGTGCGGGATGCGGGCGAGGTCGCCGGCGGTGGCGCGGAAGTGCATGGCGACGACGATTTCGTGGATCAGCTCGGACGCCTCCGGCCCGACGCACGCGGCACCGAGGATGCGCCGCGAGTCGCGTGCGACGATGAGTTTCACAAAGCCGTCCGTCTCGCCATGCACCATCGCCTTGCCGCAGTCGGCGAAGAGATACTTTGCCGCGGTGAAAGCGATTCCCTGCTCCGCACATTCGCGCTCGGTGAAGCCGACGCTGGCGACTTGCGGGTGCGTGAAAACGGCAAAAAGTTTCAGCGCGTAGTCAATGGATTCCAGCTCGCCGCCGAGTTTGCCAAGCACGCGCGCGGCGTTGCGCGCGGCGAGTTCGCCCTGCTGGATGGCGAGGTGGACGACCTCATGCGGCCCGCAGACATCGCCCGCGGCGAAAAGGTGCGCCGCGCCGCATTGCTGCTGCGCGTTCGTGGCGATGTGCGATTTGCCGACGGTGACGGCGGTGCGTTCGAGCGCGAGGCCGTCGAGGTTCGGCTGCCGGCCGAGCGCGCAGAGGATTTCATCCGCTTCCGCGAAATCTTCGCGTCCATCGTGCTTGAACTCGACGCGCTTCTTCCCACCCTCGCGCCGCACGCCGCGCAGTGCGGTGTCGCGGATGATGCGGATGCCGCGTTTCTCCATCGCCTCCACGAGCGCCTCCGCCACGTCGGCGTCCGTTTCCCGGAGCACCTGCGCGCTGCGCTGGATGACCGTCACGCGTGAGCCCACACCCGCGTAAAAGCTCGCCAACTCCAGCGCGATGGCTCCGCCGCCGAGGACGATGACCGACTCGGGAATCGTGTCTGCATCGAGCACCTCGTCGCTCGTCACGAAGCCGGTTTCCGCGAGGCCGGGAATCTCGACGCAATGCACCTTCGAGCCCGTGGCGATGAGAAACGCGCGCCCTTCCAGCACGCGCAGACCGCCATCCCGCAGCCGCACCTCGACATGCTGCGCGTCCGTGAAACTCGCCTCCCCCCGAATGAACTCGAAGCGCCCGCTTTCCAACTGCCCGCGCCGGTACCCCGCAAACTCGCCGATCAGCCGCCGCTTCCGCGCGCGAATCGCAGCGCCGTCCGCGCCGAGATATTCCGCGCGCAAGCCAAACTCCCCCGCGTCGCGGATCGCCTCCGCGCGATGCCCGCTTTCCAGCAGCGTCTTGCTCGGCATGCACCCGCGCAAAATGCACAGTCCGCCCACTTCCGCGCCGCCCTCGATGACCGCGACCCGCAGCCCCAGCCCTGCCGCCGTGGCCGCGCCCGCATAGCCCGCGCTGCCGCCGCCGAGCACGATGAAATCGTAGGAATCATTCATGGCGGCAGCATTGAGCATTCGGACGAAATCCGCGAGCCGCTTTCCGGGGCTGAGACGTGATCGCCGCAGCGTGCCGAAAGAAAAATGATTCGTCATCAACGCCATCGTCTGGCGCAGCCAGGCCGATGGGTGGCGCCCGCCGCGCCATGACCGGCGGGACGGTGGGCTTTGTGTGGCTGAGAGCAGCGTTGACGAAGCCCTCATTTCTGGGGTTTCCTCGCGCCATTCCCATCCGTTCTGGTTCAGTGAACGAAGGCCACCAATGGGGATGCGCAATCGCAACATCTTTAATTCGCCGGTCACCATTCCACCATGAAAGTCCTTCCTCGTGTCCTCCTTGCCGTCGCCGTCCTCAGTTTTGCTTTGCGCCTGCCTTTGGCCAGTGCGGCCGAGCCGGGCAAGACGCAGCAGCTTGCTTCGCCCGATCAAGTGCCCGAGGGCCTCGCCAAGTCCGACTGGTCGAGCATCCGCGCAGCGTATGAGGCGGGGCGTCATGCGTTCCAGCCAATCGAGGGCGGCTGGCAGGCGCGAAATCCGGGGCAGCAATGGACGACGAAATTCGACGGGCGCGGCTTCCTCGCCGAGCCACGGGACGGCGCGTGGCAGTGGGGGCTGGAGTTGAAGGGCTATGGCTTTGGGGAAACGCAGCACGCCATCGGCGGCACGCCGGCGGTGCAGGCTGAAGGCCAGCGGCTCAGCTACCAGTGGGATGCCACGGTGCAGGAGTGGTGGGTGAATGATGCGCGCGGGCTGGAGCACGGCTTCACGGTGGCGGCGCGACCGGAGGTGGCGAATGGGACGAATGCGTCCCCTCTCTCCCTTACCATGGCCACCCGCGGCACGCTGCACCCGCGCGTCTCCGCCGATGCACAGGGCGTGCTTTTTACGGACGCCACCGGCGCGACGGTGCTGAATTACACCGGCCTGAAGGTGTGGGATGCGGATGGCAAGGTGCTGGCCTCGCGCTTTGAGGCGGCGGGGGAAAAGGGCGTGCGCCTGCTGGTGGAGGAGCGCGCGGCGCACTATCCGCTGACGATTGATCCCATCGCCCAGCAGGCATACCTAAAGCCCGCCGCCGTCGGCACCACGCAGGCGGCGGATTTCTTCGGCCAGTCCGTGGCCGTCTCGGGCGACACGGTGGTCGTCGGGGCTCCCTATGAGGACAGCAGCACGACGGGCGTGAACAGCACGCCTAACGAGAGCGCCACCGACTCCGGCGCGGCCTACGTCTTCGTGCGCAGCGCGGGCGTGTGGACGCAAGAGGCGTATCTGAAGCCCGCCGCCGTCGGCACCACGCAGGCGGGGGATCTGTTCGGCATCTCCGTGGCCGTCTCGGGCGACACGATGGTCGTCGGGGCTCACCAAGAGGACAGCAGCACGACCGGCGTCAACAGCACGCCCGACGACGGTTTTACCGCAGCCAACTCCGGCGCGGCCTACGTCTTCGTGCGCAGCGCGGGGGTGTGGACGCAGCAGGCGTATCTGAAGCCGGCCGCCGTCGGCACCACGCAGTCGGGGGATCTGTTCGGCTTCTCCGTGGCCGTCTCGGGCGACACGGTGGTCGTCGGGGCTCCCTATGAGGACAGCAGCACGATGGGCGTGAACAGCACGCCCGACGAGAGCGTTGACCAGTTCGGCTCCCCCGCCAACTCCGGCGCGGCCTACGTCTTCGTGCGCAGCGCGGGGGTGTGGACGCAGCAGGCGTATCTGAAGCCGGCCGCCGTCGGTGCCTTTCAGGCGTCTGATCGGTTTGGCTGGTCCGTGGCCGTCTCGGGCGATACGGTGGTCGTCGGGGCTGAGGGTGAGTCCGGCAGCAAGACGGGCGTGGACAGCCTGCCCAACGACGATGGGACCGCCAACGCCTCCGGCGCGGCCTACGTCTTCGTGCGCAGCGCGGGGGTGTGGACGCAGCAGGCGTATCTCAAGCCGGCCGCCGTCGGCACCACGCAAGCGGATGATCGGTTTGGCTGGTCCGTGGCCGTCTCGGGCGACACGGTGGTCGTCGGGGCTCCCTATGAGGACAGCAGCACGACGGGCGTGAACAGCGCAGCCGACGAGGGTGCCTCCTTAGCCGGCGCGGCCTACACCTTCATCGGTCTCCGCGAGATCGCCGTCGAGCAGCCCGTGGGCACGGGCTTGAGCAGCGGCATCGCCAGCATCGGCACCGGCGGGGTGCCGGCGGGCAGCAGCAGCGCGGCGAAGACTTTCACCATCCGAAACACCGGCCTTGCCGCGCTGGCGATCACCAGCGTGAGCGTGAACGGGGGGAACGCGGGCGATTTCATCGTGAATACGACCGGGATGCTCACCAGCGTGCCCGCCATTGGCAGCACCACCTTCAGCGTCACCTTCACCCCCGCCGCCATCGGCAGCCGCACGACCACCCTGCGCATCGTGAATAATGACGCCGACGAGGCGGCCTTCGACATCACCCTGACCGGCACCGGTCTCTCGTTCACCAACGACACGGATGGCGACGGGCTGAACGATGCATCGGAGGCCCAACTGGCAGGCCTCGGCTTCGATTGGCAAGTCAGTCAGCCCAGTCTCGTGGCGGCGCTGCCCGGCCTGCTCAACCCGGCGGGATTATACACGACCGCCCAAGTGCGGGCGCTGAACGTGGGCGTCCCGCTGCTGACGAAGGACGCGGCGACCGGGAAGTTCAAGCTGACCATTGGGGTGACGAAGACGACCAATCTCATGCAGTCCTTCCTCGCTTTCCCGATGACCGGCGCGGGAGTGACGACGGTGATCAACGGCGCGGGCAAGCTGGAGTTCGAGTTCACGGTGCCGGACAACGCGGCGTTCTTCCGGCTGCAGGCACAGTGAGCGCGCGGCGATGACAGCGCACCGCTGCGGCAGCGCGGAATCGTCTCCGCAGTAGAGGCGGTAGAATTTCATCTCGCCAAAGGAGCCGCCGCCGGCAGCGTTGCGATAATTTTCGCGCCACTCCGTACGCCCTCACCGCGGGTGCCTGCGCCGGGTGCTGCGCGAGGAGTGCGGCGAAAGGCTCGCCCGCTGGCAGCGCGCGGCCCAGGACGGGCCGTTGAGGTCGCGGCGTTGCTCGCCACGGTGCAGGCGCGCGCCGGCGGGGCTTAGGCGGCGACGCATGAGGTCACGGCGTTCAGGGCGCGAGCTGCGCCGGATCGACGGCATAGAGATGGTAAAAGATGCGGTTGCCGGCGGCGGGGGGCGTGGGGACTTCGCGGAGAAAGGGTGGCACGTCGCGCGGATGCTCGGCGAGGGTGAGCGCGAGCGGGGTGGCAGGCGGGGCGAGGCCGAGGAGCGCGGCGGAGGTGCCGGTCATGCGCTCGGCGTCGTCGGCGAGCACCCAGGCGACGCGGCGTTTTTTCAGGATGGCGGCGGCGTCCGCGGGGTTTTCGGCGAGGTAAAAGCGCGCGGTATCGACGATGCCGGGGAGGCTTTGGTGCGAACTGCCCGCGACGCCGGGCTGCCGCGTCCAGTAGGCGATGGCGGGGGATTGCCACCACGGCGCGAGGAAGGCGGCGGCGGGATCGCCGGTGATGGCGCTGACGGTTTCGCGGAGCGCGGTGCGCTCGGCGCGCTGCACGGCCTGGCGGCGCTCGGCTTCATCGTCGGGGAAAAGGCGCGCGTCCCAATCCTGCGCGATGGGATAAAGCGCAACGACGAAGACCGGCCACGCGATCCACGCGCGGCGCAGGACGGCGAGTTGCCACGGGAGCGACATGGCGAAGACCAGCGCGAAGAAATATCCCCAGCGCAATTGCCAGCAGGTGAGCGCGAAGGTGACGAGCAGCAGTCCGAGGAGAAACGCCGCGGGCCGGTACGCCGGGTGCGCGCCCGTGGCGGCGCGCGCGGCTTTCATTTTCAGCCACACGGCGAGGCCGAGCGTGACCGGCGCGAGCGCGGCGGCCCAGCCGCACCAATGCCAGAGCAGCGGGCCGGTGAGATCGAGGTGCGCGAGTTCGCCGATGCTGCGGCTCCACTTGGGGAAATACGCGCGCACCGTTTCATCCGGCAAAGCGAAGCGCCACCCCTCGATGGCGAGCGACATGGCGTACACCGCCGCCGCCGCCGCCCAGCCCCACCACCGTTCGCGCCAGCGAAACTGCTCGCGGTCGAACAGGGCGATGAGGAGAAAAATCACGCCGAACAAAACGAGCGGTTCGTAGAGCGAGACCCACATCGCGAGCCCGCCCGCGAGTCCGCTGATGAGCGACCACTGCGCGATGTGGCGGTCCGGCGGACGCGCCTGCTTTTCCCATTCGCGCACCGTCTGCATGAGCCGCGTCTCCGCGCCGATGATGATCGCGAGGAGGAAAATGATGAGCGACTGATGATCGGGCCGGCCCAGCACGGTGCCATGCACGGCGATCGGGGAGATGGCAAAAAGAAGCGGGGCCGCCGGCGCAGCCCAGGCCCGGACGAGCGATGAATGCCCCGTCGCCGACCACGCCCACACCGCGAGCCAGCCGCAGGTGAGCACCCCGAGCAGCGGCGAGACGAGCGCGCCCGCGAGGTCGAGCGTCTGTCCGCGCAAGACGCTGGTTTTTCCCGAATCGAAAAGTGCGAATCCGGCGTCGAGGAGCTTTTTCCCCGCCACGATGAGGTAGTCGAGCGGCGCGGTGGTGTGCGCATTCACGCCCTGCGGAAAGTTCTCGAAATCGTGATGGCGGACGATCATTCCGGGACGCTCCGCGACCATCCGGGCGCGGGTCATTCGCGAGTAGCAGTCGGCATCGGCGAAGTAGATTTTTCCACCGATGAAAACGTCGCGCAGATTGTGGCAGCGCGTGGCGAAAGTGAGGACGCAGAAAAGGATGAGCGCGGCGAGCCGGAGAGTGCGTTTCACGGGCGGCGATTCATTCGCATCCGCCCGCTGGTGTCCATCAATATATTGTGGTCGCCATTTTCACCGGCCCCAAGCGATTGGGGAAACCCCAAAAAAGAGGCCAAAAAACCCCTTGTGGGCAGATGCCCGTCTCCCTAGGATTTCGCCTCACATTTTCCCCACTTAAAATATGGCCGATCCTGACGCTCCAAAATCCGAAACCGCATCCAAAAAAAGCACCTACGACGCCGACGATCTCAGTTCGCTGAAAGGGCTGGAAGCGGTGCGCAAAAAGCCTGGCATGTACATCGGCGGAACCGATGAGCGCGCGCTGCATCATTGCGTGTCGGAAGTGCTGGATAACTCGGTCGATGAATTTCTCGCGGGGCACTGCACGCACATCGACGTGAACATCCACAGCGACGGGTCGATTTCCATCCGCGACAACGGGCGCGGCATCCCGGTGGACATCAACAAGGAGGAGAA
>JAYVNN010000337.1:0-3772 GCA_043758435.1 Chthoniobacter sp.
GCTCCAGCGCGACATCGAATCGTATCAGACCGGCTTTGCCACCAGTGCGGAAAAGGCGGGCTGGTGGAAGCGCGCGAGTCTCGCCATCAAGCGCAACAAGGCCGCATCCATCGGCGCGGCAGCGGTGCTGCTCGTCGGCGCGGTGCTCGGCACGAAGGCCATCCTCGAAGGCAAGCGCGCCGAGCGCGAAGCCGCCGTTGCGAAGACCGCGCTGGAGAACCTGAAAGCCAGCGCCCCCGCGCTGCTCCAGCTCGCCGAGAGCGAAGCCGACTCCCAGCGCTTCGCCAGTGCGCTGGGTAAACTGGACGCCGCCCTCGCGCTCGACCCCGCGCTCGCCCCCGCCCGCTGGCAGCGCGCGTGGGTGCTCCTCGGCTTGGAGCGCTGGAGTGAAGCCGCCGACGCCCTGCGCCTCGCCCGCCAGCACGATCCCGCCGCCGCGAACCTCGCCAGCATCCTCCCCGCCGTAGAGAAGCTCGCCGCAGCCCCCGACGCCGAGCGTTGGAAAAGCGACGCCGCCAAAGAGGTCTTCCACCATCTACAAACAGTCGCGGCCACCGGCTCCGTGCTTTCATTTACACGACGGCTGAAAATCGATGTGGAGGAGCGCCGTAAACTGATCGAACAGCGCCTTTTAGTTACACTTGGAAAAGGAAACTACCAAGTGACTGTGGAAAACGATGGCAGCGTCAAGGTGACTGTTAACGGAAAACCTATCCGTTCATTCGAATCATTGCGCGGCTTACCGCTCGACATTCTTATGGCAAGTTCGACTCCAATCTCGGATCTCGAAGCATTGCGAGGAATGCGCCTCCGCGAATTGAACTTGGACGCCGCGCCGGTGAGTGATCTTAGACCTCTTGCAGGAATGCCGTTATCCAAACTCAATGTTTCTCACACAAAGGTCATTGATCTCACGCCAATCGAGGGTATGCCGCTCACAGAGATCCAGATTTATACGACTCAAATTTCGCGTATTGATGCGCTTCGCGGAATGCCGCTCATCCGACTTGGAGCACAGGGCTCGAAGATCACCGACATATCGCCACTGAAAGGCGCACCGATCGAATACCTCACTCTTGATGGCGCACCTGTTACAGCCCTCTCCGCTTTGCGTGGCGCACCGTTGAAAGAACTGAGTATTCCACGCTGTAACAAGCTCACCGATTACACCCCGGTGCTCACGCTCGCGCGGCTCGAACGGCTGAGCCTCGACGTGCTGCCCGCGTCGCTGCTGCCGCTGCGCGAGAGCAAGACCTTGCAGACCATTGATGCCGACGCCTACCCCGGCGAAGCCCACAACGGCCCGCGGCCCGTGGCCGAATTCTGGAAAGCCTACGACGCCCATTCCCCGGCGGGGAAGAAGTGAGGGCGGGCCTCGGGCAGGGTGGGCGTCCCGCCTGCCGGTTCGGGCGTCCCGCCTGAACCAGCGGATGCTCCAGGGACGCCCCATTCGCAAGGGACGCCTCCCGAAGTCCGAAGGGTTCCGCGGGACGCGAAACCCGGCAGGCGGGACGCCCACCCTACCCGCGCGAGAGCGCGACCTTGCAGAGCATGGATGCCGACGCCTACCCCGGCGAAGCCCACAACGGCCCCCGCCCCGTCGCCGAATTCTGGCAAGCCTACGACGCGCAGCAGGCGGCGGGGAAGAAGTGAGCGCGCCTCGGGTAGGGCGGGTGTTCCACCCGCCGCGCCGGGTATCCTACCCGGCACGCCGGGCGTAGGACGGGCGTCCGCTTCGCAAGACGCGCCTACTTTTTCAAACACACGCACCACGACTACCGATGTTCCGGGTAGGGTACCCGGAACGGCGGGTAACATACCCGCCCTACCCACGCGCGAGCGCGACCTTGCAGAGCACTCGCAGTTCATCCAAAACCGACGCCTACCCCGGCGAAGCCCACACCGGTCCCCGCCCCGTGGCCGAATTCTGGAAAGCCTACGACGCGTGGAAGGCGAAGCAGCTGAAGTGAGCGCGGCTCAATTATGCTGCGGCATGTCCCTGGTATTGATTCGCTCGACCAGCGCGGTATCCACGATGCGCACATGCTCGCCTTCGCCGCCCGGCAGGCTGATGTAGATGGTGCGCCCGCCGCGCGTGAGCCATACGAAATCCGGATGTTCGACGAGATAGTCCTCTCCGCTCACGGTGCGGAGTGTGAAGGGATGAAACGGCTGCTTGTGGAGGACATCCTTGATTGTGTCGGCGTGCATGGGGACAAAATAGCGATCCGCATTTCCAACGCAAGCACCTCCGCCGAAGCCCGAACGCCCGACCTCCGGCGTGCTGCCCGAGCCGCTGCTGCCGCTGCGCGAGAGCCAGACCTTGCAGACCATGGATGCCGACGCCTGCCCCGGCGAAGCCCACACCGGCCCCCGCCCCGTGGCCGAATCCTGGAAAGCCTACGACGCGCACGCGCATCAGGCGGCGAGGAAGAAGTGACCGCGCCTTGGGTAGGGCGGGTGTTCCACCCGCCGCGCGGGGTATCCTACCCGGCGCGCGGGGCGTAGGACGCGCCTCGTTTTCAAAAGCGCGCCACGCGACGCCCGAGGTTTCGGGTAGGATACCCGGAACGGCGGGTAGGATACCCGCCCTACCCGCGCGAGGGCGCGACCTGGCAGAGCATGGATGCCGACGCCTACCCCGACGAAGCCCACAACGGCCCGCACCCCGCCGCCGAATTCTGGAAAGCCTTCGACGCGCACAAGGTGGCGAAGAAGAAGTGAGCGGGGGGACTTTCCGGAGGAAGCGCGGACGTGAGGTTTTGTGCGAGACCGGCCACCTGCGGCGCTCTGCGCCCTTCCGAAAGCGCCAGCGGGCTGGTACAGTCCAAAGGGCGCAAGCCGGGTGCCCATGCACGCATCCCAGGAGCGGCTTCGCCGGTGGGGGATTCGCGCCACAGCGACCTTCGGCGGCTACGGGTTTTCGCGCCGCCGGGCAAATTCCGCGGCGAGCTTTGCCCCGATGCTGCGCGGGCCGAGCGGGCGGCCTTCGAGCGTGGCGATGGGCATCACGCCGATCCATGAGTTCGTCAGGAAAATTTCGTCCGCCGTGGTCGCGGCCTCGCGGCGCAGGCGGCGCTCCTCGACTTTGCGGCGCTTGATCACCCATTCGCGCACCACGCCTGCGCGACAGCCGGAGCCGCGCGGCGGCGTGAAGATGCGATCGTCTTTCACGATGAATACATTCGTGCAGCACGCGGAGACGAGTTCGCCGAAATCATTGCAAAGCAGCGCCTCGTCGAATTTCCGCGCGCGCGCCTGCGCGAGCGCGTCGGCGTTGAACCAGTAGTTTGCGGTCTTCAGCCCGCCGAACATCGGGCGGTAGAATTCGTCGTGAAAACCGACCTCCCAGCAGTCTTCGCGCTCGGGTTCGCGCGGCTCGATGAAAAGAAACACGCGTGGCGCGGTCACTGGCGATGCAGGGCCGCCGTCGCCGCCAGTTACGTAGATGCGTGCGAAGCCATTGACGCCCGCATTTTCAAAAACCGGACCGGCGGCCGCGACTGCCGCCTCGGGCATCGGAAAGTCGCGCTCGGCGCAGGCGGTGAGGATGCGCTGCTGGTGCTCGGGCCAGAATTCGATCGCGCCATCCCACACGCGCATGCTCTCGAAGAGCGCCATGCCATGCCGGAAGCCGCGATCGGAAATGGGCACACCCGCCGCGGGCTCGAACGCGCTGCCGTTCCAGAGCCAGCTTTTCACTGCACGATCAGTTCGCGGGTGATGCCAAATCGTTCGAGCCGCTTGCGCAGTGTCGCGCGGGTGATGCCGA
>JAYVNN010000338.1:0-3766 GCA_043758435.1 Chthoniobacter sp.
ACCTCAAGAAGTATGGCGGCTACATCCCGGGCGTTCGTCCGGGTAAACCGACTGCGGATTTTCTCGATTTCACGATGACGCGGCTGACGTTCGCTGGCGCGATCTTTCTCACCTTCATCGCGATCATGCCGCAGATGCTTTCGCATCAGTTGAATGTTCCATACATCACAGCGCAGTTTTTCGGCGGGACCAGTTTGCTGATCGTTGTCGGTGTCGTGCTCGATACGATGCGACAGATCGAAACTCATTTGATCCAGCGGCATTACGACGGCTTTCTGCGGAAGGGTCGGATCCGCGGGCGCTTTGATAGGACTCCCGCCGGCCGCGGAGAAGCAGTGCAACAAAATGCGCTCATCTGGCTGTATGTCGGCATCGCAATTTTGGTTCTCGCGGGGATGACGATTTTCATCGCAGGTCGAATCTGAGTGAAGACGCAGATTCATTTTGGAGCACTAGCGTACCGGTTATGCGTGCAGTCGTTTAGGTGCCAATGATCCCGATCAAGAGTGAGCGTGAGATCGGAAAGATGCGGGAGGCGTGCCAGACGGCGAGTGTCGTTTTGGATCGTGTCAGCAGTCTCGTTCGCCCTGGCATCTCGACGGGTGAAGTGGATCAGGCGGCTGCGGATTACATGTCGGAAGAGAAGTGCAAGAGTGCATTTTTGGGATACCGCGGATTCCCAGGCCATGTCTGTATCTCGGTGAACGAAGAAGTCGTGCATGGGATCGGCGGTAGCCGCCGTATTCAATACGGCGACATCGTGAAACTCGACGTCGGGATCGTGAAGGACGGATGGGTGGGTGACACGGCAACGACCGTTCCGGTCGGGGTGATCGATGCCAAAGTTCAGCGCTTGCTTCAAGTCACTGAAGCGACATTGGACCTCGCAATTGCCTTCGTCCAAAACGGACGCCGACTTGGCGACCTTTGTGCGGCGATCGAAGACGAGATCACCGCCAACGGTTACAGCGTGGTGAGAGAATTTGTCGGACACGGAGTTGGCCGAAAACTCCATGAAGAGCCGCAAGTGCCCAACTACGGGCGCCGTGGCAGCGGACCGAAGCTCAAGGCTGGCATGACCATCGCCATTGAACCCATGGTCAACATGGGCGGAAGCGCGGTGCAAATCCTGAAGGATAACTGGACTGTGGTGACTTTGGACAGCAAGCCCTCGGCTCACTTCGAGCACACGGTTTTGGTCACCAAGGGTGAGCCCGAGATTCTGACTTGGCGGAAGAAAGCGGTGCCGAAATGAAGGCAACGTCTTCCGTGAGCTCCGACGCATCTGGGCTTCGAGTGAGGGGATCGTTGCACCGCTTTTTTCCTGAGCGGGAAGAAAACGCGATTCCGCCGATTCCCGCCTTGCCAAGCAGTTGGATTCTGCTAAATCGCTTCCCCGCAATCTTCAAAAAGAGCGGAGCAACTTCCGTCAAACGCAGTGTCAAACTTGATCGCACTGGGAAGCATCAGCTTTCCGGCGCGATTTTTTGTCCCCTAAACTCAACCGATTTCCATCTATGAAAGTGAGAGCATCAGTCAAACGGCTTTGCGAGACCTGCCGCATCGTGAAGCGAAAAAACGTCGTGCGCGTCATCTGCAAAAACGCCCGTCACAAACAGCGGCAAGGTTAAACCGAATCACGCATATGCCCCGACTACTTGGAGTTGAAATTCCTGGCGACAAACGTATCGACGCGTCGCTGCCCTACATTTACGGGATCGGCCCGAGCACCGCTAAAAAGATTCTCGAGCAGGCGAACGTCGAGCCGAGTCTTCGCGCCAAGGATCTGACGCCTGAACAACTGAACCACATCATCCAAGCGATCACGGCCAGCAAGCTGGCGATTGAAGGTGACCTGCGCCGGGAAATTCAGTCCAATCTCAAGCGCCTGCAGGCGATCAACTGCTACCGCGGAATTCGCCATCGCCGCGGACTGCCCGTGCGCGGACAGCGCACTTCCACGAATGCCCGCACGCGCAAAGGGCCCCGGAAGACGGTCGGCGTGCAACGCGCGAAAGACGCCAAAGCGAAGTAACCACTATTTGTTATGCCTGAATCCAAGAAATCCAAAGCTCCCGCCGCGGAAGCTCCGCCGGCTCCCGCGCCCGTTGCTGAAATTACTGCTCCCGTGACCGAGGCTTTGCCAGCGGCGGCGGATGCGCCCGTCGCGACCGCCCCGGCACCCGCAAAGGCTGCTCCCAAGCCGAAAGGCAAGAAGAAGGATGCTGCTGCGGCTCCCGCTGAAGAAAAGAAGCCCGAAAACTTCTCTCTCGATCCGAATGCCGTGGTCGAACAGATCAAGGTCATCAAGGCCAAGGGCAGCAAGAACATCCACACGGGAATTGCCCACGTTCAAGCGAGCTTCAATAACACGATCGTCAGCATCACCGATCAGAGCGGTCATGTGATCGGCTGGTCGAGCGCGGGCAAGGTCGGCTTCAAAGGCTCGCGCAAGAGCACGGCCTACGCGGCGCAGATGGTTGCGCAAGACGCGTGTCGCCAGGCGATGGGTCATGGGCTCAAAGAAGTCGAAGTGCGGGTCAAAGGTCCGGGCGCAGGACGTGAGTCTGCCGTTCGGGCCATTCAGGCGGTTGGACTCGAGATCACCTTGATCAAAGACGTGACGCCGGTTCCGCACAACGGTTGCCGTCCTCCGAAGCAACGCCGCGTCTGACGCGCGGACTTAGTCACTCAACACTCTTAAACTTACTGTCATGGCACGTTACACTGGTCCGAAAGACAAAATCAGCCGTCGCTTTGGGGTTCCTCTTTTCGGGGCTACCAAAGCACTTGAGCACAAGAACTATCCTCCCGGCATGCACGGACCGAAAGGTTCCCGGCGCAAGCAGTCGGAGTATTCGGTAGCCCTCGCGGAAAAGCAGAAACTCCGTTACCAATACGGCCTGCTTGAGCGTCAGTTTCGCCGGTACTTCCAGATCGCTCTCACGCGTCGCGGCGTCACGGGTCAGATCCTGCTCCAACTCCTCGAGACGCGGCTGGATAACGTGGTGTTCCGCCTCGGCTTTGCGAACAGCCGCAGTGCCGCGCGGCAAATGGTTTCCCACGGCCATGTGCAGGTGAACGGACGCAAGGTCGATATCTCGTCCTTCAATGTGAAGGCCGGCGACAAGATCACCGTCAAGGATAAGGCGAATTCCCGCAGCCTCGCGGCACGCAACCTTGATCTGACACAGATCACGCCAGTGCCGGATTGGCTGACTCTCGACAAGGATCATTTCGCCGGAGAAGTCTCACGTATCCCGACGCGGGAGGAGATCGCTCCGATCGTGAACGAGCAGCTTATCGTCGAGCTCTACTCGCGTTAACGAATCCAGCCTGTCAGCGGCCAGCATTTTCGGCGCAGATTGCCTCGTGCAGTCTGCGCCGTTCTGCTTTTGTTCGGGCCTTGGAAGGCAACGTGAGCGGCGTCCGGGATCCCGCAGTCAATGTGGCCTTCCCAGACGCGTGATTCATGCCGATGCCATCAATCCTCGAAGTGTCGTGCCATGGCCGAGGCTGGCCTGCCCCCGGTTTTTGATCCACTTGCTATGAGAGTTTTTGTTGGTTGTCGGGGGGGGGATTTTTGGCGGAGCAAATTTTATTCTGTAAAGGGCACCTCTGGAAACCTCAATTGCCCAGGCATCACTTTCGCCGGGCGCATTCTTGATCCATAAAGGAGGCCATGAAGCGTTATCGCAAGACCGAACGGGGCGGCGGATTGTTCTCCGCCATCGAGCACGAGCAGGCCGTGGCCGCCAAGACCACC
>JAYVNN010000339.1:0-11557 GCA_043758435.1 Chthoniobacter sp.
CGAGGCCCCACGGAAAAGGGCCGGCTCTAGCTGCGGAGGTTGTGAGTAACTGCGGCGGGAAGGTGGGCGCAGTTATTCAAATCGCCGGAAGCAACCAACTCAGTTCAGCGCGCTCGCAATCGCAATTTCGGCGGTCTGTTTTGGCAGAAGTTGCCCGTGAACTTCGCCCGCGGATTGGCGTCCGTTGTGGAAGACGACCTTGACCGTTGCGCCCGGTGGATCTTGCGGCAGCTCACGCGGCGATCATGTGCTGGCGGGAGCAGAGGAGACGCCGGGTTGTTCTGCGAGGAGGTTGTTCTCATGGTGGGTTTGGTTCGGTTGGAGTGATTCGGGGGACTGGCCTTGGGCCAACCTTCGCGAGCGCCAGAGGAAGAAGATCGCGGGATAGACGATCAGTTCCATGATCGTTGAGGTGATGACGCCACCGATCATCGGGGTGGCGATGCGTTTCATCACGTCGGCTCCTGCGCCGTGGCTCCAGAGGATCGGCAGCAGGCCGGCAATGATGACGGTGGCGGTCATGGCTTTGGGGCGGACGCGCTTAACCGCGCCGTGGTAGATGGCGTCGCGCAAGTCGGCGACGGTGCTCATCTGGCCGTTCTTGATCCACTGCTCGTAGGCAAGGTCGAGGTAGAGAAGCATGACGACGCCCGTTTCCGCGTCGAGGCCCGCGAGGGCGATGATGCCGACCCAGACGGCGACGCTGAGGTTGTAGCCGAGCAGGTAGAGAATCCAAAACGCGCCGACCAATGAGAACGGCACCGCGAGCATCACGATGGCCGTTTTGATCGCGGACTTCGTGTTGAGGTAGATGATCAGGACAATGATGAGCAGCGTGAGTGGGATGACGATGGCGAGGCGCTGCTTGGCGCGGAGCATGTATTCGTATTGGCCGCTCCAGAAAATGTTGTAGCCGCTGGGGAGCTTCACGGTGCCGTTGGCGATTGCTTCGTTGAGCGCGCGCTGCGCCATCTGGACATAAGTGCCGATGTCGATGCCTTTCACGTCCACGTAAATCCAAGCGTTTGGCACAGCGCCTTCGCTTTTGATACCCATTGGTGCGCGCACGGTATGCACGTCGGCGAGTTGGCCCAGCGGCATTTGCGCGCCGGTGAGCGTTGGCACGATGATTTCCCGCAATGCTTCGAGGTTCTCGCGAAAGTCGCGGTCGTAGCGCAGGTTCACGGTGTAGCGTTCGAGACCTTCGACGGTGGTGGTGAGCGGCATCCCGCCGAGCGCGACTTCGAGCACTTCCTGCACGTCGCCGACGCGCAATCCGTAACGGGCGATCTCGTCGCGGTTGATGTTGAATTCGATATAGTTGCCGCCCATCACGCGCTCGGCGAAGACGCTCGACGTGTTCGGCACCTGGCGAATCACGGCTTCGACTTCGGAGGCCACGCGTTCCAATTCAGCGAGGTTCGCGCCCGCGACTTTGATGCCAACGGGCGTCTTGATGCCGGTGGCAAGCATGTCGGTGCGCGACTTAATCGGCATCGTCCACGCGTTGTTCAGACCGGGAATTTGGACTGCGGCATTCAGCGCGGTGACGAGTTCCTCGGACGTGCGGCGGCGATGGGCCATGACCCTGCCTTGGGCGTTCTTAATGTCCACTTTGGGCCACTCCTTTTCGTCTTTCAGCGAGATCGTCGTCTCCACCATGTCGAAGGGCGCAGGATCGGTCGCCGTCTCGGCTCGGCCGATCTTGCCAAAGACATGATGCACTTCACCAAAGGTCTTGATGATCTTGTCGGTCTGTTGAAGCAGCTCGCGCGCTTTCGTTGGCGAGATGCCGGGAAATGTGGTCGGCATGTAGAACAGGTCGCCCTCGTAAAGCGGTGGCATGAACTCCGAGCCGAGCCGGCTGAACGGAAAGTAAGTCGCGGCAAGGATCGCCGCCGCGCTGCCGATTACGAACCAGCGCCACTTAATGACGAAATCAATCACCGGATGATAAAGCCAGATGAGCAGCCGGTTGATCGGATTCCTTTCCTCGGGGAGCATCTTGCCGCGGATGAAGTAGCCCATCAGGATCGGGGCCAGCGTGACCGAAAGCAGCGCGGCGGCGGCCATAGAGTAGGTCTTGGTGAAAGCCAGCGGCTTGAACAGGCGGCCTTCCTGCGCTTGCAGCGTGAAGATCGGAACGAAAGAAACGGTGATGACGAGGAGCGAATAGAAGAGCGTCGGGCCGACCTCAATGGAGGCATCGCGAATGATGTCCCAATGCGGCTTCTTGCCGCCGTCGTGCTCAATGTGCTTGTGCGCGTTCTCGATCATGATGATCACCGCATCGACCATCGCGCCAACGGCGATGGCGATGCCGCCGAGCGACATGATGTTCGAGCTGATGCCCTGGCTATACATGACGATGAACGAGGTCAGCACCGCAATGGGCAGGATGACGATGGCGACTAAGGCGCTGCGGAAGTGCAGCAGGAAGGCGATGCAAACGAGCGCGACGACGAGGCTTTCCTCGACGAGCTTTTCCTCCAGCGTCTTCACCGCGCGGTCGATGAGCGCGGTGCGGTCGTAAGCGATGGTGTAGCCGACATCGGCGGGAAGGCCCTTCATGGCTTGATCCAGCCGCGCTTTCACCTGGCGGATGACTTCGCGAGCATTCGCGCCGTAACGCACGACGACTACGCCGCCGACCGTTTCGCCTTCGCCATTCAATTCCGCGATGCCACGGCGCATGTCGGGGCCGAGCTGCACGCTTGCCACTTCACCGAGCAGGATCGGAACGCCGTTCGCGCCGACACCGACCGCGACTTTGCGCAGGTCATCGAGGCTTTGAATGTAGCCGCGCACGCGAAGGATGAACTCCTTCTCCGCCATCTCGATCGAGCGCCCGCCGACTTCGCCGTTGCTGCGTTGGATGGCCATACTCACCTCGGCGATGGATAGGTCGTAGGCGCGTAACTTAGTCGGATCGACAGTGACTTGATACTGCTTCACGAATCCGCCGAGCGACGCGACTTCGGCGACGCCTTCAACCGAGGTGAGTTGGTATTTGAGATACCAATCCTGCATCGAACGCAGTTCAGCGAGACTGCGTTCCTTCGAGTTGAGCGAATACATGAACGCCCAGCCAACGCCCGTGGCATCAGGGCCGAGAGATGGGGTGACACCTTTAGGCAGCCGCCCGGCGAGGCCACTGAGATACTCCAGCACCCGGCTTCGCGCCCAATAGGGATCGGTGCCGTCCTCAAAGATCACATAGACAAACGAGAAACCATAGAAAGAGTAACCGCGCACCACTTTCGCCTTCGGCACCGAGAGCATCTTCGTCGTGAGAGGATAAGTGACTTGATCCTGAACGATCTGCGGGGCCTGGCCCGGCCACTCGGTATAGATGATAACCTGCGTGTCGGACAGGTCGGGGATAGCGTCGAGCGGCATGTTGCGCAGGCAAAAGACTCCGATGAGCACCAGCGCCACCGTCACCAGCAGAACGATGAATTTGTTGCGCAGCGAAAACTCGATGATGGCCTTGAGCATGATGGGCTCCGGTCAGTGCTTGTGCTCGGGCACCGGAGGAGGCGGTGCCGGGTCGGTTGCGGGCGCGGTCATCACGGGGATGAGCGTCATGCCGCAACGCGGACATTTGCCTGCCTTGCCCACGTTCACGTCGGCGTGCTCGGGCATGGGGCAGGTGTAGTGATCGACCTTCCCGCCCGGTTGTATCTTCGCGAGCATGTCGTTGCGCACGGGAACGAGGCCCATGCCGCAAATCGGGCACTTGCCTGCCTGCTGATACTTGATGGAAACGTGCTCGGGCATCGGGCAGATGAACGACGTGGAATCATCTGTGGGCATTGGGGCGCTGGCCGCTTGGTGTCCGCTGTGCTCGCTGGGTGCCGCAGGCGCAGCTTGCGGCTTGAGCATTTTCTGGATCGCCTCGCGGAGCTGGCTTTCGGAATCGAGCATGAACTGGCCGGAAGTAACCACGCGCTCGCCTTCCTTCAGACCGCTGAGCACTTGATAGGTGTTGTTCTCAGACCTTGCGCCAATCGTCACTGTGCGCGGCTCAAACTTACCGCCGTCGAGCGCGATGAAGACGGTGTTCTTCTCGCCGCTGCGCAACACCGCCATATCCGGCACGAGCACAGCCTCGGCTTCCAGTTCGGACTCGATCTGCACCGTGGCAAACATGCCCGGTTTGAGAAAGAAGCCGGGGTTGTGAAATTCCATCCGCACCTTTGCCGTGCGCGTCTTCTCATCGACGGTCGGATAGATGTAAGTCACGCGCCCGCGGAACTTCCGATCCGCCAGATACGAAAGGCTGACAACGGCTTCCTGGCCGAGTTTGATGAATCCCAAGTCCTGTTCATAGACCTGCGATTGGACCCACACGGTGCTCAGGTCGGCGACGCGATAGAGCTTCATCCCCGCTTCGACCATCTGCCCCTCAACGGCCATCTTCTCGACTACAATGCCGTCGCGCGGCGCGCTGACGCTGAGTGTCTTTTTCGGCTGCCCGCTCTTTTCCAGCTCCGTGATCTGCTCGGCAGACACATCGTAGTATTTGAGCTTGGTCAACGCACTTTCCTTCAAGCCGGTCCCGCGAGTCGTCGCGAGCAGGTATTCGTTTTGCGCAGTGTAAAGATCGGGCGAGTAGATTTCAAAAAGCGGCTCGCCCTTGTGGACCTGTTTGCCGGTCGAATCGACGTAGAGTTTTTCGATCCAGCCCTTGAACTTCGTCGTCACCTCGCTCAGCGCGGTTTCATTGAAATCGACCACACCAACAGTGCGGATGTTTCTGCGCACCGCCCCCTTGGTCACGATTGCCGTGCGCAGCCCCATGTTTTGCGTCGTCACCGGATCAATGGAAATCGCGCCACTGTCGTCCTCGCCCTCATAGACGGGAATCATGTCCATGCCCATGCTGTCCTTGCGCGGTGCCTGGCCGATTTCACCGAGCATCATCGTGGACTTGTAATACTTCACCTTCCGCTCACCTAACGCACTCTTGTCCGCGGCGGTGCTGCTGTTGCTCGCGGCCGTCCTGGTGAAGGCGTCGCGGCGTTGCGTGAAGAACACGACTGCGCCCGCGGCGAGCAGCACCGCGATGAGGACAATGAGGATGCGTTTCATTTCTTCGAGTTCCGGGGCGGGGATTTCGTCTCAACATTTTCGCCGTCGATGCCGACGAGCGCTTCGAGTTCAGCCAGCGCCGCGAGGTAATCGGCCAGTTGCGACGAGGCTGCGGCTTCCGCTTCGCGCAATGTCCGTTGGGCCGTGATGACTTCGAGGTAGTTGCTAATGTCCGTGCGGTAGCCAGCCTGGAGCGTCTCCACCGTTTGCGAGGCGAGCGGCACGATCTTCTCGCGCGAAAGCTGATACTGCTGGGCGAGCGAGGAGATCTTCCTCAGTTGATCGCGGAGCATTCCGAGCGCCTCGGTCCTCGCCGCTTCCAGCGTGCGCCGTGCGCTCTCGACGCTCTGCTCGGCTTCGCGAACACCCGCGGAGTATTTGCCGGGATTCGCCCACGGAACGCTGAAGAAGACGCCGGTGTTGTATTCCGAAAAGGTGTCCGAGCTTTCACGAAGGTGCCGCGCCTCGACCAGCACTTGCGGATCGGGAATCCATTCACGATGGGCGAGTTGGAGCTTCGCTTGTTCCGCCGAGACGTTTCGCTCGGCAGCCGCGACTTCGGGGCGGTGTGCCAGAATCAGCGATTCGAGATCGGTCGCTTTCCTGCCGAGCGGTTTGAACGCCAGCGCGTTTGGCTGGCCGAGCGATGCGGTTGCGCTCCGATTCATCAGGACGTTGATCGCCGACTGCTGCGCGGAGAGTTCCTGCTCAATTCGCACGCGCTCCTGTTCCAGCCTGCTGGCATCCGTTTGCGCCGCGAGCACGTCCGCCTGCGAACGTCCGCCAACCTCGTATTTCGCTTTGCTGACTTCCACGAACTGCACGAGCAAGCCCTGGTTCTTGCGGTTGAGCGCAAGCTGAGCGTAGGCATTGCCAAGCTGGAAGTAAGCCACCCGCGTCTTCGCCAGCACATCGAGCCGCACGCGCCGCACTTCCTCGTATGCCGCGCGGGCCTCGGCCTCGGCGACGCGCCCACGGCTCAAGTTTTTGCCAGAGAGCGGAAGCGCCTGCGAGACCATCCATTCCGCATCGCTGTAACGGCTGAAGCTCGTTGTCCCAAAGCGCTCAAGTTTGACCCCCGTCATCGGATCATCCCACGCCCGCGCCTGCGGCACGCGCTCCTTCATCGCCGCCCACTTCGCCGCAGATGCTTTGAGGGTCGGATTTACGGCGAGCACCTCGCGAATGACCTGCTGTTCGGAAAGTTCGCGCTCCGCAGCGGGCATCCGCGGCAGAATCAGCCCGAAGGCCAGAGAGGTGACGAGCGCCGCAGTTCTCATGGCGGCTCAGAGCATCGAGGGATTGTCCGCCCGAGGCGGGATCTTGCGTCCGAGGTAACTTTTCGGGTCGGCCTCGAATGCCTCGAAACAGAGCGGGCAGCAGACCGTGACGAAGCGCTTCTCGAACGGAAAATGAACCAGCGCGTCGCCATCGCGCACCGTCTTGAGGCAGACGAGGCACTGCGCGTCATAGACCGGATCGTTGTCGGATGATGAAGGCATAGTTGTATGGTTTAGATTTCAGGATCGTTGAATTCGGCGGCTGCTTCCCGAGGGCGGATTTCTTCCGCGAGCACTGTGAGCCGCCCTTCTCGCAGACTTGCAGCCGCGTTGCCGGGGCCGGCGAACGACGTAGTGATCAGCGCCGCCGAGAAGGTAAGCGCGAGGTAGGTTTTGGTGTTCGTTTTCATGTGCGTGATGTTCTTCAGTTAGTTGCGGTGCTCTTGTCTGTGCTGCGTTTGATGTGGGGTAGTCTCGTAGCGCCGAGGAATCGGGGCTACGCATCTGCCCGGAAACACTGCGCGCTTCTTCGGAGCGTCCCTGGATTAGCCGCGCAGCAAAAAACAGCGGCTCGTAAGTCGAGAGCGCATGCACGTATTGAGCGCGCTCGAACGCGCTCGGATCGGGACAATTCTTTTGGCTCAATATGCCTTTGATCTGACTCAGCGACTCGTAGTGGTGCTGCTCCAGCCATTCGGTGATTTCCCTTTCGAGCGAGCGCAGGTGCTCGATTCCGTGGCGTAGCAGAACGCTGCAAAGCATCTTCACGTCCGCGCCCGCCATCACCATCTTGATCACATCGCACGAGCGGTGAATGCCGCTCGTGGCCGCGAGATTGGCACGCAGCTTTCCGAAAAGAATGCCGATCCAACGCAAGGGAAGCCGCATGTCCATTTGTGTGCTCAGCATGAGGCTCGGGGTGACCTCCATTTTCGCGAGGTCGATGTCGGGTTGGTAAAAGCGATTGAACAACACCAGCGCGTCCGGGCCGAGCGCGTCGAGGCGCGCGGCCATGTTGGCGAAGTTGCTGAAATGCGGGCTCAACTTCACCGCGAGCGGAATCTTCGTCGCCGCCCGCACGGTCCTCACGATGTCGATATATTCCTGCTCAACATTTGCGCCGCTGCGCTCCAGCTCGGTCGGTATCTTGTAAATGTTCAGCTCCAGCGCGTCGGCGCCCGCTGCCTTGACTTGCCGCGCGTAACTGATCCAGCCGTCAATGGTCGTGCAGTTCAGGCTCGCGATGATTGGGATGCTCACGCTGCGTTTCGCTGCGGCGATCTGCTCCAAGTAAGTATCCGGCCCCGGCCGCAACCCACATTTTGAGTCGGTGCCGCGGTGTTCCGCTTGCTCCTCAAAGAGCGAATGGAAAACCACCGCCGCCGCGCCGGCATCCTCCATTAGCTTGATGTTATCGCCCTCCAGGGTAAGCGGCGAAGCCGACGGCACCAAAGGCGTGCGCAGCTTCATGCCGAGATACATGGTGGTCAGGTCCATTGCGGAGTTAGTTGGCCGACTGGAGGAACTCCAAAATCTTCGTGTGTTCCTCCGCGGTGAGGTTGGCGCGGATGCGCATGTGGTGCATGGCGACTTCCCATTGCGCATCGCTGTAGGCGGCGGGCGAGCGGTTGTTGTGGCAGCGTGTGCAATTCTCGGCCCAGAGCTGGTTGCCGCTCTTTTCGGGGCGCGCGTCGGCCAATGGCGCGGCGGACTTCGGCGCGGCATCGGCGGTGGCTGCGGGTTTCGGAGTCTGGCAAGCGGCGAGCGCGAGCGCGAGCGCGAGCGCGAGCGCGCCGGTGAAGAGCGGGGTAATGATGTGTGAGGTTTTCATGGGTGTGTGCGGTTAGAGGTTAGAAGCCCATCGCGGCCTGGAAGATCAGGGCGTTGCCATTAAAGTTGCCGGACTCGCCGCCGCTGCGGTGGATGAATTCGTAGGCGCCTTTGAGCACCGTGCTGTCGCCCAGCCAGTAATTGAGGCCGACCGTCCATTGCTCCTCGTCGGCCGCGAGCCTGAAGCCGGTCGGCTGATTGAGCCGATCCCAACGGCCGACGATCTCGAAGCGGCGCAGGAAATCGTTGGTCGCCTTCGTTGGCCGATACGCAATCTGCGCGTAGCCGCCGTTGCGGCGATTGTTGAAGGTGATCGGCGGCGGCGCGGCTTCATCGCCTTCAGCCTCGGGCACAAAACGGAAGCGGCCCGCATCCGACCACACCCACTGGCCGCGCACATCGAGCTTTCCTTTGATCGCGTCGAACTCGCGCGTGTAGCCGAAATCGACCGCGTGCAGCCGCGCATTGGCGGGGCCGGTGACGTATTGAAGCGAGTAACCAAGTTCGAGTTCCGGTATTGGCAGGATGCCGATGCGCCCGCCGTAGGCGCGGCTGTTGGTGTCGGTGAAGTTGCTGTCGAACATGAGCCGTCCCATCTCCGCCGGCTCACCGTCGGTGACGAGCCGCGGGCCGTTCACGGCGTAGAGCGCATAGTTGAGCTTCATCGGCCCGAGCCGGAAGCCGCCGCTGAGCTGCGCACCCACTTGAGAAAAGGGCGCGATGCCGTCCTCACCGACGGCGAGTGGCTGGTCGGGCAGCTTGTTGATCCATGCGGCGTGGTAGCGGTCGGCGAACGTGCCGAACGGCGTGAGGAACTTTCCGACCTTCGCCGTGATGTAACCGTTCACCAGGTAGGAGAGGTTGGCATACTCCAGATGCACCTCGGTTTCCTCCGCGGCGAGTCCGAGTTCGAGTTCGCTCTCGAAAAACAGCCGGTCATTAATATGCCAGAGCAGGATCGGGCTGAGACCCGCGGTGAATTTTCCGCTCTCGCCGGGGCGATCCTCGAAGCCGCCGAAACCGTAGCCGGTCAGCAAGAAATTCGTCGTGCCCGGCTTCGACCTTTCCGCCGTCTGTTTGATCTTGGCCACTTCCTCGCGCAGTTCGTCGATTCCGCTCTCGCTCTCCGCCGTCCGCACCACCGTCTTGCCTTCGGCGGACGGGCGCTTCGTGGCCGCGGCCGTGGCGTTCACCAACTCCGCCATCTGCGCCTTGAGAGTGTTCAGTTCGGCCTTGAGCTTTTCGTGTTCCTCACGCGAGACGTACTTGTCCCCCGGCGGTTTGTCTGTTTGCGAGTAAAGGCTGGTGCTGCCGGCGAGAAGCAGCGATGCCGTGACGAGGCAGAGGCGATGATGGTTAGGCATGGTGATTCAGGATGTTGAGGTTGGTGGGTACTGGTTATCGTTTGAGGGTCCGCACGTAGTTGATGACGCTCCACCGGTCGTCCTCGCTGGACTTTGCATAGGTCGGCATCGGCGCCTTGCCTTCGGTGAGCTTCCAAAACATCGAGCCGTCGCTCTGGCTCTGAATCGCCGCCACCGAGAGGTCGCGTGGCTTTGGCTGGAGTTCGCCGGCCTTCGGGCCGTCGCCTTTCCCGGAGTTACCGTGACAGGAGGCGCACTCCCGCACGTAGAGAGCCTTTCCCTTCGCGAGCGAGGCAGGCGAGCTGGGGACCGGGTTTTGTTTTTTCGCCGCGCGGGCGGGAGCAACCCAGTCCTGCGCGAACACGCTGACTGCGGCGAGCGCGGTGGCGAGTGGAATAATGATGAGGTGTTTGTTCATGGTTGTGGTCTGGCTTTTTTGATTTGGACTAACTGGAAAGCGACGTAGGCGAAGGTCGTCCACACGATGCCGAGCAGCGCGACGATCGTGGCTACCAGCCCCACCGGCGCTTGCGGCGACCAGAGCGCGCGCGGAAAAGGATTCGGCCTGGCCTTGAGGATCAACGCTCCATCGAGCGTCGCCTGCGCGCGGGTCGATGCGTATTGCTCAGGCGTTTTGATTTGCGCGGTGACGTTCAGCCGGCCCTCCGCGCCGCCCGGCAAGTCCGGTGGAAATGGCACCGCGACCGTGCCGTCATCAATCGTTTCCTCCTCGCCGAGCGTGAGCAGGCCGAAGGTGCGTTGCACTTGGATCGCGACTTTCGCGCCGGTGAGCGGCTTTCCGTTCAGCGTCGCCGTCGCGACGATGACCTTCTTTCCCTCCTCGACGCCGGTGCTGAGCGCGAGCTGCGGCTGCGCGAGCACGACTTTAGGTTCTTCAGCGAAAGTGCGCGACACGACGAGAAACAGCGCGGCAATCAGCACCGCCACCGCCGCCGGCAAGCCCGGACGCGGCACCGCCAGCGGGCCGGGCCGCGGTGTTTCCAAATCCACGCCGACCCGCTCCGCGCCGAGTTCCTCGACGCCTTCGACCATTTCCCAGATCGAAAGGATCGGGAATACTTTCGCGAAGAGCGTGAATAGCAGCAGGAAGGCCGCGAAGCCGCCGCCGGTCACGGTCCACTCCACCCAGGTGGGATTGTAGTGCGGCGTGACGCCAGCCGCTTCGGCCGGGATGTAAGGTGTCATCAGCGTCGGCACGATGATGAGGTAGCGTTTGACCCACATCGCGATGTTGATGAGCACCGCTGCGACGACGATGCGCGCGACTGAGCCGCGATTCGGAATGATCAATAACACCGCCGGGAGAAAGAGGCCGAATGCCGCCATCGTCCAGAAGGCGATGCCGTAGGGGCCGCTGCCCATGAGCAGATCGAGCAGCCGCTTGTCCGCCGCCTCCGCGCCATACCACGCGGTCAGGTATTCGCTGAGCGTGAAGTAGATGTAGAGGAGGTTCAGCGCCAGCAGCAGCGTGGCGAGATGCTTGAACTGCCGGAACGTGAGATAGGCTTCGAGCCGATAGACTTTCCGAAAGATCGCCATCGCCAAAATGATCGCCGCCGTGCCGGAAAAGATCGCGCCGATCACGAAATACGGCCCGAAGATCGTGCTGTGCCAGCCGGCCCGCAGCGTCATCCCGAAAATCCACGACACGACCGTGTGCACCGAGATGGCCACGGGAATGATGATGACCGCCATAGTTCCCAAGGCTTTTTCCAACAAGCGCCGCTGCTCCGGCGTGCCGCAGTAGCCGAGCGAAAGCACGCGGTAGAGCCGCTGGCGGAGCGATGGCTTGCTAGCTGGCTCCACCAGTAACGCGAGGTCGGGCAGCATCGCGACATAAAGATAAAGCAGGCTGCCGCTGATGTAGGTGGCGATGGAAAGAACGTCCCACAGGATCGGCGAGTTCAGCCGGCCATGAGTGACGAGGTAGAGCAGGCGGTCGGGCCGGCCCATGTCGATGATGACCAT
>JAYVNN010000340.1:0-30664 GCA_043758435.1 Chthoniobacter sp.
GCCGCGGCCCGCCGCCACACGGCCTCCAGCTTCGGGATGTTTTCCTCGGGCAAAAGATTCGTCGGGTAGTAAAGCCATTTGTCCAGCGCCCGCGCGGGCGGCACAGCGATGACGATGAGGGCGAGCGTGAGGATGAGAAGGCGCGGGAGGTTCATAGGGGCGGTGCTGTAGGGGAAGCTGTCAGCTTCCCCTACAGCGACGCTGCAAATTCCGCGCGCAGCGCGCGATCATTTTCCACCGCCGCGAAGAACGACGGATACCGCGGCACCCAGCCGAGCGCGCGGAGCTTCGCATTCGAGACTCGTTTGTTGGTCCAGCCGCGCTTGCGGTTCAGGTCGCGCTCGCCGGTTGGCGGCAGCGGTTTGTCAAAACGCCGCGCCAGCCATTCATACACCGCGCGCTGCGGCAGCGGCTCATCATCGTTCACATTGAAAATGCCGCGCGCCCGCGCGGTCACGAGTTGCACGAGCGCGGCGGCGATGTCCTCGCGATGCACCTGATTGATCCACTTCGCCCCGTCCCCCTCGATCACCGCTTCCCCCGCAAAAAACTTCCGCAGCAGCACCGACCGCCCCGGCCCGTAAATCCCCGCCAGCCTTGTCACCAAGCCGTTTTGCGAGAGCACAAACTCCTCCGTCGCGCGCAACACCCGCCCCGTTTCGCGATCCGGCTCCGCCGCACTTTCCTCCGTCACCCACGCGCCATCCGTCTGCGCATACACCGACGTGCTGCCCGTGAAAACCAGCAGCCCCGGCGCGAGCACCTCACCCAGCGCCCGTGCTCCTTCGAGATACACCGCGCGGTACTGCTCCAACCCGCCGCGCCCGGAACTCGCGCAGTGAATCACCACGTCCGCCCCGCACAATTCCCCGCGCGCCGCTAGCGCCGCGCGATCCGTGATGTCGCACGCGATGACGCGAAACTTTTCCGCACCCAGCGCCGCCGCCGACTCCGCCGAATGCGTCACGCCCACCACCTCCCAACCCGCGCCTGCAAAAAGCCGCGCCGTCGCCAGCCCGGTGAACCCGCATCCGGCGATGACGACCTTGCTCATCGCGCGTTCACGACTTTGTAAATCCGGCAGCCCAGCGCCGGCACCGCCAGCACCGTCTCCGGCTTCCCCTCGCGCCACGCCACCACCGGCGCGGCCTCTCCCGCCAGCGCATTCACGCATTGCAAAGTCTGGCCTTTGGCAAGCAACGCATTGCCGCCCGTGGCCAGCGGCATCGCATGATCCTTCACCCGCGTCTCCGCGGCTTTCGCGCCATTCGCGTTGCCCACCACGATCACCGTCTGTGCCGTGTCGATCACGCCGCCTTTTTCCACAAAGCGCGCGACGCAAAAAACCCCGTCATCTTCACTGCCGCCCGCGCCATCCACCCACAGCGTCGCGCCGCGCCCCTCGCTCAGCGCGCGCAGTTCGCGCCGTAGTTTCACAAACGGCACGAGCGGAGAATTTCCCGCCGCCGCGAGGAGCTTCGCCGCGTCCGTGCCGCGCGGCCACAGCGTCCGCCGCCCGGTCTCGCCGTCCTTGCCGATTTGTCCGTCAGCGTCTTCAAGCGCGACTTCGGTGCCGTAGTAAAGACACGGGATGCCTTCGAGCGTCAGCAGCAGCGCATCGGCGAGCGTATTTTGCGCGGCGCTGATGCCCGCCACGCGGAAGCGGTTCAGCCCGTCGTGATTCTCCACAAAGTTCACCAGCTTCCGCCGCGCGGGCAGTCCGTCGAGACCCGGCGTCGGATTGAAAGCCGCGGAGTCCGGCCCGATGTCGTGCAGCATTTTTTCTAGTGCCGTCGCCGGACGGAAGCCGCCGTCCTTGTATCGGAGCCACTCGCGGATCGCATCGCTGCATTGGAAATTCAGCACGCTGTCCAGGCACGGCGCTTTGTTCTGCGGAAAATCCGCGCGAAAAGTGTAGCGCCCCACGGTCTGCGGATTACCGGAATAAATCTCCCCGAAGAGCAGCGTCCGCCGCGCCTTCTCCGCCCCGAGCCGCGTCCGCAGCCGCGCCGTGAACGCATCCCAAAACTCCCGATGCACATGCTTCACCGTGTCGATCCGCAGCCCGTCCACGCCGACCGTCTCGAGATAGAACGCGTAGATTTCCACGAACTCATTGACCAGCGCATCGAAGTGCGCGCCCGTGGGATCGGTCCACACATCGCGCAGGCTGAAGAAGTCGCACATCACCTCCTCGCCATCGCTCGCGCCGAGCGAGCCGCCGCTCATGCCCTTGCGCCCGTAGCTGTCGAGCTGTGCGAGCACGCCGGTCGTCGCGATCTTTTTCCCCAGCACCGTCTGCGGCCCGTCCGGCGCGACGCGGCGCTGATTCCACTGCGGGTGTTCCGACCAAGTCGCCCCGTCGTGAAAGCCGTCGCGCTTGTAGCCGGGAATCCATTCCGCCTGCCCGTCGTCGTGCCCGTTGTGATTTTCGTCGTAGTAAAAAACCGGCCCCGCGTGATTGCACACGATGTCCTGAATCACCTTGATCCCATGCGCGTGCGCCAGCGCCACGAAGTCCCGGTAATGCTGCATCCGCCCCTCGCGCGAGTCCGCGTAGGCCGTCTTGCCGTCGAGGCTTTTCGCGCTCGTGAGATGCGGGTCGATGTCCAGAAAATCCTGCGCCCAATACCCGTGATAACCCGTCTTCGCCCCGCCGAGATCGAACGCCGAATTCCACACATTCCGCACCGGCGGCGTGATCCACAGCGCGGTCACGCCGAGCTTGTCGAAATAGCCCGCCGCCAGCGCGATCTCCAGCCCGCGCAGATCGCCGCCGTGGTAGCGATTGATGTCCCGCTGCGCTGCATCGTAGAGCGCCGGATCGCTGCCCGCCGGCACATCGTTCGCCGGATCGCCGTCGAGAAAACGGTCCGTCAGCGCAAAATAAATCACGTCATGATTCCACGGCCGATCCAGCGGCGCAGCCGCCGCGCCGAGCGTCAGCGCGACGGCGAGGAGTGCGGAAAAAATACGCGGCATGCCCGCGATCAAACCGCGCCCCGCGCCGCCGGGCAAGACGCATTGACGTGCCCGCCTTTATCTCGCGAATCTCCCGCCATGAAAGCCCTCGCCGCCCTTCTCGCACTCACCCTTTTCACCCGCACCTCGCTCGCGGAACAAGACGCCGCGCCGGCCGAAATCCACGCCCTCCGCGACCGCCTCGTCGATGCGATCAACAAATCCGACTTCGACCAAATGGCCGCCTGCCTCGCCCCGAACGTCGTCATCACCTACCAAAACGCCGAGGTCGCCCGCGGTCGCGACGGGGTGAAAGCCTTCCAGCTCAAAATGACCGCCGGCCCCGACAAAATCATCGAGAGCCTCCACGCCGCCGTGAAGACCGACGACCTCACCCTCCTCCCCGGCGGCACCACCGCCCTCGCCACCGGCAGTTCCGCCGAGACCTACAAAATGACCCACGGACCCGACCTCACCCTCGACGCCCGCTGGACCGCCACCGTCGTGCGCGCCGACGGCCAATGGCTCGTCGCCGCCCTGCACTGCTCCACCGACCTTTTCAAAAGCCCCCTCACCGCCGCCACGAAAAAAGCCGGCGTCACCGCCAGCACCGCCAGCCTCCTCATCGGCCTCGTCGCCGGCTGGTTCCTCGGGCGAAAGCGGGTGCTTTGAAGCAAGGGGGCGCTCGCCGCTACGGCAGCGGCTCACCGCGGGCGGCGAGGAGGAGGGTGTACCATTCCTCGCGCGTCAGCTCGATCTTCGTGGCGAGGGCGGCGGCGCGGATGCGGTCGGGGTTGGCGCTGCCGACGATGGGGATGATTTTCGCGGGGTGCTTCATCAGCCAGGCGAGGGCGAGAGCGGTGCGGGTCACGCCGCGCTGCGTGGCCATGGCGTCGAGCGCGGCGACGATGCCGTCCACGCGGTAGCCCCGCTGCGAGGGGAGCAAGTCTTTGCCGCCATCGCCGAGCAGGCCGCCGGCGAGCGGGCTCCAGGCGAGGGGCGTGAGGTTGAGCGACTGGCATTGGTCGAGCGTGCCGTCGGTGAAGGCGGTGAGGTTGGCGAGGCTGATCTCCACTTGGTTCGCGACGAGCGGACGTTCGAGCTTTTGCTGGAGCGCGCGCTGGATCATGGCGACCTGCGAGGGGGCGAAATTGCTTACGCCAAACTCCACCACTTTGCCGGATTTGTGCAGGCTGGTGAAGGCGATGGCCACTTCATCGGCGTCCATGAGCCAGTCGGGCCGGTGGAGCTGGAAAAGGTCGATCTCCTCGACGTGCAGGCGGCGGAGGGACTGCTCACAGGAGCGGATGATGTGCTCGGCGGAGAAGTCGTAGCGCGCCGGTGTGCCGGTCGGTTCGTCGGCGAAACGGATGCCGCATTTCGTGGCGACGAGGAGCTTTTTGCGGAGCTTCGGATTCTCGCGCAGGACTTCGCCAAAGGCGCTCTCGGCGCGGGTGTGGCAGTAGATGTCGGCGTGGTCGAAAAGTGTGAAGCCCTCGTCCACAGCCGCGAGAATCGCGGCGCGGGCGATTTCGAGATTCGTTTTCACATCGCCGGCAGGAGCCAGACGCCAGCAGCCGTAAGCGAGCCGGGAGGAGGAGAGTTTGCTTTCGCCAAGCGAGATCTTTTGCATGGCGCGGAGGCTAGTGGGGCGGCGCGTTTGTGGGCAAGGCAGGGCGCGAGATTTTTCATCGGCGCGCGCCCGGTGATTCGGGATTGCTTTGGAAAATGGGTGCGGGCACTAACGCGCCATGCACTCATTTCCCCGTCTTCTCGCCCTCGCGCTTTTACTCCTGCTCCCGTCGCTCCGCGCGGAGGAGCCCGCCACTTTCACGCGCACGGAGGATGTCGTGTACGGGCGCAAATTCGGCACGGCGCTGACGCTCGATGTGATCCAACCCGCGAAGGAACCGAACGGCTACGGCATCATCTACATGGTCAGCGGCGGATGGTTTTCCAGCCACGATGCGGTGAACCCGCGCGGCTACGCTCCCTATCTCGACCGCGGCTACACGGTCTTCGCCGTGGTGCATGGTTCGCAGCCGCGGTTCATCATTCCCGAGGTCGCGCAGGACATTCATCGTGCGGTGCGCTTCATCCGCTTCAGTGCGAAAAAATGGGGCGTGAATCCCGAGCACCTCGGCATCACCGGCGGCAGCGCGGGCGGCCATCTTTCGCTCACGATGGGCACGCAGGGCGGGCCGGGGAAGGCGGACGCGAAAGACCCGATCGACCGCGAGAGCAGCGCCGTGCAAGCGGTCGCGTGCTTTTTTCCGCCGACGGATTTTCTTAACTACGGCACCGCCGGCGAAGACGCGGTGGGCACCGGGATTTTGAAAGACTACAAGCCCGCCTTCGGCCCGCGCTCGGACACGCCGGAGAGCCGTCAGATTTTCGGAAAAGAAATCTCGCCCATCTATTTCATCACCGCCGCGCTGCCACCCACGCTCATTTTCCACGGCGATGCGGACAAGCTCGTGCCGCTTCAGCAGTCGGAGACTTTCGTCCAGCGCGCGACCGAAGCCGGAGCCACCGCAAAGGTCGTGGTTCACCCCGGCGGAGCGCACGGCTGGGGCGGCATGGACAAGGACATGGCGGTGATGGCCGACTGGTTTGACGAGCACCTGCGCGGGGTGAAAAAGTAGCTGCGCCGCTCATCGAAACTTGACCGGGCGCAGCGGGTCTGAGAGAAGCCGCGAATGGCTCCATACGTGCGTGAATTGCAGGTTTCCCGTTTGCCGGCGGCGGCAAAGAATCGGCTGGTGCAGTGCATCACCGGCCATGCGAATCCCCGACCGATCTGGGCGCAGCCGGCCGCGCCGGATGAGCGGTGGAAATTTCTCCTCGGCGCGGGTGCCGTGCTGCTCGTGGCGATGGCGCTGCTCGGCGGAAATGCGCCGCTCGATCTGCCGTGGATCGCGGGCTGGGCGCTGGCGGGTTTGCCCGCGGCGCTCGGCCTCGGCGTCTGGCTGCGGCAGCGGCGCATCGCGGACCGGCTGCCCTTTCCGGTCGGCAAATATCTTTTTGCCACCGAACTGATCGACGCCTCTGACGGTGTGTGCCGCATCTACGATCTCGACCGGCTCACCGGGCAGCGGGTCGCGGGAGTTTTTGGCAAAGACGGTGCGGGGAGCGCGGAATTGCAATTGGTTTTCGGCCACGAGGTGCAGGGTCTGCGCGCGCCGGCCAAGGCGGCGGCGGAGCGGGTGATGCACAATCTCGAAGCCGCGCGCAACACGCTCGCGGAATCCATGGCGGCGCAAGTCTGGGAGGCGGTCGGCGCGCTCGATCCGCTCTACGAGGCGCGCTACGGCGGTGCCTGGGAGCAGTTGACCGTACCGGGCCAGACGCGGTGGACTTCCTTGGAAAAGGCGGCGTCCGGCGGAAAATTTTCGTTCGCTCCGGGGGTGCTCGGCTGGGCTGTGGCCGCGGCGCTGCTGCTCGCGCCCGCTCTGTGGTGGGGCGATAACTTTCTGCGCGACGCGCTGGCTTTCGACCACGCGCGCTCGGCGGACACGACGGCGGCTTTCAAAACCTACCTCGCGCGTGGAAATTCGCGGCACAGCAACGAGGTGCGCGAGGAGTTGCTCCCGCAGGCCGCGTGGCGCACGGCGCAGGCCGCTGGGACGGTGACGGCGCTGCGCGATTTCGTGGGAAAGTATCCGCGCTCCCCGCTCGTGGCGCAGGCGCAGGGGAAGCTGCACGCCCTGTATGGCAAAGCGCGGGACCACGCGAAAACCGAAAGCGATGCCGCCGCGAGCGCGGCGATGGCGCGGCTCGTCACCTGGCTCGACGAGCATGGCAGCTCGGTCGTGCAGGTGCGCTTTGGCGGCAGTTCCGAGGCACAGCTCTCCGCGCTGGATGACTACCTGCGCGTGTATCAACGCATCAACCGGCAGCAACTGGGCGGCCTCCAGCTCCCGTCCATCGCGACGAGCTTTTCGCGGGAGATGGTGCATCGGCGCGAGGAGGCGATCATCCGTCTGGTGCAGCATGGTTTTGAAAATGTTGTCGCGGCGGATGTCATGGAGTTCGAGCGCGGCGGCGGGTTTTCCGGCAATCCGGCCGGTTTTGACAAACCCGCGCTGACCGTGCAATGGACGGCCAATCTGCCGGATGTTCCGGTTCATCGGGTGATCGAGATGGGCGATGGCAACGGCTACCTCGGGCTGGTTTTCACCTTCGATCTAAACCTCGTGGTGCCGGCGGCACCGCCGTTCAACTTCAAGTTCGACTTCGAGCCGGCGCAGTATTTGTCCGAACGCACGCAGGGAAAGTCCGCCTATGACACGATGAGCGATCTCGCTTTCGACGAACTCCAGCAGCGGCTCGCCACGACTTTTTTTGCGCACAATGTGCCGGCCCGCACCGTCGAGCGCGCCACGCCGCGCCGCCCCGCGCCGCAGCCCGATGCGGGCCGACCCGCGCCCGATCAGCGCGTTTCGTCGGCCACGGGCTTCTGCATTTCGCCGAGCGGCTATCTCGTCACCGCGCAGCATTTCACGGCGAGCGCGCGGGAGTTCAAAGTGGTCACGAAAACCGGTCTCGTACCGGCCGATCTCGTCCGCGAAGACCCGGCGAATGACATGGCCGTGCTCAAGCTGCGCGGTGGCTTTCCCGTCGCCCTGGGCATCCGTTCGAGCCGCCTCGTGAAGCTCGGCGAATCGGTGGCGACAGTGGGCTTTCCCAACACCGCCATGCAAGGCCAGGAGCCGAAGCTGACGGACGGAAAAATCAGCAGCCTCGCGGGGCTGCACGATGACCCGCGCATGTTTCAGATGAGCGTCCCCATTCAGCCCGGCAACTCGGGCGGGCCGTTGTTCGACATGAACGGCAATGTCATCGGGATCGTCGTCCGCGCGCTGGTTTCGCCGACCACGCAGAATGTGAACTACGCGGTGAAAAGCAGCATGCTGCTGACTTTTCTCGAGTCCGTTTCCCAACTCACGGATGCGCCCGCGCCTGCGACCTGGGAGCCGCCGAAATTTGAGGATACCGTGGAGCACGTGCGGCAGGCGACGGTGCTCATCGAGGGCTTTGGCGCGCGGGAGTAACGGGTGGTGGCGAGGGCTTTTGCACCGGTGTTTTTTGCCGTAAAAGAGCGGGCGTGAAATCCACTCGCAGCTATCGCGGACGGCTTGCGCCCTCGCCCACGGGCTACCTGCACCTCGGACACGCGCGCACTTTCTGGATCGCGCAGCAGCGGGCGGAAGCGGCGGGCGGGGCGCTGATCTTGCGCAGCGAAGACCTCGATGCGGCGCGGTGCCGCGCGGAATTCAGCGCGGCGATGATCGAGGATTTGCGGTGGTTCGGCCTGCGCTGGAGCGAGGGACCGGATGTGGGCGGACCGCATGCGCCGTACGTGCAAAGCGCGCGGATGGCGCACTACGTTGCGGCGTTTGCAAAGCTGCACGCGTGCGGGGCCATCTACCCCTGCACCTGCTCGCGGCAGGATGTGCTCCGCGCGCTCGGTGCGCCGCATGCGGGGGAGGAGGAGCCGGTGTATCCGGGAACGTGCCGGGGGAGGGGGCATGGCCCATGGCAGATGGCAGATGGCGAAACCAACTGGCGCTTCCGGGTGCCGGATGGGGAGGGGATTTCTTTCACCGACAGCGCGCTCGGCGGGCACGCGGAAATCGCGGGCTGCGATTTCGGCGACTTCCTCGTCTGGCGCAAAGACGGCCTGCCGAGCTACCAGCTCGCCTGCGTAGTCGATGACGCGGCGATGGGCATCACCGAAGTCGTGCGCGGCGCGGATTTGCTGACCAGCACCTGCCGCCAGCTCCTGCTCTACCGCGCGGTCGGTCTCGACGCGCCCACCTTTCACCACTGCCCGCTGATGACCGACGTGAACGGCCTCCGCCTCGCGAAACGCGACGACGCGACCAGCCTCCGCGGACTACGCGCGAGCGGCGCGACGTCGGCGGAATTACGCGCGCAGTTTTAGTGCGGAGTCGTGGCGGGGGCGAAGTCCTCGGGACGCTCGGTCGGCGGTTTGAAGAAGAGAAAGAGCGCCGCCATCGCCGCGAGCGCCATGCCCGTGGGGACGAGGAAAAGGCGGTGGTAATCGACCACGCCATTGACCGTGTAGGCGGCGGCGAGCCGCGGGAAAAGCTGGCTGGCGACAACCATGCCGACGCCGAGGATGAGCAGGTTGAAAAGCCCCTGCGCACTGGCCCGCACGTCTTTCGGAAAGACTGCATCGACGAAGATATAGACCGTGGCGAAAAAGAACGCGTAGCAGATGCCGTGGAGCACCTGGATGGCGATGATGAGCGCGGGCGATTCCTGGAAAAACGCGAACACGCCGAAGCGGCAGGCGTGCCCGAGAATGCCGAGGATCATCGTCCATTTCCAACCGAACTTTTTCAGCACCGTGCCGAGGATGAGCATGGTCACGATCTCCGCGACCTGGCCGATGCTGCTCACGACCATGGTCATGTTCGACGAGATGCCGACGCGGGTGAGAAAGCCGTCGATGACGACGAAGTAGCCGTTGTGGATCGTCGAGTCGATGAAGGTGACGAGGAAGAGCACGAGCACGTAGGGCGTGCCGAGCAGCTTCGCGGCGCGAATCCACGCGAGCTTGTCGAGCCCGTGCGTGTCGGTGCGCGGCGGCGTGTGTGGGAGCGTGAGGCTGAAGGCAGCGAGCACGAAAGAGATCACGCCCGCGACGACAAAGATCCAGCGCGTCTCCAGCGGTCCGGCGGAATCTTTCAGCAGCAAAATGAAAGGCCAGCTCACCACGATCCACCCGATGGTCCCGCCCATGCGGACAAAACCGAAGTCCTTCGCCGGGTTGGCGAGGTTGGCGAAGGCGAGGGAATTCGTGACCGAGATCGTGGGCACGTAGAGCAGCCCGTAGATCAGAAAGAGCGAGAAGAACGGCCAGAAGCTCGTGACAAAAGCGGTGCCGACAAGGGCGAGGCCACCGACGAGATGGCTGAATGCGAGGAACCGTTCCGCCGCGAAATTGCGGTCGGCAAACTGGTTCGAAAAAAAGATGCCGACGAGCGAGGCGATGCCGAAAACGCTGCCCACGAGCGCCTGCTGACCGGGTGCAAATTTCAGCATCCCCATGTAGCTGAAAATCTTGATCTGCCACGCGCCCCAGATTGCGATCTCGAGCACCATCATCAGGAAAAGTTTGTTACGGGAGGAGTTCATGGGGTGTGGTTTTGGAGATTCAGCGCCGGGAGGTTGTTCATGCGGCGAAGACTTGGAAAGACGAATAGTAACGCGAACGCGTGGCGCTGGGCTGCGCAGGGATGCGTCCGCTCATGCCGCGTGGCTCGCGTCATCCCCTCCGCTTCGACCGGACGCGGCGATTGGCGAAAGCCAGCGCGCCGGTGAGGAGCAGCGCCGCGCTGCCGGGTTCGGGCGCGACGGCGGAAAGGACCACGTCATTGCCACTGCCGCCGGCGTAGCTGAGCTGGAACCACTGGCTGCCGACGGCAAAAAGTTCGCCTTCATCGAGCGGGTTGCCCGCGTAACTGAGGCGTCCGCCGCCGGAGAGGCTCACGGCATCGGTGCCGTCGTTCAGGATGAGGGTGAACTGATCCACGGAATCCACCGGGTCGAAGCCGAGGTCGAGCGTCAGGTTCACGTACGCGCCGATGGTGACTGTGCCCGTGACCTGCACCTGGTCGTAGAGCGCGGCGGAAACGAGCTGGATGGCGAGGGTGGAACTGCCGGCGAGGTAAAGCTGGCCGGTCTGCATCGGCCCCACGCCGTCGCCAGGCGCGAGGGTGCCGGAGACGTTGAAGAAAAGGCCGGTCTGGATGCTGCCGCTGACGGTGGCCCCGGCGTTCACGGTGAGCGTGCTGCCCGTCGGCACCGTGCCGATGAGCCGCAGCTCGCCGCCCGCGACGGTGATCGAGCCGCGGTAGGCGCTGGCATCGTCCACGGTGAGCCGGCCCGCGCCGGATTTGCCCCAGCCCTGCGCGACATCGCCGCTGAGCGGGCCATGGAGCGTGGCGTCGAAGCCGTTCGTGTCGAAGCCGCCGTTCGTGCCGTAGCTGAGGATTTCCACCGGCTGGGAGAAAGTCCACGGCGCGGTCAGATGCACGATGCCGCCCTGTTCGAGCTGCAGCTTCGAGCTGTTACCAAAAGCGGTGCTGGAGCCCATGGTGGTCGAGCTGCGGAGGTTTGTCAGTCCGCTGTAGGAATTGTTCCCGGAGAGCGTCGTCGGACTGGTCAGCGTCAGGCCACCGGGACCGGAGACCGGGCCGCTCAGCGTGAACGCGCTGCCAGAACCGCTGGAAAAGGTGGCCTGGCCCGATCCGAGAATCAGCGGCCGGGTGATCGTCAGGGCGCTGCTGCCGCTGTTTTTGAGCCAGGCGCTGTACGCACCCAGGCCAAAGAAAGAGATCGGCTCGGTGCCGGAGCCGAGCGCGGAAACGTCGGTGAAATCGATCCCCGCATTGTTCAGTGTCACCGGACCGCTGAAGGTGTTTCCCGCATACATCCGCACGCTGCTGTTCAAGCTGCCGATGCCATTGATCACGAGCCCGGCGCTGCCGCGAATCTGACCGTTGAGACTGAGGGTGCTGCCGAGCGAGAAAATGGTGCCGGGCACCGCGCCGAAGTCGATGTTGTTGCTGATGTCGCTGATGTTGTCGGCGACGATGAGGCCGCTGGCGATTTGGACGGTTCCCGTCCCGTAGAGATTTCCGGCAACGCCTTGCAGGAAAAGCGAATTGATGGCGACTGTGACACTGTTCGCCAAGGCCGGCGTGCCGCGCACATTCGCGCCGGCGGCGACGGTGCTGGAATACTCGCTCGCGGCGAGCAGCCGCAGACCATTCGCGGCGTCGTAGGTCAGCAAACCGTACCCGCTGGCCGCGCCGCTCGGGTAGCTGCCGACCGCGTACGGCACCACGGGCCGGGTCACGGCGCTCGTGCCCGCGCCGACGAGCTGCGAGGCGAAGCCGCCGCCGAAGCGCACATTCGCCACGCCCGCGCCGGGCGCTGCGCCGAAGGTGGCGTTGCTCATTTTGAAAAGCAGACTGCCCGTGCCCTCGGAGCCGCGGCTGAGACTGTCGATGTCGAGTTGCACGCCCGCGTTGTCATGGGCGACCTGCACGGTCGAAAAGCCGCGCGCAGCGAGCGGCCCGGCGGACAGGGCGGCGCTGCCGGTTTGCACGCTGAAGGTGCCCGCGGTGAGCGTGACCGGCAGATGCGCCGGGAGCGAAAGCACCGTCGTTTCGAGCGACAGCACGCCGCCGGCGCGGGCTTCCACGCCGCTGGTCGCGAGCAGCCGGCCGGTGCCGTTCAGCCGGAGCGTGCCGCCGTCCACGAGCGTCGGCCCGGTGAAGGCGTAGTCGGCGGCGGGCGTGAAAACATTGGGCAGATACTGCACGCTCGGGCCGATGCGCAGCGTGCCGGCGCCGGTGATCGCGCCGGGAAAAGCGCTGCTCGTGAGCACGCTGAGCTGCGCCGCGTCGCCGAGCGTGACCGCGCCCGCGCCCGCGAGGATCCCCACGCTCGCGCTGCGCCCGGCGAGCACGGCCAGCGTGCCGCCCGCGCTCAGCGTCGTGTCCTGCCCGGCGAGCGCCTCATCCGCGCCGAGGCGCAGCGTGCCGCGTGCGATCTGCACGCTCCCGGTGAAGCCGGAGCGCGCGGCCAGCGTCACCGCGCCGCCGCCGTCTTTCAGCAGCCCTGCGCTGCCGGCCACGCGGCTGCCGAGCGTCACATCGCCGCCGACAAACAGCGCCGCGGTGAGGCTGCCAAAGGCCAGCGTGCCGCCGGAAACCGCGGCGTCATTGACGCCGGGCGGCACGATCAGCGTGGCATTGGCGAAAGCGAGCGTTTCCCCCGGATCAAGGCTGAGCGCGCCGCCCGCGCCGAAAGTGAGCGTTTGAATCGTGTTGCTCGCGCCGACCGTCACGACCGGCCCGGCGGCGCGGAAATTCGCGGTGACCGGCGTCGTCCCGCCATTGGCCGGATTGCGAATCGGGCTCCCGCTTTCATACTCCGCTGCCCCGAGCGCGCGGACGCCGACGGTGCCCGCCGCATCGGTGCCGGCGTCGTACGTCGCCAGCGAGATGACTTCACCCGCCGCGTCGGCGAGCCGCACGCCGGGCAGCGCGCCGCCGATGAGGCCCGGCGCAAAATCGAAAAGGATGCGGGTGTAGCCGCCCGTGGGGTTGCCGAGCGCATCGGCGCGGATCGTGAGGAGGTTTGAGCCGGGCGTGAAAGTGGTGAAACGCAGCGTCGTCGGGGCGCTGCCCGGTGCCGCCACGGTCAGCCGATTCAGTCCGCCGCTGCCGAGCGTGAGCGCGCCGAAGCGTTCATCCGTCGCGGCGGTGGCGTTGCCGAGCAACTCCAGTTCGCCGCCCGCGAGAATGAGACTCGCGCTGTCGCCAAAGCGGTTGGCGACCCCGCCGCCGTTGTCAAAGCGCACGCTGCCGCCGGCAATCGTCAGCGGCCCGGCGAAACCCGCCGTCGTGTTCAGCGTGAGCCGGCCGCTCCCGGTTTTCGTGAAAGAATAAGCCGCGCCGGTCAGCGGGCCGGCGATGGTCGCATTGAAACTGCCCACGTCGAGCACCGCGGCATTGCTGATCATCTCCACCGCGCGATTCGTCGTCCACGGCGCGCTGAGCGCGAGCGTGCCGCCGAGCAGCAGTTTTGGCCCAGCACCCAGCGCTGCCTCGCCGTTAATCGTCAACGTCCCGATGCTGGGCGTGTCGTAGGAGCCGGCACCGACTTTAACGTCGCCCGAAAAAGTATTCGCACCCGTGAGCGTCACGTTCCCCGTCGCCCGCAGCCCTCCCGTGCCGGTGATCGGCACGGCGACGGTCAGCGCGCCGCCGGAGGTCGGCCCGCTCAGGCCGGACCAACCGCCGCCGTTCAGCCGCAAGGCGCGGGTCAGCGTCGCGCCCGGTGTGGCAAACTTGAGCGTGGCGTCGTTCAGCACGATCGCGGAAGGGTCCGCGCCGAGATTCGCCATACTGGTGATGGTGAGCGTCCCGGCATTGATCGTCAGCGGGCCGGTGAAGGTGTTGACGCCGCTCAAGGTCAGTTCCGCGAAGCCGGATTTCGTCAGCCCATTCGTCCCCGAGACGACCCCGCTGACGAGGAGATTTGTGAACCTGAGAAAGTGCGCCTCGACGGAACCGAAACCGAGGTTTTTCGTAATCTCCCCGCTCGTCTGCGTGGAGAGCAGCGTCCCGCTGGCGATGGACAAGGCGCCCGTCCCAAAAAGGTAGTAGGAGCTGAAGGTGAGTGAGTTGATCGAAAGGTCGCCGTCGCTCGTTGTCGAGTATCCGGTCAGCAGTACGTTGTTCCCCGCGGAGAGCGCGGACGCGTACTCCGCCGCCGCGAGCGGACGGATGCCTGTGACGGGATCGTAGGTGACGAGATTGTAGGTGCTGGAGTCCGCCGTATTGGCCGCGAAGGGCAGGATGCGCCGGTTCGTCGCCGTGGTGTTGGCCCCGACCAGCGCCGCGCTGAGGCCCGCGCCGAAAGTCAGCGTCGCCAGCCCGTCGCCGAGCGGGCCGCGCGTATCTGCCGCGCCGCCGTAGAAAAAGAACGCACCGCGATCCTGGCGGAGCAGGCTGGGGAACGCCGCCGTGACCGGCCGGCGGCCGCTGCTGTTGTCCACATTGACCGTGGAAAAACCGGTGCCGGTGAGCGGCCCGAAACTTTGCGCCACCGGCGTCAGCGTGTTGCCCACGAGTTCTAAGCGGCCGGAATTCAGCGCCACCGGGACGGCGCTGATGCGGCTGAGCACCTGGCCCGAGTTGTCGAGCCGCAGCACCGCTCCGCCGAGCGCGGCAAAACTGCTGCTGCCGAGCGCGGTCGCGCTGTCGAGCAGGGCATAGGTTTCCGTGCCGTTGGAAAAATCCGCGTCGCCAATCACCGTCGTTGCGCCGGTGTACGAAACCGGCGAGCGCAGCGCGAAACTGCCGCGCGCCAGCACGCCGCCGCTGCCGCTGATGTCACCGGTGAAAGTCGAGCTGCCCGTCGTCCGCAGCGTGCTCATGCCGAGGCTCACCGCGCCGGTTCCGTTGAGCGCGACGACGCCCGCCGGGTTGCTGGCGAAGTCGAGCGTAGTGCCCGCGCTCATGGTGATGGCCGCGTCGCGCAGCGCATCGCCCGGCCCCACGCGCACCGCGCCCGCGAACTGGTAGAAACTGCCGGCGTAGGGCGTTGCGGGCTCGAAGAAAAGCGGCCCGCTGCCGGACTTCGTGACCGAGCCGGCCGTGAGCGCGCTGCGCACGGTGAGCGGACCCTCGGTGTGAAAAAGCGCGCTGCCCGTGCCGAAGGAAAGCGTGCCGCCGGACACCAGCACATTCGCGCCCGCTTCCACGAGGAGGCCCGGCGTTTGGAGGGCCAGGGTCTGGCTTGCGTCCAAACTGAGCGTTGCGGAACCGCCGAGCGTGAGGCTGCTGATGGTGTTGAGCGCGCCGCCCGCGGTGGTCGCGCCCGTGGCGCGGAAATTTGCGGTCACCGGGGTCGTGCCGCCGTTGGCCGGGTTGCGGATTTCCGCGCCCGTGGTGAAGTCCGCCGCGCCGAGCGGGCGCACGCCGATGATCCCGGCGGCGTCCGTGCCCGCATCATAGACGGCCAGCGCGAGCGCACCGCCCGCCGATGATGCGGAAGCCAGCGCGTTTCCGAGGACTGGCGGCGCGGCAAAGGTCACGCGGCTGCCGCCGGGAGCGCCGCCGAGTTGATCGCCGCGAAAGATCAGCACGCCGTAATTGACCACGCCGCCAAACCGGAGCGTGGTGCCCGCGGAGCCCGGCGCAGTCAGCGTGATCGTGTCCACACTGCCCGGCCAAGCCGTGACCACGCCGGTCGTTTCAGCAACCGCGAAGCCGGCGCGGCCTTGCAGGCGGAGTTCGCCGCCATTGAGCGCGATCGCGGCCGAGTCGGCCAGCCGATCCGCCACGACGGTGCCGGCGTTGTCGAGCACGAGCGCGCCGCCGCTCGAAACCGTGAAACTGGTCGTGGCCAATGCGCCGAGACCGGCGAGCCGCAGCGCCCCGGCGCTCACCGCGGCACTGCCGCTGAAAGTGCTCGCGGTATTCAGCGCAAGCGTGCCCGCTCCGCTCTTGGTCAGCGCGCCGCTGCCCGTCCGCACCAGCGCGCCGTTCCACGCCGCGTCGTGGCCGTTGGTATTGACCGTCGTGGATCCTTGGATTTCCAAACGCCGCGCCGTCGTCCAGTCGCCGTCGAGCCGCAGATTCGCGCCGGTGGAAAAAAACATGCCGGTGCCGGTGCCGAGCGAGGAATCCGCCGCGATGGCCAGCCCGCCCGCGACAATCGTGGGACCGGCGTAGGTATTACCCGCGCCGAGCACGACCATCCCGCCGCCGCCGATTTGCAAACCACCCGCGCCGCTCACGAGTCCGCCAATGACGAAGCTGGTGTCGGCATAGAAAGTGGACAGCCGGCTGAAGCCGCCGCCGAGCCTCACCTCGCGGGCGAGCGTCGTCTGTCCGGTGCTCAGCAGGCGGAGTTCCGCATCGTGGCCGTGCAGCACGATCGGCGAGGCACCGACGCCGAGATTTGCCAGCGTGTAGAAATTGATCGCGCCGCCATTGATCGTGAGCGGCCCGGTAAAAGTGTTGCTGCCGGACAGCGTCAGATACCCGGTGCCGGATCGCGTTACCCCGTTGCTGCCGCTGATGACCCCGGTCACGCCGACCGAGCCGGGGGAAGTCCCCGGCAAAAAGATCTGCCCTTCCGCGGTTCCAAAATCGAGCTGGTTGTCGATCACGGTCGGGGTCGAGCTGACTCCGGCGGTCTGGAGCACCACGCCGCTGGTCACGATGATTTTCCCGCTGCCGGCAATGCTGCCGCCAAATCCGAAAGTCAGCGAATTGACCGTCTGGGTTCCGTTGTTCGTCGCCGTGGCGGTCAACTGCACGTTGTGCGTCGCCAGCGCGCCAGCGAGTGAAGTTGCATATTCGCCCGCAGTGAGGAGGCGGAAGCCATTGCTGTCGTACGTCACCAGTCCGGTGCCCGTGTCCTGCCCCACGGCCCACGGCACGATGCTCGTAGCCGGCCCCGCGCCGCCACCGCCGATCAGCGCCGGAGCCGCGCCAAGTTTGAATTGCCCGACATTGGCGCCCGCCACTCCACCCAGCGTTCCCGCGCTTCCTTTCACGAGAAAAGTGCCGCGCTCAGTGCGGTCGAGCGTGGCGGCGGTGAGCGCCGTCGTGTTCGCGAGCGCGGGCGTGAGCAGCACCGTCGAAAAACCCGCGGCGCTCACGCTGCCCACGGTTTCGGAAACGCTGGCCGCGGAGTTCCCGATCAGCTTCAGCGTCGCCGCGCCGAGGCGCACGGGCACGGTGTCGCCGAGCCGTCCCGCGGCCCCGCCGGTGAAGGCCGTGCTGTAATCGAGTTCGAGACTGCCGCCTGCATTCAATCGCACCTCGGTCGCCGCGAGCAGCGCACCCTGCGCGCCGGACACGCTGATCGCGCCGGGCGACTGCATGAACTCGTCATCGGGGCCGAACGTCGCGCGCAGCCGCGCCGGGAGGGTGAGGGGCCCGGTGATGGAAAGGCCGCCGCTGCCCTGCACCGCCACGTCGCGCGCACCGCTCACCGTCGTGCCGGCGCCGAAGGCCGGACGGTTGCTGCCGAGGACGAGCAGATCGGTATTGAGCTGAAAGGCCGGCGTGAGCGCCGAGGCCGAGGACGGCACGCGGAGGGAGCCGCCGTTCACGATCAGCGGGCCGCTGCCCAAGGCGGCGGCACGGCCGAGCGAGAGGCGGCCGGAATTCAAAGTCACCGCGCCGGTGAAGGCGCTGGTGCCGGTGAATTCGCGCAACGCCGCGGAGTTGCCGCCGTCGGTGAGCAGCAGCCCGCCGGAGCCCGTGAAGCTGCCGGCAAACGAGAAGTCGCTGCCGAGCGCGCCGAGCGTCAGCGTGCCGGTGCCGATGGCCACTTCGCCCGCGCCCGTGACCGCGCCGACGCTGGCCGTGCCCGTGGCAAAAGCCAGGACCGAAGCCGCGCCCACGCTCACGCGCTGCGCCGCGAAAGTGCCGCCCGCACCGGCGCGCAGCGTGCCCGCGACGATGCCCGTCCCGCCGCTGTAGCCCGCCGCGCCGCCGAAGGTGAGCACGCCGGGTCCGGCTTTTTTGAAGCCGCCGCTCCCGGTGACCGCGCTGTTCAAGGTCGCGTCACCCGCCGCGTAAAAGTTCGCCGCGGTCGCATTGAAAGCGAGCGTGCCGCCGCTCAGCGCGACCGTCCCGCCGCCGCTGCGCGTCAGGACGCCGCCGCTCGTGATATTCAGCGTCTGGCCGCTGGCGAGGCTCACGCTGCCGCCGCTGTCGAGCGTGAGACTTTGGATCGTATTCGACGCGCCCGCGGCCGTCGTTCCCGCACCGGCGAGGTAATGCGCCGAGGCGTCTGTCGCGCCGCCGTTCGCGGGGTTTTGCAGGACGGCTCCCGTCGTGAATTCACCCGCGCGGAACGGCCGGTAACCGATCGTGCCGGCGGCATCGGCGGTCGCGTCGTAGATGGCGAACGACGCGCCCGGCCCGCTGGCGGAAGGATCGGCGACGACATTGAGCAGGAGGGTGCCGGGCGCGGGCGGGAGGTCGCTGAGCACGCGGGTGAACGCGCCGCCGGGCGCACCGCCAAGGTTAGTGCCACGCAGCAAAAAATCGCCGCTGCCGGCGGTGATGCCGGTCTTGAGCCGGAGGGTCGTGCCGAAACTTCCCGGCGCGACGAGCGTGATCGTACTCGAGCCGATGTCCAGCGGCGCACTGACGCTCCCGACCGTCTCGCTCACGGCACCCGCGGCATTGCCGGTCAGCCGCAGCTCGCCGCCGTTCATCGTCAATGCCGCCCCGTTGTTCACGCGATCAAGGCCGGCGGCAGCCGATTGATCGAGGACGAGGCCCGCGCCCAGGGCGATCGTGTACGCCGTGCTCCACAAAGCGCCGGCATCCGCGAGCCGCACCGTCCCAGCATTGATCGTCACCGCACCGCTGAAAAGCGCGCTGCGAGAAAGCGTCAGCTCGCCGCTGCCTAATTTCGCAAAGCCGCCAGTGCCGGTGAATTCGCCCGACCATGCCGCGGCGAAACCCGCGGTATCGAGCGTGCCGGCGGTGCTGATCGAAATCTCGCGGCCCGTCGTCCAGTTGCCGCCGAGCACCACGCGCCCGCCTGCGAAATCGACCGCGCCGCCACTGCCCAGCGCCGCATCGGAACCGACCCGCACGCTTGGCCCGGCGAAGACCGTCGGGCCGCTGTACGAGTTCGCCGGCGCGAGCACCACCGTGCGGGCGGAACTGCCCGCGAAACGCGCCCCGCCGGCTCCGCTGATCCCGCCGGCGAGCGTCAGGTCGCCGCCCTGCGTCTCGAAGCGCGCGACGCCAGTGCGCACCTCGATCGGGCGGGCGAGCGTCAGCGCGCCCGCGCCCGTGTAGGTCAGGCCCGCGCCCTGGCCGTTGTTGATGACGATGGCGGAATTGTCGGCACCGATTCCCGCACCGGAGGAAAAGCTGAGCACGCCGGCGTTGACCGTCAGCGGGCCGGTGAAAGTGTTCGCGCCCGTGAGCGTGAGCTGGCCGGTGCCGGATTTGGTCAGGCCCCCGGAGCCGCCGATCGCGCCGCTGACGGTGAGCCCGGTGACGGTGAAAAAATTCGCCTCGCGCGTGCCAAAGATGAAACTATTCGCCACGCTCGCGGTGCTGCCGCTGACGAGGACGGCGCCGCCATTGACCGTCAGCGAACCGGTGCCCGTGAGCGACCCGCCGCTGAGCGCCAGCGCATTGATGGAGCGCGCCACGTCATTGGTCACGGCGGAGGTCAGCCGCACGTTGCTGGTCGCCAGCGCGGTGGTGAGGTTCGCCGTGTATTCCGTCGTCACGCTGAGCGGCCGGATGCCCGTGGTCGCGCTGTAGGTGACAAAGCTGGTGCCGCTGCCGCCGGCCGTCGTGTCGCCGATGGCGAAAGGCAGAATGCTCGTGTCACTACCGCTGCCGCCGCCGCCCACCAGGCCGGCCGGTGCGGCGGTGAAAAGCACGTTGCCCACGGAACCCGCGAAAGAATTTCCAAGACTGCTCCCCGAAAAGAGAAACGTGCCGCGCTCGATGCGGCTCAGCGCGCCGGCCACGAGGCGTACGCTGCCGGACGAAGTGTTCGACACATTGACCGTCGAATAGCCCGCGCCGCTCAGCACACCCACGGTTTCGATTTGCGCCGTGGCGTTTCCAGAAACCGATCCGTAAGTCAGCCGTCCGCTGCGCAGGCGAATCTCGGCGCTGTCGCCGAGGCGGTTCACGGTGCCGGTCGTCGCGGTGTCGAGCAGCAGCAGGCCACCCGCGTTGATTTGGATCACGGGGCTGTTCAGCAGCGAGCCGCTGCCGCTCAGCCGCAGCGTGCCCGCGGCGGACGCCGCGACCGAGGCGGCGAGGCTTTTGTCCAGCGTCGTCGCGCCGCTGTAGGTCGAGACGCCGGTGAGCGTGAGCGTGCCGCTGGTGTAGCGCAGATCCAGCCCGGTGCCCGCCGTCGTGCTGGCGATGACTCCGCTCAACGTGGCCGAGCTGGCCGCCTGGATGAGCAGATTTGCTTCGAGCGCGACGGCATTGGCGACGGTGACGCTGCCCAGCCGCAAAGTGCCGCCCTGTACTGTGAACGCGCCGGTGCCCAGCGCGCCGTTGCTGTTTAGCGCGAGATTGCCGGATTGCAGCAGCACGCCGCCGGTGAACGTATTCGTCCCGCTGAGCGTCATCGTCTGCACGTTTGCCGTCGCGGGCGTGGCCGAGATCACCAGGCGCTGCGCACCGCCAGATTCGCTGATCGTGCCGGCAATGGTGAGGCTGCCGCTCCCGCTGCCGGTGATGCTCACCGACCCGCTCGTCGGGCCGAGGATCAGTCCCGTCGCGATGGTGCTGGAGCCCGTGCCGAGAATCCCGATCGTCGGAGTCGTGCCCGTCAGTCGCAGCGGCGATCCGGCGAGCGTGAACATGCCCGGCGAGAATTGTTCGAAGAGCAGCGCATTGAGCGCGAATGTCCCCGGCAGATTATTCGTGGAGGTCGGAGCGCTGACGCCTGGATTGGTGAAGCGCAGAATTTGCAACGCATCGCCGCCGGCCAGCGGAGCGGTGCCATCCAGCCAGTTCGCACCGGTGCTCCAGTTGCCGTTGCTTTCGCCGATCCAGACATCCGTCTCCGCCATCGCGCCCAAGCCGGCGAGCATGGCCGCAACAAAAGTCCGGGCTCCACTTTTGGCGAACAGCCGGCGATTTCGGCCGAATCGGCACATGGGTTTTGTCTTCATTCTGGGGGAACTTTGGGTGGACCGGAGGAGAGCGGCCCGCCAGCCTTTAGGCAAGGATCGCCGTCACCACTTTCCCATGCACATCCGTGAGGCGGAAGTCGCGGCCTTGGAATTTGTAGGTCAGCCGCTCGTGGTCGAGGCCGAGGCAGCGGAGAATCGTGGCGTTGAGGTCGTGTACATGCACGGGATCGCGGACGATGTTGTAGCAGTAGTCGTCGGACTCGCCGTAGCTGAGGCCGGGCTTGATGCCGCCGCCGGCCATCCACATGGAAAAGCAGCGCGGGTGATGGTCGCGGCCGTAGCCGGGGTTGTTGATGTCGCCCTGCACGTAGGCGGTGCGGCCAAATTCGCCCCCCCAGATGACCAGCGTCTCATCGAGCAGCCCGCGCTGCTTCAAGTCCAGCACCAGCGCCGCGCTCGCCTGATCCGTGTCGTGGCACTGCTTCGGCAGCGCGCCCGCGAGGTTCCCGTGCTGATCCCACCCGCGATGATAGAGCTGCACGAAACGCACGCCGCGCTCCACGAGCCGCCGCGCGAGCAGCGCATTCGCCGCGAAGGTGCCGGGCGTTTTCGACTCTTCACCGTACAGCTCGAAAGTGGCCGCGGGTTCCTTATCCAGCGTCATCAGCTCCGGCACGCTGGCCTGCATGCGATACGCCATTTCGTACTGCGCGATGCGCGTCTCGATCTCGGGATCGCCGAGCGCCGACGCCTGCATTTCGTTCAGCCCTTTCACCGCATCCAGCATCTCGCGCCGGCACGAGTCGTCGATGCCCGGCGGGTTGTTGATGTAAAGCACCGGGTCGCCTTTGCTGCGGAATTTCACGCCCTGATAACTGCTCGGTAGAAACCCGCTTCCCCACAACCGCGACATCAGCGGCTGGTCATTCAGCTCGCCCGTCCCTTGCGAAATGAGCACCACGAACGCCGGCAGATTCTGGTTCGCGCTGCCGATCCCGTAGCTCAGCCAGCTCCCGAGACACGGCCGCCCCGGCTGCTCGCTCCCGGTCTGGATGAAAGTGATCGCGGGGTCGTGATTGATCGCGTCCGTGTGCATCGAGCGCACTAGGCAAATGTCATCCGCGATCTTCCCGGTGTGCGGCAGCAACTCGCTCAGCCACAGCCCGCTTTTTCCCGACTGCGCGAATTTGTATTTCGTCGCCGCCACCGGAAACGCCTTCTGCCCCGAAGTCATCCCCGTGATCCGCTGCCCCTGCCGGATCGACGCCGGCAGTTCCTCGCCGTGATGCTTCTGCATCTCCGGCTTGTAGTCGAAAAGATCGACGTGCGACGGGGCACCCGACTGGTGCAGGTAGATGACATGCTTCGCCTTCGGCGCAAAATGCAGCACCGGCAAAGCCCCGCGCGTGCTCAGGTCCGGCGCGGCGCAAAGATCGCGATTCAGCAGCGACGCGAGCGCGGCGCTGCCGATGGCATTGGCCGTCCGGCCAAAGAAATGCCGGCGGGTGATCGAGAAGGGGTCGTGCATGGCGGGACAATGCTGGTGCTGGCCGGTTCGTTAGGCAACCGCCGCGACGGCTGTGCGGGCGGTTTGCGGAATGAGCGGGCGCGTCAAAACCCGCGAAGGGTGCGGGGGCTTTGAATTATTCGTCCTTCGACACGTCTGACCTCCGCTGCATATACGAAAAAACATCATGAAAACATTCCTCCGCTTCCTCACTGTCTTATTGGCCCTCGCTTTCATCGCCAGCCCCCCAGCCGCGCTGGCGGGTGATAAGAAGAAAAAAAAGAAAGCTGTAAGTGAGGAGGTTCGAGCGCTGACCGAGGAGATCCAGCACACGCGGGCGATGGCGAATCATGTCCAGGACGAGGTCAATGCGGGCGGTTCAAACAAGGAAATCCGGGCGGTGCTGGCGCACGTTTACGCGGAGCTGAATCACGTCAATGACGAACTCAATACGGGCTACGTGGAAGTGCAGCGTATGCGGGCGGAACTGGCGCACATCCATGAGGAACTGCATCAGGTGGAGGAGGACATCCACGCCCGCGGTGCGCGCAAAGCGCAGGAAGACCGGTCCGATCGCGGAACCTACATCCGCATCCGCTAAAGCGGGTCGCACGGGGTTTGCGACGTGTCTTCACACTCGCACCGCCACCAGGCCTAACGGCGGTTGCCGCGTCCGCCGTAACCGCCTTCGCGCCGGCCGCCGCCACTACCAGGGGCGCCCTCATTTCCGCCACGCTGCGGACGGCGCTGCTGCTGCTGGCGCGGGCCGCGCGGCGGGGCAGGGGGTTCGGGCGGGGCGGCGGCGGTGTAGTCGAAGCCGTCGAGTCGTTTGCGCGTGATGCCGCGGCCGATGAAGCGCTCAAGCGAGCGCAGGTCGCCGTGCTCATCCGGGCAGACGAAGCTGAGCGCGTCACCCACCATGTTGGCGCGGCCGGTGCGGCCGATGCGGTGGACGTAGTCCTCGTTGGTCATGGGAAAGTCGAAGTTCACGACGTGCGAAATGCCGTCCACGTCGATGCCGCGCGCGGCGATGTCGGTGGCGACGAGCACGCGGACTTCGCCGGCCTTGAAGGCGGCGAGCGAGCGCAGGCGGTGGTTCTGCGACTTGTTCGAGTGCAGCGTGGCGGTCTTGATTTTGCAGGCTTCGAGCTTGCGGGCGATGCGGTCGGCGCCGTGCTTCGTACGGGAGAAGACGAGCACGGTGTTGAACTCCTGGTTTTCCAAAAGCGCGACGAGCAGTGCGAGCTTGAGGTGGCGCGGCACCTCGTAGGCGACCTGCGTGACGGTCTCGGCGGGGTTCGAGCGGCGGCCCACCTGCACGGTGCTCGGCTGGAAAAGAAACTCGTGCGTGAGCGCCTCGATCTCGGGCGAGAGCGTGGCGGAGAAAAGCAGGGTCTGCCGCTTTTTCGGGAGCGCTTTCACGATGCGGCGGATGCTCGGGAGAAAGCCCATGTCGAGCATGCGGTCGGCTTCGTCGAGCACGAGAAAATCGAGCGAGGAAAAGTCGCCGTGACGCTGGCTCATGAGGTCGAGCAGGCGGCCCGGCGTGGCGATAATCATCTCCGTGCCATCGCGCAGCGCCTGGACCTGCGGGCGCTCGCCCACGCCGCCGAAAACCGTGGCCATACGGATGGGCATGTGCCGCGCATACGCGCGCACGTTTTCCTCGATCTGCACCACCAGCTCCCGCGTGGGCGCGAGGACGAGCGTGCGGATGCGCCGGCCCACGAGCGGCTTCACGCCGAGGAGCTGGAGCATCGGGAGGACAAAGGCGGCGGTCTTGCCCGTGCCGGTCTGCGCGATGCCGATGACATCGGTGCGCGCGAGAATCTTCGGGATGGCCGCGGCCTGGATGGGCGTGGGCTCGGTGTAGCCCGCGTCTTTGAGGGCGGCGAGGATGCGGGGTTCGAGACCGAGGGCTTGGAAAGGCATAATGTGTGGCGCTGGAAATCGCGGGCGGCGAGTATCGGGGCGATGGGCGAAATAGCAAACGCTCCGTCGCCAAGCCGCACTCGACGCGGCGCAAAAACAGCCGGATACTCGCGCCACCAAGGAGGCATAAATGAACGCTGCGCATTGGCATCTCGCGATCAATCACATCCCCGTCGTCGGCGTCGCTTTCGCCGCATGTTTGCTCGCTTTCGCTTTGTGGAAAAAGCGCGCGGAACTTTTCGGCGTCTGTCTGGGCGCGTTCGTCGCCCTCGCCGTGCTGACGGTGCCGGTCTATCTGACCGGCGAGCCCGCTGAGGGAGTCATCATGGAAATGCCCGGCGTGGATGTGGACGAAGCGCTCGTCCATCCGCATGAAAGCGCGGCGCTGGATGCGTTCATCGGCATCGGCGTGCTCGGTGCGGTCGCGCTCGGCGGACTCATCGCCGGGCGAAAAGCGGCGGCACCTCCGCGGGCCGTAGTCCTCGCGGTTTTCATCCTCTCACTTATCGAGGCCGGCATCCTCGCCCGCACCGCCTATCTCGGCGGGCACATCCGGCATTCCGAGATTCGGCCCGCGCCTGCCGCGCGTCTGTAAGGGAAGCTGGCAGCTTCCGCTACAGACGCGGCGGCTTCGCGCCGCGCTAGAAATAGAACGGAATCCCGAGCTTCTTGAACTCCGCCTTTTGCTCGCCGAGCCATTTGTCGCCGAGCTTTTCAAAGCCGCCTTTTTCGTGGTAGCCGGCGAGGAAGGCGTTCACTTTCCCGCGGAGGTCGGCGTTGCCTTTTTGCAGGCCGATGGCCCAGCTCTCCTGCTGGAACGGCGTGAGGATGGCGCGCGTGGTGTCGGGATTTTGCCGCCAGTTTTTGAAGGTGGACATCTGGTCGTAGATGAAGGCCTCGGCCTTGCCCTGCACGACTTCGAGGACGCAGGCATTTTCTTTTTCGAGGACGAGCGGGCGCGCGGCTTTGAGGGCGCGCAGGGCGTAGAGATGGCCGGTGGTGCCCTTCTTCACGGCGATGCTGCGGCCCGCTTTGTCGGCGTCGGCGATGGTCTGGATGTCGCTTTTCGCAGCGACGAGCAGGCACAGGCCGGTCTGCAAATACGGCTCCGAAAAATCAATCGACTGCGCGCGTTCGGGCGTGGCGGTCATGGAGGAAATGATGAGGTCGATCTTGCCGGTCTTGAGCGCGGGGATGAGGCCGTCGAAGGGCAGGTTCTGGATTTCCACGGGCCGCCCGAGCGCCTCGCCGAGCGCCCGCGCGAGATCGACGCTGACGCCCGCCGGGTCGCCGCGCTCGTCGCGCATTTCAAACGGCGGATAGGCCAGCTCCATGCCCACGAGGAGCTTCTTTCCCTCTGCCCGAGCGGCTTGCGGGGCGATGAGGAGCAGGACGGAAAAAAGTGCGGCGATGATTTTCATGGGCGCGAATTCTAAGCGGCGAAGGGAGGGTGCCAAGCGTGATGGCGTCTCTGTGTTGAAAAGAAATTCATTGAATGAATGCGCGCCCATTCAGTCCGAAGCTATTACCGCCATGAAATTCAAAGCCCTCCTTTTTTTCCTCCTCGCCGCGCTGCTCCCGCTCGCCGCCCCTCGCACCGCGCATGCTGCGGATGTCTCGTTCGACTATTTCTACGATGCGCTGCTGCCCTACGGCGAATGGGTCGAGGTCACCGGCTACGGCCTCTGCTGGCGACCCACGGACGTGGATGCGGACTGGGTGCCTTACTCGGATGGCTACTGGGCTTTCACCGATGCGGGCTGGACATGGGTGGGCTACGAGGAGTTTGCGGGCATCGTCTATCACTACGGGCGCTGGATCAATGTGGAGGCCGTGGGCTGGTGCTGGCAGCCGGATTACGAGTGGGGGCCGGGGTGGGTTTCGTGGCGCAATAGCGACGACTACATCGGCTGGGCGCCGCTGCCGCCGCGCGCCCACTGGCAGCCGGAGATCGGCATCAGCACATGGGTGGATACGGTCTGCGACATCGGGCCGGGCTTTTACAATTTCTGCCGCGTGCGCGATTTCGGAGCGCCGGTGCTGCGGCTCGTGATCGTGAATCACACGCGCAATGTGACGATCATCCGCAACACGGTGAACATCACCAACATCACCTACAACACCTACGGCGACGTGCCGGTCATTTACAACGGCGGGCCGAGCTACACGGTCATCAGCCGCCGTTGCGAGCGGCCCATCCCGGCGCTGAAACTCGTGCGCACCACGCATTTCGACCGGCAGGATTTTCACGGCGGGCCGGGCCTCTGGTCGCCGAATGCGCGCACCGTGGGGAACCAGCTCATCGTCAATGCGCCCATCGTCGCGCCGCCGGTGCAGCCCGCGTTTTTGAAAGAAAAAGTGAAGCGCGTTTTCGCCGCAGATCGGGTGACGACGGGCTGGGCGGGTGTGAAAGACGGAAAAGTGCGCGACGATTTGCGGCAGCATTTTCAACGCGAAACGAAAGGGCTCACGCCCTACACCGCGCCCGCGAAAGCGGTGGTCGCGACGGATTTGCAAGTGGTGCCCGCGCAGGCCGACGCGCACGCCCTGTCGCCCGTCTTCACCGGCAAAGGGCCGCGCGAAAAAGGCGAACGTCAACCGTCGGCGATCACTGGGAATCCCGTCGCGCCGGTGCTGCCCGCGACGGTGGCAACGGACCCCTCGAAGCCGATGAGAGAGGGCGGCGCGACAGTTTTGCCCGGTGCAACGCCGCCAGCTGATCCTCGTGGAGTCGCGCGCACGGAGCGTGAAAACGGGCGCGGAAAAAATGGCGAGGTGAACACTCCGCCCGCGGTGAACGGCGGCCCGCTGAAGCCCTTCAATCAGGATGCCGTGACGAATCCTGTCGTGACCGCACCGGCGCAGGAGAAGGTCGCCGACCCGCGCGCTGGTGGAAAAAATGATCGTCCGAAAATGGAGCGCGAAGCCGTGCAGAATCCCGTGGTGGTCGCGCCGCCGGATGCGGAAAAACCGCCCGTTCAACCGCGCGAAGACCGCGGACCGAAACCGATGAGAGATGCGCCGGTCGGAGGATTTCATACGCCCGGCACGGATCCCGCCGCACCGGCGCAGGCAGCAGCCGAGGCGGCCAAAGCCGCGCGCGAACAGACGAACATTCAGCAGCAAAAAATGGACGCTGAGAAACTCCGCGCCATGCAGGCGGAGGCGGACAAACTCAAGGTCGAGCAGGAGCGGATGGCGCGGCAGCGCGAGGCTGATGTAAACGCCAGTGCGCTTCGCGAAAAGCAGACGACCGCGCGTGAGCAGGCGAACACGCAGCAGCAGAAAATGGAGACGGAGAAATTGCGCGCGGCGCAGGCGGAAATTGAAAAGGTCAAAGGCGAGCAGGAGCGCCTCAGCCATCAGCGCGAAGCCGAGGTCAACGCCGCCGCAATGCGCCAAAAGCAAGCGGCGGAGGCCGCCACGACCAGCACCGAGAAAGAAAAAATGCAGGCCCAGCAGCAGCAGCGCGCCGCGCAGGCGGAGCGCGAAAAACTGCAGACTGGCCAGGAGCGCATGGTCCGCCAGCGCGAAACGGATGCCGCGGCAGCGGTCGCCCAGCAAAAACAACTCGAAGCCCAGCGCCAGGCCGACGCGCAACGTCAGGCCGACGCGGCGAAACAAGCCGACGTGAAGCAGCAGCAGATGGAAGCTCAGGCGGCGGACCGGCAGCGCCAGCAGCAGGAGCAAATCGCCGGGCAGCGCCAGCAGTTGCAGATGGATCAGCAACGCGCCCAAGACGCCGCCAAACAGCAAGCCGCCGAACGCGCCCGCGAGCAGCAAATGGAACAGCAGCGGGCCGCCCAGGAAGCGGCCAAACAGCAAGCTCTCGAACAGCGCCGCCAGCAACAGATGGAGCAGCAGCGTGCCGCCCAAGACACCGCCCGCCAGCAGGCTCTCGAACAGCAACGCCAGCAGCAGATGGAACAGCAGCGCGCCGCGCAGGAATCCGCCAAACAGCAGGCTCTCGAACAGCGCCGCCAGCAGCAGATGGAGCAGCAACGCGCGGCCCAAGACGGCGCCCGCCAGCAAGCCCTCGATCAACAGCGCCAGCAGCAAATGGAGCAGCAACGTGCCGCCCAGGAAAATGCCAGGCAGCAGGCCGACCAGCAGCGCCGCGCCGTGGACGCCCAGCGCGAGCAGGCCGGGCGTCAGCAAATGGAAGCGCAACGCGCCGCCCAGCAGCAGGCGGCGCAAGCAGCCCAGGCCGCCCAGGCCGCCCAGGCCGCCCAACAGCAAGCCGCGCAGGACGCCCGCCGCACCGAAAAGGAAAAGGACAAAGACAAAAACCGCTGAACCGCATCCCCGCCTTGACGCCTGCCGCTGTAGGGGAAGCTGACAGCTTCCCCTACAGCGGCGCGCCGCAAAGGCGCGGCTTGATGAAAGCGCGCGCGGCCGGCACGCTCCGCCGCGACCCACCAAAGGATGCCCGCCCTGCCCACAGCCGTCGCCGCTTTCGGCGCGAAAGCGAAAGACAAACTCGCGAACCCCGCCGCGAGCGGGAACCCCGAGGATCAGTTGCGCGCGCCGTTCGAGCAGTTGCTGGCGGACTGCGCGGAGCTGGCCGGCGTGCCGCGCAGGGACCTCGCCGCCGTCGGCGAATCGGCGGTCGCGGATTTGCAGACGCGGCCCGACTACGCCATCACCGTCCGCCGCGCGCTGGTGGGTTTCGTGGAGTTGAAAGCGCCCGGCAAAGGCGCGGATCCGCGCCGTTTTCGCGATCCGCACGACCGGGCGCAGTGGGAAAAACTCCAGTCGCTCCCGAACCTCATCTACACCGACGGCAACGAATTCAGCCTCTGGCAAAACGGCGCGCTGGTCGGTGCGGTCGTCCGCCTCTGCGGCGACATCGAAACCTCCGGCAGCCAGCTCGCCGCGCCGCCGGGACTGCTCGGGCTGTTTGAAAATTTCCTCCGCTGGGAGCCGCTCCCGCCGCGCAGTGCGCAGGAGCTCGCCCACGTCAGCGCCCGGCTTTGCCGCCTGCTGCGCGATGAAGTGGCCGAGCAGCTCGTGCGGCACAGCCCCGCGCTCACCTCGCTCGCCGCGGACTGGCGCAAGCTGCTTTTCCCCGAGGCCAGCGACAAGACCTTCGCCGACGGCTACGCGCAGGCCGTCACCTTCGGCCTGCTCATGGCACGGGCCAAAGGCATCCGCCTCGCGGGCGGCTTTGCGCAGGTGGCGCAGGAGCTGGCGCAGACCAGTTCGCTCATCGGCGCGGCGCTGAAGCTCCTCACCGACAGCGGCGAAAACCAGGCCGTGCTCAAGACCTCGCTCGGCACCCTCACCCGCGTGCTCGACAGCGTCGATTGGCCAAAGATCAGCAAAGGCCGGCCCGATGCGTGGCTTTATTTCTACGAGGATTTTCTGGAAGTGTACGACCGCGCGCTGCGCAAGTTGACCGGCTCTTACTACACGCCGCCGGAGGTCGTCGAAACGATGGTGCGGCTCGTGGATGATGTGCTGCGCAGTGACCGTTTTGGGCAGAAAACGGGGCTCGCCTCTTCGTCGGTCACAGTCGCCGATCCCGCGACCGGCACGGGCACTTTCCTGCTCGGCGTTTTGCGGCGCATCGCCGAACACTTTGCGGAAAACGAGGGAGAAGGCGCAGTCGGTCCCGCGGTTGCCGCCGCGGTGCAGCGGCTCATTGCTTTTGAAATGCAGCTCGGCCCGTTCGCCGTCGCGCAGCTTCGCATCCTCGCGGAGATCGTCGATCTCACCGGCGCACCGCCGAGCGTGCCCGCGCGCATGTTCGTCACGAATACGCTCGGCAATCCCGAGGACGACGAGGGCTGGATTCCCGGCATCCTCGCGCCCATCGCCAATTCGCGGAAGGACGCGAACCGGATCAAACGCGAGGCCCCGATCACCGTCGTCATCGGCAATCCGCCGTACAAGGAAAAGGCCAAGGGCCGCGGCGGCTGGATCGAGGGTGAAAACGCCGCGGCAGAAAAATCCGCGCCGCTCGCCGACTGGATGCCGCCGCGTGAATGGGGCGTGGGCGCGCACGCGAAACACCTGCGCAATCTCTACGTTTATTTCTGGCGCTGGGCGTCGTGGAA